>JAICTU010000090.1 GCA_025936205.1 Polyangiaceae bacterium | reverse complement strand
TACCTCGATAGTACGCCGACCCATTCTTACATGAAGTATCTCTACAAATACCCGCAGGCGGCGTACCCCTACGAAGATCTGGTGAGCACGAACCGAAGGCGGTCTCGCAGCGAGTTCGAGTATGAGCTGATCGACACCGGCGTCTTCGACGGGGATCGATACTTCGATGTCTTCGTCGAGTACGCCAAGGCGAGCGCCGATGATATCTTGATCAAGATCAGCGCGGTGAATCGAGGTCCGGAAGCGGCGCAATTGCATCTGTTGCCGACGCTGTGGTTCCGGGACAACTGGTCTGCGTGGATCGCCGAGTCGAACCGGGCCGCGCAAAAGCCCAGCCTGCGACAGGTGCCGTCACCTGCCGGCTCGAACAGCGTGGCCGCCGCGCATTTCGAGCTCGGTGACTTCATTCTGTGCTGTGAAGGCGACGTGCCGCTGCTGTTCACCGAGAATGAAACGAACCACGCGCGGCTTTTCCCGTCGGAGAAGAACGAGAGCCCCTACGCCAAGGACGGCATCAATGATTTCGTGGTGGCAGGCAAGCACGAGGCAGTGAACCCGGCCCGGGAGGGCACCAAGGTCGCGGCTCACTACCAGCTCAGCATCGGGGCGGGCCAGAGCCAGGTCCTCCGGCTGCGCCTGTGCCGGGCGCCGGCGAATCAGAAGCTGGAGCCATTCGGAAAGCCGTTCGAAGCAGTGTTCGCGGAGCGATTGCGAGAAGCGGATGCCTTCTACGAGGCGGTCACGCCGCCTTCCGTCAGCAAAGACGCGGCAAACGTGCTGCGCCAAGCGCTCGCCGGAATGCTCTGGAGCAAGCAGTTCTTTTTCTTCGATGGTGACAATTGGCTCGACGAGCACCACTCCAACCCACTCCATTCCGGCTATCGGCAAGCACGGAACTCGGAGTGGTTCCACATGCTGAACCAGGACATCATCTCGATGCCCGACAAGTGGGAGTACCCATGGTACGCGGCCTGGGACCTTGCCTTCCACACGCTGCCGCTATCGATTGTGGATCCTGACTTCGCCAAGGATCAGATGGATCTGATGCTGCGCAGCGCTTACCTGCACCCCAACGGCCAGCTGCCTGCCTACGAGTGGAACTTCAGCGACGTGAACCCACCCGTTCACGCCTTTGCCAGCCTCTTTCTTCATCGCACCGAGCAGGCACGGCGCGGCGAGGCAGACTTCGAATTTCTGAAGTCGATCTTCCACAAGCTGTTGCTCAATTTTACCTGGTGGCTCAACCGCAAGGATCCCTCCGGCAAGAATCTATTTGAAGGCGGCTTTCTGGGGCTGGACAACATCGGCGTCTTCGATCGCAGCGCGCCGTTGCCCACCGGGGGCCACCTCGAGCAGGCCGATGGAACGGCGTGGATGGCGCTGTTCAGTCAGAACATGCTGGAGCTCGCCGTCGAGCTCGCCACCCAGGATCCCATCTACGAGAACATGGTGTGCAAGTTCGTAGAGCACTTCTATTACATCGCCGCCGCCATGAACCGCACGGGCGAGGGCGCCATGTGGGATGAAGAGGACGGCTTCTATTACGACGTCCTACGCCTGCCCGACGGCAGCGCACGCCGGCTCGCCGTGCGTTCCATGGTGGGGTTGCTGCCGCTCTGCGCCACCACGGTGATCGAGGCGGAGCAGCGAGAGCGCGTGCCGATAGCGATGACCTTCATCCGAGAGCGGCAGCGACGAATGCCCGAGCTGGCAAAGACGATGCACCCCACGGGCCCGGGTCACTTCGGGGTCGGGGAACGTGGCCTGCTCGCGCTCGTCACTCCAGAGCGCCTGCGACGGATCCTCGGCAAACTACTCGATGAGAATGAATTCCTCGGCCCCCACGGCATCCGCTCGCTCTCCAAGTTTCACGAAAAGACTCCATTCGTCTTTCATGTGAACGGTCAGGAGCATCGGGTGCAGTACCTGCCAGGCGAATCCGACACGGGGATGTTTGGCGGCAACTCCAACTGGCGCGGCCCCGTCTGGATGCCGGTGAACATCCTGATCATCCGGGCGCTGCAGAATTTCTATCTCTACTATGGTGATGCCTTCAAAGTGGAGTGTCCCACGGGCTCCGGCAAGCTGATGAATCTCTTTGACGTGAGCAAGGAAATTGCCAATCGACTCATCGGCTGCTTCACCCGGGATGAGCGCGGCAGGCGGCCCTTCAATGGCGGCGTCGAGAGGTTTCAGACCGATCCGCACTGGCGCGACTACATCCTGTTCTACGAATACTTCCACGGCGACAACGGCGCCGGGCTGGGCGCGAGTCACCAGACGGGCTGGACCGGGCTGGTGGCATCGTTGATCGAGCTCTACGGCTCTCTGGATGCCAAACGCATACTGGAAGTAGGCAAGGAGTCCGCATTTGCCCGCGTCCGCGACGGTGGGAGGCGGCCGCAGGCGCCGATTGCACCTGCCGCTCCAAGGTAATTGCCCCTTCTGTTGCCCCTCACTGCGGAAACAGTAGCGTGATGCCCAGACGCAGGCCCCAGGCGGGGCCCGCGTCGGGCGCCGCGAAATAGTAGCGCCCCCCGAGAGCAACGCTGACCTGCTGGCCGTCGAACTCGAACAATTGGCGAACGACCAGATGAACCGGGGTCGTCCACTGCTTGCCCGTCCAATCGTACGTGGATTCGCTGTTCAGAGACAGCGTGGTGCTCGAGGTCGTCGTGTAGTCGATGAAGGGTTGGAGGAACGTGGCGCTCACGTTTCCGCTCTCGGAGAGGGACCAGGTGTGATTGGTCAGCGCCCCGATCGTCCAGTGCCCGAGGCGGTTCAGTAGACCCACCGTCGGCCCCGTCAACCAGTGATCGTTGCCCCAGCGATCCGTGCTGGCGGTGGGCAGCACGACGATCGGACCGACGCCCCAAACCCACCCGAGTCCGTTCGCGAGCGTTGGAGAGAGGAAGAAGCTCTGCGCGATGTCGCCCAGGCCGAACGTGCGTTGGCCGTTTGAGTCGAGATAGATCAGGGGCGCCACCGTCCGCGAAATGATGTTCCAGGACTCGTCGAGGTGGAACGGAATGACGGGCTGCAGCGTCAACGTGTAGCGCCAGCCGTTGTCCTCGCCGAGCCCGAAATCCGGATTCTGATTGATCGGAACGTTGATCAAGTCGGCGAACGGGTTTGTCAACTCCTCGGCCAGCTCCAGCGCCGTGGGCGGCGCTGGAGCTACAGAGCCCAGCGCGCCCAGCAACACGGAGACCACCGGGTTCATTGGCAACGGGGCGGACGATGCAGAGGCTCTCGGTCAGCGCATCAGGGCGAGCGCATCAGGGCAAGATTGCGCCAGAAGTTCTTCAGGCTCTCGTCATAGCCGAACAGGGTGGTGATCTGCGTGGCATCCACCAGCACGATGTCACCAGCGCGTTTGGCCTTGGGCGGCATCCAGAGCAGCACGTTGAACTCGCTGTTGCCGGCCTTGCTGAAGGGATGCGGGCGCTCCTGATCCATGGGCTGGCGCGCGAGCAATTGCACGGATTGTGCGCCAGCCGGGGCGATCTCGTAGTGCGGCAGGTGAGGATGAAAGTTGAGCGTCGTGACGTCCCGCAACAGCCCTGGCTTATCCAGCTCGCGAAATGCCGTCAGCGGCGCGATGTTCTTGGTACCGGGGACGACCGCCGGCCGCAACCCATACTGGTTGATCACGGGCACGTTGAGCGCCTTCATCAGCGAGCGCGCGAACTGGCTGAAGCGCTGCTGCCTCGGCACCAGAGGATCGCGGTGATGCAGGTATTCCATCTGGCGCTGCTCGAGGTCCTCCGTGAAGCCCACATCGTGGTGTGGCCCCAGCACCAGGCAGGTGCCGTCGCGTTGCAACCATTGCTCGATCGCCGCGATTTCGCCGGGCGACGCCTGCTGGTCAGAGAGCAGATGGTCCAACCCCAGAACGAACAAAGTGTCGGTGTCGGCGAGGATGCGGTCATCAATGGTCAGACGGAAGCCGGCCTGGTCGATGCGCTGAAACACGGCCACCGTCTGGCCGCTGACCTCGCCGGCGATCCGCTGGAACTCCAGCGTGGAGCGATGAAAGAGCTCGAGTGTGCCGGCGATCCCCTGGAGGAACTCGGCGGCGGCGTACTCCGGCGCCTCGTAAGCAGGCCAGGCCACGTTCCGGACTTCCGTGATGGTGGAGAAGCGGTTCTCCAGCGCCGCGGGATCCCGTTGTGCCTCCCACGGGTAGCTCCAGGACCAGTACAGGCTCAGGCGCCGCTTGCCCGATGCGTACTTGCGAGCGACATGTGTCTGATTGTAAACGCGAGCCGGCTGGGTATTCATGCTTGCTTGCCCCCTGTAGCCAGGTAGCTGAGCGCCTTGAGCCCGGGCAGAAAGAAGTAGGCGCCGCCGCGAACGCGAGTGAAGGACGGCAAACCGACGATCTTCTTCCGCAGCGGCCGCTTCGGGATCTTGTATTCCAGCGTGCCGTCTTGATTGCCGATGATCGGATCGCGTTCGTTCACCAGCCCGTGGAAGTTCTTGTCGTTCACCCACACGTTCTGAGCGAACTCGAACTGACGGATCAGGCTGGCGCAGATCACGAACGCGGCGATTCCGCGCTCGGTGCCGTCGTCCTCCACCCCTTCTGGGAGATGGGGTCCGTAGGTGGCCCCGCGGCGCATCATGCGGCGGCGATTCATGTTCGACGCGGTGTCACGCGGATTCATCCGCCGAATGTGCGTGCCGAGGGGCACGGCATAGCCGTGCGGATCCTCCTTCCGATAATTGAAGTCGTTGTTCCGTTGCGGGTCCGCCCCCAGCTCCGGGTCGTCCTTGTCGGGAGCGAGCACCAGCGGCGCCCCGCTGCGCCAGCGGCCCATGAGTTTTGCAGCGACGAGTTCCTGCTCCTCGCGAGTACGGCCGTTGGCAGCGAGAAACTCGCGAAACCTCCCCACGTGCTCTTCCAGGCGCCGGTACGCGAGGAAGCTGCCGTTGCGCGAGAGCGCCTCGGGCTGCGTGCGGAAGACCTCCCCGAGCTCGTCCGGGTAGCCCAGGATGAATTCTCCCGGCTTCAATGCTGCACCGGAACCGGGCGTGGGCACGTCACCGGAACCTTCGATGACGGGCTGTGACAGCCGGTCGCGATAGCCGAAGTGGTCATGTGCGTAGTCAAACGGGGGGGTGGCTTCGAGATCCAGCGCGGAGAGCACCCTGACCCCTCCGCAGCGCCCCAGCAGCTTCGCGTGCTCGCCCGTGCAGCGGGCACGGTCCGTTGCGTCTCGGGCGAAAAGGATCACGATGGCATGGAGCTCGGGGTCGGTGGTCTGGTCGATCCAGTGCTCGGGATGGTTGGCCCCCGTGTCTCCCAGGACTTCCGCGCGGGCTGCCATCCCTTGCTTGAACTCGTCGGGAAACGTTGCGAGCGCGGCCTCATCCACCCCCAGCGCGCGCAGGCCATTCCAGGTCAACGCCACGCTGACCCAGCTGCGCTTCTGGTCGACCGAAGCGCGCATGGCCGCGGCCGAGAGCACCGTCTCGGAGATGGCCGCCAGCCACGCTCGTCCGCTCGCCGCGTCGCGGAAGGACAGAAACTCGTAGCGGCCGGTCAGAGCCGGAGCGCGCGTCAGCAAGATGTGCTGGATGTCATGGAAATCGAGCATCGCTTTCCCCCCGCGCTACTGCATTTCATCCAGCATGTGGGAAAACGCGGCCTTGAGCCGGAGCGCCTTCTTGATCTCGTCAGCGCTCACATAGGGATACTCGCCGTACTCCAGAAAGCTCGGGCACTGGTGCTCGCGCACGAACTCGATGAAGGCAGGCGCGTTCGTCTTCCAGTCCTTGGGGAAGCCCTCGAGGTTCTCGAACACGGTGTTCACTCCGAGCGATGCAAAGAGCTGAACGGCGTCTTCGGTGTACTTGTCGAAATCGGTGTCGAAGATGCCCTGGTACATGAAGTAGGTCTCCCCGTTGATCGGGAACAATACCCAGCGCAGGTAGTGCAGCTTCAACACCGCGAGCGCGTCGGGTGCCCCTGCCAAGGTCTTCTCGATGTTGCGCGCATACCCGTAGAAGGCTTCCTCACGGCCCGCGATGATCTTGGCGATGATCGTGAAGCCGTAGCAGGCGGGCGTCTTCGGAAAGATGGGACCGTAACGCCCCTGCTCGGTCTTGCCCTCGAAGAAGCCACCCTTCGGGATCGCCATGGCGGCGGGCTTGGTCCAGTCGTGTTGCTTGGGTTGATCAGACATGACAGCGTCTCCCCTCTTCGGACGAGCTTGGGGCTATGCGCCGGTTGGGCGCTGTGCGCGCGCCTGATCGCGCTCGCGATCGGGCCGTGTTCTTTCACACGGAAGCGCGCCACACGCCTCGGCGCCAAACAGCGCAGCCCCCGCTACGCTCCCCTCGTTCTGTGACCAGCAATACACCAAAACAAGTCCTTCGTTCTGCAGATTCGCCCCGAGTTACGCGAAACGCTGCAGCTACTCTGCGTTGCACCGAGGAATCGTGCGCGCCCGTTACCCAATGGGATCGAATTCACGCGCGGCTTCGCCTCGGGCGGGGACTCCTGGGCCCGCACCCGTCAGGAAAAAAATCGCAGGCCCCTGCCTGCTGCTCCCGAGACCGGTGACTTACGGGGGAAATATCGGCGTTCCTGACTTGCAAACGCAGCGGGCCGCCGGTCGCCACAGGAGTAAATTCGCATGCGATCGATCCATTTCCGCCGGCTTGGCTCTCTCGCCCTGGGACTGCCGCTGGCCTGCGGCGCTGCCAAGGCAGGGCTCGAAGACTCGAATGGCACGGGCAACGGCTTTTTCGACTCGGACGGCAATACCGGCCGTCTCGCAGCGGCACAGTCGTTCGTGGCATTTCCGGGCGGTGGTACCAGCGGTGCCGCCCAGCCGCTGAGCGCCGCACTGGCGCCTGACACCAGCGACGACTGCAACCCGAAGCCGAGCTCCGGAGGCTCGAACGCCGCGGTGCAGACGGTGTGCTTCTTCTCCGCCGATGACGCGGATGTGCCGGCGGCCACCATCGAGCAGGTCGTGGAGGTGGTGGGTACGGCGGAATGGGTACATCTGCGCCTGACCCTCAACCCGGACTTCGTCGACAACACGTATGGCGACACTGCCATCGGCTGGGGTGACAATGGTGACCAGGGAGGCCCCACTCCGATCGGCGCCGAGCCCCCTGCGCGCCCCGATGGTCCGGCGCCCAGGGCTGACGCGCCGCCGACGCCCGATGGTGCTGCTCCGCCTCCCCCTGCTGATGGGCCCCCGCCGCCCCGCGCCGACCGCCCTGCGCCGCCGGACGCCGATGCTGGACCGAAGGCCGACGCTCCACCGAAGCCCGATGCCCCGCCAGCGCCCGACGCGGGCCCCGGTCGCGCCCCCCGCGCTGCCGGTGGCGCCGGTGGGCCTCGCCCCGGCAAGGGCGGGCACACGTTCAAGGATCTGGTCGGCAGCGACCACGCCGAGATCGAGTTGCTCGCTGCGAACGGTGACGTCGCGATGCACTTCAAAATCGACTACGTCTCCGAGTCGGCATCGTCCCCCTCCGGCTACGCCTCGCTGGGCGTCAACGGCGGCGAGGGCAAGCTGATCGTGGGCAAGCCCGAGTGGGTCCTGGCCACCGCCACCTCTCTCGACCGCAACCTGAACGCCTGCGGGCTGGGCAGCTTCCTGGAAGATTCCCCGGCGACAGACGCGTCCTACACGCCCAACGCGGATGCCTCCGCCTGGGACTACCGGGTCGCCTACGAGATCTGGGTCTCGACCGAGGCCTTCGGCAATGCCGGTTTCGGCAGCGCGCTGATCGACAACGTGCATGCCTCGCCCAGCAAGGGCCCGGGTGACACCACCGACGTGTTGCCAGCACCCTGCCCGGTCGACCCGAATGACCCGGGCGCCGTCCCCGAGCCGCTGCCGGCCGTGTTGCAGACCATCCGCTGAGCCCCACATGCGCGCGCGAGCCACGATCCCGCTGCTGGCGTGTACGCTGGCCGCCGGCAGCTGCTCTGGCCCCGAGGCCCCGGGAGCACTGCCGGCGCCTCGGGGCACCATGGGGGATGAATTCCCCCTCGGTGACGCCGATCTGGTGGGGGATCCTGGCTCCGCGGCAACCGCGCTCCAGCCCGGTGAGAGCTGCCTGGGCGAAGCGCGCGCGGTGGAGCGGATCGGGCTCGACATGTTCCTGATGCTCGATCTGTCGGGCTCGATGCTCGACCTGCTTCCACTGACCGCGCAGCGCCCGGGCGCGACCAGCAAGTGGGATGCCGTGCGCGCCTCCCTGGAGTCCTTCGTGCAGGCCCCGGAGACCTCCGAGATCGGCATCGGGCTGCAGTACTTTCCTCAGAGCAACCCGGGCGTGAGCTTCGCGTGTTCATCGAGCGCGGAGTGTGGTGAAGGCGCGTGCACGAATACCTTGTGCGTCGTCCACGCGCAAAGCGGCGGCGCGGACGGCTCGCCGCCGCTCGAGGTGCTGCGCGTGGCCGGCGATCAGGGCACGCTGTGCCGCACCGACGCCGACTGCCCGGGTACGGGCGAGACCTGCCAGACGCTGCTTGGAGCCTGTGTTTTCCCACCCGGCACGCTCGCTGAGCGCCCGGAGGGCCATTTCGCCAACGTCGCCGACGCCACGGAGGCGTCCTTCGTCAGCGCGCGTTGCAGCAGCACGGCGGATTGCGCCGGCGTGCCAGGCACCCGCTGTGAGACGGTCGGACTGTGCGCGCTTTCTCCCGTCCAGTGCTCGGACTCGGTCCCTTGCGCGCCGGGCGCGGGACAATGCCAACCCTTTCCCTATACCTGTTCCAACTTCACCAGCTGCGACGTCGCTCGGTACGGCGAGCCTGCCGTCGCGATCGACCGCTCGAGCACGCGCGCAACCAATGTGATCCAGTCCTTGCGCGCCCAGGTTCCGCTCGGAGCTACGCCGACCGGACCCGCACTGGCGGGCGCGCTCGCGCAGGCGCGGAGCTGGGCGGAGCAGCACCCGGAACGCCAGATGGTCACCGTGCTGGCGACCGATGGCTTTCCCACCGTGTGCGAGCCCCTCCAGATCCCCGAGCTCGCGGAGCTGGCCCGCAGCGGCTTGCCCGTTCGCACCTTCGTGATCGGTGTCTTCAGCGACGCCGACCTCGATACCGACGGGCGCCAGCGCCTCGATCAGCTCGCGAGCGCGGGCGGCTCCGAACAGGCGCTGGTCGTCAACACCGCCGGTGATCTCACGAGTGAGTTCCTGGCAGCACTGAACCAGATCCGCAGCACCGCCGTCAGCTGCGACTTCGCGCTCGATGCCGGCGCACGCCTCGATTTCGAGCGCGTGAACCTGCGCTTGCTGGACGCGTCAGGCAACGCTCGCGAGCTCTCGAACGTGGGCGACGCCTCCGCCTGCGGAGACCAGCCCGGCTGGCACTACGTACGGGACGCTTCGGGCGTGCCCGTGCAGATCAGCGCGTGTGCGGCGAGCTGCGACGAGCTGCGCAGCGGCAAGGTGAGCGCCGAGCTCCAGATCGGCTGCGCCACGCGCATCCGCTGAGAGGCCCTAGGGCGAGCGCGCGGCGCGGGGGAGAGACGTGCGCGTGGTCGCGTGCTTGCTGCTGGCCTCTCCGTCGAGGGGCAGGATCACCCGGGCCACGCAGCCCGGACCCGCGCGCCGCGCGCACAGATCGACGCTGCCGCCGTGACCTTCGGCGATGGCGCGCGCCAGGACCAGGCCGATCCCCGAGCCCTCGGGCTTGGTGGTGAAGAACGGGACAAACAAGTTGCCCGCGCTGGGCAGGCCAGGTCCGTCATCCTCGATTTCGACCGCGAAGTGCGCTGCTGCCACCTCCCAGCTCAATGTCACGTGGCCACCTCCGGCGAGCGCCGCGTCGGCCGCGTTGCGCAGCAGGTTCATGAACAATTGCTCGAGCTGGTCGCGATCGGCGATCAGCGTCGGATCGCCCGGGCCGTCGACGGCGACCGGGAGGCGCGTCTCCAGCGCCGCGACCTGGCGCAGCAGGCTCGCCGCCGACAGGGGCGCCCACGCCGGTGGCGGCAGGCGTGTGAGCTGCGCGAAGGCGCCCAGGAAGCGCCGCAGGCCCGACGCGCGCCGCGCGATGATCTCCAGGCCTTCCGCTACGTCGGGCACGGTCGAGGCATCGAGCCGACCTTCCTTCAGGAGCTTGGCGTGGGCGCCGGTGATGGTGATGATGGGGGACAGCGAGTTGTTGATCTCATGCGACAGGACTCGCAACAGGCGCTGCCAGGCTTGTCGCTCTTCGCTGCGCAGCGCGCCGCCCAGGTGGCTCACGACCAGGAGCTCGTGCGGCTCGCCCTCGCGCCGAAAGGGGATCCGGCGCACGGCAAAGGGACCGCGCAGCGCATCGGCGGACACCGCCGCCGGCTCACTCTCCGGATCGAGCCAGGCTTCGACGCCCAGCCCCGCCGCGGTCTTGCCCAGGACCTGAGCCTGCGCGCTGCCGAGCAGAGCTTCCGCCGCCGGATTGAGCAAGCGGAGGCGCCGCTCGCGGTCGAACGCGAGCACGGCGACGTCGAGCTCGCGCAGGATCGCCGCCAGCAGGGCCGAGGATTCACGATCGCCCAGGTGCTGCGTGTGAATCGCCTCTGCCAGCAAATTGAGCTCGCCGTGTACCTCGTGCAGAGCGCTGCCCGGGAGCGCTCCTACCCTGAGCCCCCGTTCGCCTCGTCTCAACCCTTCCAGGACGTTGGCCACCGCCCGCAGCGGACGTGTCACCTGTTCATCGAGCGCGCGCAGCGCCGCAACCGCCGCCACGACTGCCGCGAACACCAGCGCAGCGCGCAGCGCGAACGGCCAGCCCGGGATCACCAGTGCGGCGGCCACGAAGGCGAGCGAAGGAGCGAGGAGCCACAGACGAAGGGCCATCAAAGGCTGCGTCAAGCTCCCGCCCCGCGGATGCCCTGCAGACGCCGGTAGAAGGCGCTGCGGCTCAAGCCGAGCGAGCGCGCCGCTTCGCCGGCATTGCCTCCCGCCCGCAGCAGCGCGCGCTCCACGAGATACCGTTCCGCCTCCTGGAGCGTCATCGAGTCCAGCGAGCGCGTACCCGCCAGCGCTCCGGCGAGCGCGAGGTCTTCCGGCCCGATCTGTCCAGTCGTCGACATCAAGACGCCACGTTCGATCGCGTGCGAGAGCTCGCGGATGTTCCCCGGCCACGCGTGGGCGCACAGGAGCGCCCGGGCAGCCGCGGAGAAGGACAGCTCGGGGCGCCCATAGCGCAACGACAGGGACCCCAGCAAGTGGTCCGCGAGCGGCAGCAGATCCTCCGGACGCTCGCGCAGCGGTGGGATGGCGAGCTCGACGGTATTGAGCCGATACAGCAGATCTTCGCGGAATCGCCGCGCTGCGACCTCTTCGCCGAGGGAGGCGTTGGTCGCGCAGACGATGCGCACGTCCACGCGCCGGAGCTTGCTCGATCCCACGGCAGAGAACTCGCCGCTCTGCAGCACACGCAGCAGCTTGGCCTGGTGATCGAGCGACAGCGTGCCGATCTCGTCGAGAAACAACGTGCCGCCGTCGGCGAGCTCGAAACACCCCACCCGGTCGCCGACCGCGCCGGTGAAGGCGCCCCGGACGTGGCCGAAGAGCTCACTCTCGAACACGCCAGCCGCCAGGGCGCCGACGTTCACTGGCACGAAGGCCCTTCCCCGGCGCCGCGAGCGCGCGTGGACCCAGCGCGCGACGACGTCTTTGCCGGCGCCGTGCTCGCCCGTGACGAGCACGCTGGCGTCGGAAGGTGCGACGCGCTCGAGGACCGTCCAGAGCTTCGCCATGGCCGGCGATTTCGCAAACAGCGGCGGCAAATCGGGCGCATCCCCCGGCGGCCCTGGCCGCTGCCCGCTCCTTCTGGCGCTCGCCGCGTGCTTCTTCAGGCGCGTCAGGAGATCTTCGTTCGTCCACGGCTTCTCGATATAGTCGCGCGCTCCGCGGCGCATCGCCTCGACCGCCGTCGGCACGCTCGCCCACGCCGTCATCACCAGCACGGCAAGCTCCGGCTCCAGCTGCCGCACACGCGCCAGGAGGTCGAGCCCTTCGAGGCCGGACGTCGTGTCGCGCGTGTAGTTCAGATCGAGCAGCACGACATCGACGTCTTCGCTCTGAACGGCGCCGAGCACCTCGGCCGGAGAGGCTGCATAGACGCCGTCGATGCCTTCGGCGCGAAAGAGCAGCCGCAGGCCGCGCAAGATATCTGGCTGGTCGTCGCCGACGAGAACACGCATGGTCGAAAGGTCACTCCGCGCGCAGAGCACCCGCCAATGGTAACCTCGCCGCGCGCCGGGCAGGGATCCAACCGGCGGCGACAGCCGCCGAAACGAGCAACACGGCGATCAGGGCGGCGGCCTCGGGATCCCAGGCCGAGAGCCCATAGATCTGAGACGCCAGGTACCGGCCTGCAAGGGCCGAGAGCAGCGCGCCGAAGAGCAGCCCGAGCGCGACCAGCGCGACCGCCTGGGACAGGACCAGCCGAACGATGGCGATATCGTCTGCCCCCATGGCCATGCGCACGGCGAGCTCCTGTGTCCTCTGCGCGACGGAATACGACGTGAGGCCGTAGATGCCGAGCACGGCGAGAGAAAGGCCGAGCGCCGCGAACATGGCGAGCAAGAGCAGCGTGAAGCGCCGCGAGCCGAGCGAGGCATCGACCAGCTCTTGCAGCGCCCGGGCGCCATAGAGCGGCTGCGTGGGGTCGACGGCAACCACCGCTGCTCCCAGCGCGGCCAATGCCGACGCTCCGAGCTTCGGCGCGCGCAGCGCGACGCCGAGCGAGGCCTGGGTCCACTGATCGAAGGGGATGAAGACGAACGGCTCGACCGGCTTGTCCATCCCCATCTCCAGCGTGTCGGCGACGATGCCCACGATCGTGAACCGGCTGGGCGCGCCACCTCGATAGACGAGCCGCATGCCGAGAGGATTTCGGCCACTGAAATACTTCTTGGCGGTCAGCTCGCTGATCACCGCAACGTTGGGCGCATCGCTGCCATCGCCGGCTTCCAGGAAGCGACCCGCCACGAGCTCGAGACCGAGCGTGCTGAAATAGTCGCCGCCCACCATGCGCACTTGTGCCTGGCTGGAGATGGGCGCGGCGGGGTCGCCCTCGATCTGAAGCTTGTAAGAAGACCAATCCGCCCCGAAGGGCAGGAGCGGGCCGACGAGCCCCACCGATTCGACGCCCGGAGTGGCGCGCAAGCGCTCCAGCAGCGCATCGGCAAATCGCCGACGAGCGCTGCCGTCCTGGTAGCGCGGCTGGGCGAGCGACACCTGTCCGACGTAGACGTTCCTGGGATCGAAGCCCGGGGAGGCCGTCGTCAGCTGCACGATGCTACGCAGCATCATTGCCACGCCGACCAGGAGCACGAGCGCCACCGTGACCTGCGCGACAACCAGGCCGCTGCGCAGCCGCATCGCACCAGCATTCGTCGAACGTCCGCCCTCGCGCAGCCCACTCGTCGGATGGAGGCGTGCGGCGTGCCAGGCCGGAGCGGCGCCCGCGATGACTCCCGCCACCGCGCTGACGCCGAGCGCGAAGGCGAAGACCGGCCACTGAAAGACCACTTCGGCGTTCCTCAGCTGCGCCGAGCCCAGGACGAGCAGGCCGTCCATCGCGGCACGCCCCAGGACGACGCCGAGCACGCCGGCGGCCAGGGCAACCAGCACGCTCTCCACCAAGAAGGTGAGCGCGATGCGCCCCGCGGTCGCTCCCAGTGCAGCGCGCACCGCGATCTCACGGCGGCGAGAGGCGAGCCGCGCGAGGCTGAGACTGGCGGCGTTCGCGCAGGCGGCGAGCAGCACCAGCGCGACGGCACCGATCAGCAGCAAGAGGATGTGCCCCAACTCGCCGCCGTCGTAATCCTGGAGCCGCTCGAGGAAAAGACGAAAGCCGCTCTCACGCCGGTAGCCATCGGGAAATCGTTGATAGAAGGACTCGCTGATCCGGTCGATGTCCGCACGCGCGCCCGCGAAGGCGAGCTCGGGGCGCATACGCCCAAACACCTGGATGGAGCGATTGCCGCGCGTACCCGGGCCGAGCTGCTGTTCGTCGAACTGGAACGGCAGCCAGAGGTCGGGCGCCGCACCGCCCTGCCCGGTCACTTCGCCCAGGCGCGGGCGATCCCAAGCACTGGGGAGCACACCGATGATGGTGTGCGGCATGCCGTCGATGTCGATCGATCGTCCGACAGCATCCGCGGCGCCGTCAAAGGCGCGCTGGTGAAAACGCGCGCTCAGCAGCACGACCGCCGGCGCCCCCGGCTGGTCCTCCCCCGGCGCAAAGTCGCGCCCGAGCGACGGCGCCAAGCCAAACAACCGGAAGAAGTCCGCACTGACTCGGGCGCCCTCGACATGCACGGCCTCGCCCTGCCCTCCCAGGTGAACGCCCGTGAGATTGAAGCTGCCCGTCTGGATGGCCGCGACCTTGGTGAAGCTGTGGTTCTGCTGCTGGACATCGAGGAATTCGGCCGGCGACGACTGCACGTACGAGAGCCCCAGGTTGTTGAAGTGGGTGTGCAGCATGACGATCTCTCGCGCGTCTGGATACGGCAAGGGACGCAGCACGACGCCGTACAGCACGCTGAACACGGCCGTGACACCGCCGATGGCCAGCGCCAGCGTCAGCAGGATGGTCGCAGTGTAGGTCGGGACGCGCGCCAAGCTGCGGCAGGCAAATTCAGCGTCCTCACGGATCGCCAGCCACACGTCCCTCACGACACTCTCCGATCTTCCACCACCCGCCCGTCAAAAACGCTCGCGATGCGCGTGGCTCGCTTCGCGAAGGCCGGGTCGTGCGTGACCATACACAGCGTGGAACCGGCGGCGTGCAACTGGGCGAGCAGGTCCATCACGGCAGCGCCATTGGCGGAGTCGAGATTGCCGGTAGGCTCGTCCGCGAGCAAGAGCTCCGGCTTGCCGACGATGGCACGCGCCACCGCCACCCGCTGTTGCTGTCCTCCGGAGAGCTGCGCCGGATAGTGCGCGAGCCGGTGACTCATATCGACTGCGGCGAGCGCCTCGCGCACCAGCTCCTTGCGATCTCGACCCGACATGCCGCGGTATCCGAGCGGGAGCCCGACGTTGTCCTCGACGTTCAGCTCACCGATCAGATTGAAGGTCTGGAAGATGAAGCCGATGGATCGATTGCGCAGGCGCGCCCGCTCGCGGCCCGTGAGCGTCTCCGTCGAAACTCCGCCGAGTCGATAGGAGCCTCGCGTCGGTGCGTCGAGCAGGCCGAGGATCGACAGCAGCGTGCTCTTGCCGGAGCCCGACGGACCGACGATGGCGAGCCACTCGCCGCGCTTCACCTCCAGGTGAACCTCGCGCAGGGCGAGTGTCTCGACCGTCTCGGTCGAGTAGACCTTTGCGACCTCCGTGAGCTCGAGGAACTTGTCGGTGGAGCTCGAGACGGAACTTTGGGGCAACGGTTCGGCAGTTTTCATGGGCCTCGTGACGAGTATCTCAATGCAGCGCGACGCGATCGCCAGCGAAGGAGCTGGTGTCTGAAACAATGATGCGATCGCCCTCGGAGAGGCCGCGCTCGACCTGCATGCGCAAGGCGGAGGCGCGCCCCAGGGTGACGGCGATGCGTTCGGCGTGCTCGCCATCCGGCGAGACGCGAAACAGCTGGGCGGTTCCACCTTCAAACACAGACGCCGGCCGATCCACGGACAGCGTATTGGCGATCGTCTCCAGGTGGATGTTTCCGACGACATTGAGCTGCAGCCGCGCCCCAGCGGGCAGCGCACCTTCGAGCTCGACGTCCACCAGCACCGCTCCATCGCGCGCGGCCGCCGCGACGCGCGACACGCGGCCGCCGATGATGCCATTGTGCGTATCGATCTGCGCCACCATACCCAGCGCGACATCCTTGGCTAGCACCTCTGGAACACGCAGCTCGGCCTTCAAGCGATCGGGCTGGACCACGCTGGCCAGCACGGCCCCAGGCGCCGCCCATTGCCCGGGCTCCACGGCGATGTCGATCAAGGTGCCGTCCGCGCCCGCTCGCACGTTGAGAGCATCCACCTGCTTGCGCCGGAACTCGGCGACGCTCTGCCGTCTGGACAGCTGCTCTCGCCAGGCCGCGATCGCGCCCTGCCCCTTGTCGCGCACGAGCTGCAACCGCCGGCGTGCCAGGTCGAGGCTCTGCGACAGCGAACGCGCGCGGTCCGCCATCTCGGTCTGATCGAGCTTCGACACCACGAGACCGCTATCCACGCCGTACGCATCCGCGCGCCGGGCCGCGTTGGCCAGCTCCGCGCTCAGCGCCGACACGCCGGCTTCCTCGTCGATCGCCCGAGCGCCGAGGTTCGTTTCCAGCTCGAGCGCGGCCGCCTGCGCCGTCGTCACATCGCGATCGGCCTCGAGCGAGGCCAGTACGACGTCCGGGTTTTGCAGCTTCAGAATCACCGTATCGCGCGTGACGGCCGCGCCGGGTTGCTGCAGGATCTCGTCGATCCGGCCTGGTGTGATCGCCGTCACCCAGCGCGTCTCCCGCGGAACCAACCTGCCCATGGCGCGGATCTCGCGCTCGAACGCGCCGCGCTGGACGGTGGCGATGATCAAGCCGTCGCGCGCGACTGAGGCTACCGCAGAGCGCAGGTTCCCCGTGATCGCCAGGGTGCCGAAGGCCAACGCCAGCGAGCTCGCGATGGCCACGAGCAGCCGGCGTCGGTGGCGGGGCGGGGTCCGCGGGAGGTCCACACCCCGCTCCTACGCGAATCTCATGCCAGGCGAGGCCTTGGCAATTTCTCGGGGAATTTGCCCGCCTCGCCGGCATGTCGTCCCAAAACCGGGACTGTGCCCTCCGAAACTTCGGACTTTGTGCAGGGAGCAGGTCAGCTCAGCAGCTGATCGTCACGCGCAGGAATGCGGCTGGAATCGACGTGCTGTTCCGCTGCCCGCTGCGGTTCTCTCGTTCGAACAGCTGTTCCAGCTCGCCCTGCAGTGCAGCCTCCCGTCCCACCTTCGCTGCGGCGTCGAACGCGTTCATCGTTGGCCCGTAGTAGTCCCTGAAGACAGCCACGAACTCCGACGGTGAGCCCGCGTAGCGGAACGTATAGCTGTCGCGAACGGCAGAGATCCGCTCCTTCGGCACGCCGGCGCCCGTGAAACGCTCGATCACGTTGCTCTCGAGCCCCCAGGTCATGGGACTGATGAAGCCTGGCGGTGGAGGCGGAGTGTACGCGGCGCTGATCTTCAGGATCTGCGCGACGAGCGTCGGATCGTTCGGAATCCAGTTGCCCATCACGATGCGCCCGCCCGGCCGGGTCACACGGACCAGCTCCCAGGCGACCTCGAAGGGCTTCGGCGCGAACATCGCCCCGAAGATGCTGACGACGAGGTCGAACCGACCCGACTCGATCCCTCGGAGCTCACAGGCGTCGCCCTCGCGCACCGTGAGGTTGGCGAGGCCGAGCTCGGTCGCACGCCGCTGCGCCGCCGCAACCAGGGTCCGAGAAATATCGACCCCCAGGACCTGGGCGCCGCGCTGCGCCGCCGGCACCGCGGTCGTCCCGTCCCCACAACCGAGGTCCAGGACCTGCATGCCGCGGCTGACCCCGATTGCTTTGACGAGCGCGTCGCCGCTTTCCCTCATCGTCGCCGCGATGCGCGTGAAGTCGCCCTTTTCCCAGAGTGCCTGATTCGGATTGCTGGAATTCATGTGGAACACCTCCGAGGAGCAGACTGCACCGGCTGCGTGGGTGGAGGCGTGGATCGGGCCGTGGGAACGTCCGCTCAACCGATGAACAGCTCGACCTGCGTCAGGTTCCCCTCGAGCGCGCTCAACTCACGGATCAGCTCCTGCAGGCGGGCGCCGATCCGCTGGGCGCAGTCGGGCGAGCTCTGCTCCGTCCACGTCTGGAGTGCGCACAGCTCTGCCAACACGTCGGGCACATCCGCGGTATCCAGCGGGATGCCGGTCTCAAACAGCGGCACCCATTTCAAGCCGAGCGCCTCGCTGGCCCGCGGCCAGTACTGCCGGAAGACCTTCTCAGTGGCCACCGGCACGATGCGCGCTGGGCTCGGAGCAGAGCCACGCGGCTGAATCGTGAGGGCCACCGACATCTCGGACGGCGCCAAGCTGTGCCACCTGTGTCACACGCTCCGTGCTACACTGAAACAGCCTGTGCCAGCGCTTTCCTCTGCGCCGGGCACTGGCCCTGGTCATACGCTGGAATGGCGTGCAGCAGGGTATGGCACACCGGTTGCTTCCAGCGAGATCATGAAGATGCGCGCACTGCCCGCAATTTTTTGCTTGCTCGCGAGCAGCTGCTCGGATTGGGCGCTGGACGGTTCGTCGCCGACCGACCCGCTCCCGGACCTGGAGCAGCGGACGGCCGCGTCAATCTGTACGGATACGCTCGAGAATGTTCTGCGGATCTCCAGCTGCCCCGCCAGCTACTCGCCTGCGCTGGACGGAGCAAACCAGCTCTGCCGCGGCTACTACGACTCCTTCAAAGTCGCCAGCAGCGGGACGCATTCCTTCATCACCAACTTGTACGGCGCCGGGGAGACCGATTGCATCTATGACGCGAGCAGCGCTGCCCTGATCGGCATGAGAGTGGCTGACGACAGCAACTACTTCTGCAACGGCAGCTCGAGCTACATCGAGGCCGGCGACGTCGCTGATGACGAATGGCCGCCACAGCAATTCAGCACCGTCAGCTGCGTCGATTCCGATCTGCCTCCTCCGGTCGGCAGCCCCTCCCCCCCACCGCGCGCGTGCCCTGGCGGCATCGAGCCGACGTTCCTGCTGAAGTCTGTCCAACTCAATGGTTTTGTCTTGGGTTCGGCCGAAGTATATCTGTCCGAGTCTGACGGTGTCTGGCGCGTGCCGAAGGCGGGAGGATACGAACGGGTTGTGTACGAGAACAGCAACTATGCCCTTCGCGTCCTCGGCAACGATTCCGAGGCTCTGTACTGGTCGAGCCCGCCCAGCTATTCGCGACCGCCGTCCTTGTACCGGCTGCCCTTCGAGAACGCCGGCGAGCCACGAGTCCTCGTGGATGACGCCAGCAACACTTGGACGCTGAGTGGTTCGCAGCTCTACTACCTCTCCAGCAGCGGGCAGCTCCGGGCGATCCCGACCATCGGCGGCGATTCGACCCTGCTCGCCGACGGTAGCTGGACGAGCGAGGCGCTCGCAGCCGACGCGACGGGCATCTACTGGTACTCCGATCCGTCCGGCACAGAGCAGGGCGCCATCTCGAAGTACACCTTCGCCACGGGCTCCGTCACCGCCTTCGCGCCCGTAGCAGGAGGCGCACGCTTCGTCCAGACCACGGGCGACCGCGTGCTCTGGGCCGATGCGAACGGCGTCTGGTCGAGCACGCCGAACGGCAATCGCAGATCCATCAGCTCCGCCACTTCGGTGCGCGGGCTCGCCTCCGACGGTACGCGTGCGTACTGGGCGCAGAGCAGCGGATCCGCGGACGTGTTCAGCGACATACTGGCACTGCCTCTGGCGGGCGACGGTGACCCGCAGAAGGTCGCCTGCCACGTCTACGCCGTGCGCAGCCTGCGCGCCGACGCAGCCGCGGTCTACTACGACTCCACCATCGGCGATGTGGTCGCCAGGGCCCCGCTCCAGTAAAGGGCAGTACCGGCTGCAGCTAGTAGAGCTAGCCCGTTGAAGTCTCTAACGCCGCCGAGATATCCATTCCATTCGCAAGCCTTGCGCTGTCCGATTTGCTTTCGGGCAAGGGTTCTTTCACGGTCGGGTCAGCGCAGCCGGCAGCTCACGGAAATGCCGGAACGGCTGGTGTGCAGGATCTCGGTCGCGTAGTTCGGGCGCGACCGCGCGTAAGCCAGGAACTCGGGGATGCCGCTGAAACCGTCGAGCACGTTGTGGGCCGTGAAGCAGCCGCCCACGGTCAGCTTGCCTTCGAGATCCCGGAAGTACTGCGTGTACCAGTCCTTGTCCGCGTCCGAGAACACGAAGTCGAACGGCCCCGGCAGCTCCTTCACCAGCCGGTGCGCATCGCCCAAGCGCGCGTCGATGTAGCCCGATAAACCGGCAGCCTGGAAGTTTTGCAGGGCGGTGCGCTGCCGGTCGGGATCGATCTCGATGGTGATCAGCTTGCCGTGAGTTTTGCTCAACGCCCAGGCGATCCAGATACCGGAGTGTCCCGTGGACGTACCTATCTCGAGCGCGTGGGTGAAGCGCCTCCGGACAATCAAATCGAACAGGGCCTTGTCGTCCTCGTAGGGCACGTTGAGGTCGTGCCAGTGCTCGCGGTGGCCATCGAGAAACGCTCTCACCCGCGCATCGAGCGCGGTGGCGTCTGGGCTCGCCGCGGCTGGCGGCGACTGCTTCGCTGGCGGCGGTTTCGCCGGAGCCTCTTTCGCCGGGCTCTTGGCGTCGCCGGCAAAGAGAGCACTCGCGTCGAGGGCGCTGGCCGTCAGCGCCATCAGGGCCGTCAGCTGGAGGAGAGTGACCTTCCGAGGCATTCCGACTAGTACCAGGACGAACCTGTCGATGCCAGTGCGCTGTTGAGCGGCGCCCCTACGCCGGCAGAGGATGCCGAAAGCCATGAGACAGCTGACTCCGCTCGTTCCCGCCCTGCTCTGCCTCTCCTTGTCGTGCGCGCGCTCTGCGCCGCCCGAGGCGGTGGCGCCCCAGGTCACAACTCCGGGCAAGGCCCTGTACCTGGACGAGGCCGCCCCATTCGAGGAGCGGGCCCACGATCTGGTGGCTCGGCTCACCGCCGAGGAGAAGATCGGGCAGATGATGCACGATGCGCCAGCCATCGATCGGCTTGGAATACCGGCTTATAACTGGTGCTCGGAGGCGTTGCACGGTGTGGCACGCGCAGGGCTGGCGACGGTATTTCCGCAGGCGATCGGCCTGGCAGCGACGTGGGACGAGGCGCTGATGCTGCAAGTCGCCAGCGCGATCTCCGACGAGGCGCGGGCCAAGCATCACGCCGCGCTCGCGCGCGGCTCGCGCCAGGTCTACCAGGGGCTCACGCTCTGGTCGCCCAACATCAACCTGTTTCGTGATCCGCGCTGGGGGCGGGGCCAAGAGACCTACGGCGAAGATCCGGTGCTCACCGGCAAGCTCGCCGTGCAGTTCGTGCACGGGCTGCAGGGCGACGATCCGCGCTATCTGAAGACGGTCGCCACGCTCAAGCACTTCGCGGTGCACAGCGGCCCGGAGCCGCTGCGCCACGAGTTTGACGCCCGCGTCGACGCGCACGACCTGTATCAGACGTACCTGCCGCAATTCGAGCTGGGGGTCCGCGCCGGAGCGGCGTCGGTGATGTGCGCCTACAATCGCGTCAACGGTGAAGCCGCCTGCGCGCACGACCAGCTGTTGAACGGCATCTTGCGCGGGGAGTGGGGCTTTCAAGGCTACGTCGTCTCGGACTGCGGCGCGATCGCCGATCTGCACACCAAGCACCACGTGACGGACTCGGCTGCGCAGAGCGCGTCGCTGGCCGTGCAGCGAGGCACGGATCTGGAATGCGGCACCGTCTACGCGAACCTCGCGGACGGGCTTCGCCAGGGGTTGGTGTCGGAGGCCGAGCTCGATCGCAGCCTGGAGCGGCTGTTCCTGGCACGCCTGCGCCTGGGCATGTTCGACGACCCCCGGCACGTGCGCTATGCGCAGATTCCGTATTCGGTCGTGGATAGTCCGGAGCATCGCGCGCTCGCGCAGCGCAGCGCCGAGGAGTCGCTGGTGCTGCTGAAGAATGCTGGCGCTACGCTGCCGTTGCGGCGCGACTTGAAGACAATCGCCGTGCTCGGGCCCGACGCCGACGCGTGGCTGATGCAGCTCGGCAACTACAACGGCGTGCCGGCGCATGCGGTGACGCCGCTGGAGGGCATCCGCAAGGCGGTGTCGCCGGGCACCCGCGTCGTCTACGCGCAGGGGTCGGAGCTGGCCGAGGGCGTACCGGTGTTCACCCCCGTCCCGACCGCGGCGCTTCAGACCCGTGCCGGTGCCGCCGGGCTCGAGGGGGCGTTCTACGCGAGCAGCGGGCTCGACGCGGCGCCGCTCTACACCGAGGTCACCCCTGCCCTCGACCTGAGCTGGGGCGATGGCGCGCCCAGGGCCGACATGGATGGCGACAACTTCGGCGTGCGCTGGACGGGGCGGCTGGTGCCGAAGACCTCGGGGCCCCATCGGCTCGGCGTACACACCACGTGCAACACCACCGTGCGCCTCGATGGCAAGGTGGTGCTGGAGACCAAGTACCGCCTGCACGACGAGCTCGCCGACCCGCGCCTGAAAAAGTCCGAGCCGCTGGAGCTGAAGGCGGGCCAGGCATACGAGATCGAGGTCACGGCGCGCGAGACGTATGGGGATGCGCGCCTGCAGCTGGTGTGGGCGGAGCCTCGGCCAAAATTGAAGGCGGAGGCCCTGGCGGCGGCCGCGGGTGCAGACGCGGTGGTGATGGTGATGGGCCTCAGCTCCAACCTGGAGGGCGAGCAGCTCGATCTGGATATCGATGGATTTCGGGGCGGCGACCGCACGCGCCTGGAACTGCCGGCGCCGCAACAACAGCTGATCCGCGAGGTCGTGGCGCTAGGCAAGCCGGTGGTGCTGGTCACCATGAGCGGCAGCGCGCTCGGTCTGGGTTGGGAGCAGAGCCACGTGCCTGCCATCCTCGCCGCGTGGTATCCGGGCCAGGCCGCGGGCGACGCCCTGGCGGCGGTGCTGTTCGGCGAGGCCAGCCCCGCGGGACGCTTGCCGATCACCTTCTACCGCTCCGCCGACGACCTGCCCGCGTTCGACGACTACCACCTCACGACGCAGACCTACCGCTTCTTCCCGGGCCACGCCGTCTATCCCTTTGGCTACGGCCTCAGCTACACCCGCTTCCACTACGACCAGCTCGAGCTACCGGCGAAGCTCGAGCCCGGCAAGGAGCTCGTGGTGCGTGCCCGTATCACCAACGTCGGCGAGCGCGAGAGCGACGAGGTGGCGCAAGT
>JAICTU010000416.1 GCA_025936205.1 Polyangiaceae bacterium | reverse complement strand
GTACGTAGCTGGGCTCGATCGCGGGGATGCTCACATTCAGCATGCCGGCGCCCGCCTCACCGAAGGTGTTATCGCCCCAGCACGTCTGCGTTCCCGTCGAGTGGCGGACGCAGACGTGCGAAAAGCCGCGCTCGATCTCGACCACGTCGCCGAGTCCGTGGCACAGCGGCAGGCGCGAAAAATTGGCCGTCTGAGCCAAGAGAGTCACCGGGCGCGGTTGCTCGCGCCGAGCCTTCATCCCAGGGGCAACGTGATGCGCGCCACGCAGCCCGCCGCGCGCTGACGGTTGTCGAGCCGCAGCTGCCCGCCGTGCGCCTCCACGATTTCGGGCGAGCACCAGGCCGATGCCGCTGCCGCCCGGCTTGGTCGAGAACAGCGGCACGAACAGGTTGTCGGGATTGGAGATACCGCTGCCCTCGTCGATGACCGACAGCACCACCCTGCCCCCGTCCACGCTCCAGTCGATGGTCACCTCTCCGTGCCGCGGCTCGGAAGCATCGATGGCGTTGCGGACCAGGTTCACGAGCGCCTGCTCCAGCATCGGTCCGTCGGCGAGCACCTGCACGAGCCCCTTGCCGACCACGCGCACGGGGCAGCGCGCATCCAGCGAGGCCACGCGCCGCAGCTGCTCCCCGAGCTCCAGCGGCTCGAGCCGCGGCTCCGGCAAGCGCGCCAGCCGCGCAAACTCGGAGATGAAATGGCCGAGCGAAGCGGCTCGATGCTCCATCACCTCCAGCGCCGCGCGCACCGGCGGCACCGCCGCCTGGCCGTCGCCCAGCATGCTGCGGCAGGTCGTCGCCAGCGACTGGATCGGCGCCAGCGTGTTGTTCACCTCGTGTCCCAGCACGCGCACCAGCCGCTGCCGGGCCGCGCGCTCCTCCTCGCGGCGCACGCGCTGAGCAGAAGAGAGCAGCAGCTGGAGGCCGAGCTGCGCGTGCCCGCCGAACAGGCGGGCGCCATCGCGGTCGGGCAAGCCGCCCGCATCCGGACCGGATTCGGCGAAGCGAGCAGCGCCAGCATCGCCGGCCATGTACGGCGCATCGCACCCGCCGCGAGCCAGGGCAGCGTGCTGGTCGAGGTCGCGCTCGAGGGCCCGCTGCCGGAGAACGCGCGGCCCGACCAGAACGTCGACGGCAGCATCGAGACGGAACACACCGACCCCACACTGCATCTGGCACGCCCGGTGGGCCTCGCCGCCGGCAACGTCTCCAGCTTGTTCCGGCTCGAGCCGGCGACGCACGTCGCCACGCGCGTCGAGGTGCGCACCGGTCGCGTCTCGGTCGACCGCGTGGAGGTGCTCTCCGGTCTCGCCGCCGGAGACGAGGTCATCCTCTCCGACATGAGCCGCTACGCCAACGATGCGGCGATTCGCATCGAATGACGCGCATCAGAAGCGCATCAGAAGCGGATCGAAACGGTGCGCTCTTTGCCCGCCGGCACGAACTTCTGCGCACGCCGCCGGCCCATCTTCGGGTGCACGAACACGATCGTCTGCAAGCTGTCCCCCGGCACCACCACCGCCGTCTTCGGCGTGCTGCCGAGCGGTCTGCCGTTGAGGATGATCTGCGAGGGCGGCACCGAGCTGATGTTGAGCAAGCCCTGCGTCGGATCCAGCGCCGGCGCGCTCGCAGCCGGATGGCTCGCCGCTGCCGCGGGCTTGCGCGGATTGGCCAGCGCAGCAGAGGAGCTGGGCGCTGCCGCGGCACTGGCGGCCGGGCGCGGCCGTGGGCGGTGTGCGCCCTCGAGCGGAGTGAGCGCTACCTCGATCTGCTTCTCCTTCTCGTCTCCGAGATCGAGATGGAGGGCGAGGTCCTCATAGCCCGCCTTGCTTGCCGAGAGCGTGTGCGTGGTGTGCTGGTCGAGCTCGAGCTCGGCCGGGACATCGAGCAGGAACGCGTCGTCGAAGTTCACCGAGGCGCCCTCGCTGTCGGGGCTGAGCCGGATCGTGACCACGACCTTCTCGCGCTTCGCCGGCTTGGGCGCGTCATTCGCCGCCTCGCTGGGCGCCGGTTTCTCCACCGGGCTCAGCTCGATGTTGGCGGCGGACTCCTCACCGGAGTTGATCTCCACCGTCTGATCGGCCCCGGAAGAGAGCCCCGGAGCGCTGGCACGCAGCTGGTGATTGCCTGCCGACAGACCCGAAATGCGGCACGGCGAGCTGTCGCAGAGCGGCGCTCCGTCGACGAAGATCTGCACCTTGTCGACCGCGCGATGGCCGCTGCCGAGCGCGGTCACGACCAGCGAACCCGCGCGCGGCCGCAACACCAGAGCCAGGCACAACCCGAGCAGGGCGATCGCCAAGAATGCCCAGGGCATGAAGCGCTTCAGCGCCTGCCCGCGGAAATGGATGTCTGGCTCGGGCAACGGCAGCGCCGTCGACGTGCCCTGCCCCAGCCCGCGCAGCAACGGACTGCCAGGTCTGCCGAAACCAGCAGGCAGCTCCAGACGCACCGTCTCCCGCGCTGCTCGCTGCGCCCGGCGCTGCGCGGTGCTGTCCGGCTCGACCTCGACGTCTTGCCCCAGCATCACCAGCGGCAACGCCAGCTGCACCGTCTTGGTGGATGGAGGCATCGCGAGCGCGGACTGCGCCGGTGGGTTCGAAGAGCGACGCTGACCGGGGGGGGCCGACGAACCCGGCCGCGAGCCGAGCCGCGACTTGGGCGCCACGGGCTGCTCGCTGTCCAGCAGCGACTCCGACGTCAGCATCACGTCCGGGGGACGGCTCGTCGGCACGTCGGAAGGAAAGCGCGCGACCTCCTCCGCCTGCCGCTCCCGCGCCTTCGGACGCGAGCTGCTGCGCTTCGCGCGGGCGGTGGAATTGCCGGCGCTCTCCAGCGTCGGCACGCTGCGCCGCCCGGCGGGAGCGGAGCTGGGCGAGGCTTCGGAGGGAGCAGCGGGCGGCGTCGGTTCCGGGGGCGCCGGCTCGGCGGCGAGCGCGGGCTCCGGCTCGGCGGCGACGCGCTCCGCGCGCTCCGGAGCAGACTCCGGAGAAACTGCGGCGAGCGGCTCCGACGACGTCACGGGCTCGGCGGTGACCGGCGCCTCCAGCGCGCTCGGTGGCTCGGGCTCCACCTCCACCGTGGTCTCGTCGGCGAAGGCTGGCGCTCGCGGCCGTGGCTCGGCGCGCGGAAAGACCGAATCCGGGCGCGGAAATGCGGGACTCGCCAGCACATCGATGCTCGGCAGGGCCACCACGCCTCCCGAAGCCACCGGCTCCGAAGCGCGTGAAACGGGGGCCTGTTGCTTCGTCGCCTCGGGCTCGCCGGGAAAACCAGCGCGCGTGGGAGCACCCGCAGGATAGGGACGCGACGGCGTCGGCGCGCGCGACACAGCCGGCGCGGCGGACTGCGCGGGACGGGGCACAGCCGATGGCCGCTGCGCCGACCCCGTCGCGAAGTACTGCGCGTCCTCTTTCTGGCGCGACACCTCCCACGGCGAGGCGGCTTGTTTGCCTTTTTCCTTCTCGGCGTCGCGCGCTGGCTTGCCCAGCCGCAGACCGCTGAACCCCTTCGGCGGTGGACGGCTCGTGGAGAAGGCCACCGGATCCGGTGGATTGAGCGCCGAACCAGGCGGCGGCGGCGTGGAGTCGAACAGATCCGAAAGCACCAGCTCCGCCACCGGAGCCTTCAGCTCTCCGCCGGGCGCGGGCCGCAGAGTGAGACGGGGCTGAGTCGGAGCGGCGGGAGTCACGAGCGGCGGCGTCAGCACGCCTTCGGAACTGCTCGGAGGGTCGCGGAACGGCATGTCGAGCGCGATCGGCTCCACCTCTTCCGTGCGATCGTTGCCCCCATAGGGCACACCCACGCCATAGACGGGAGCCTCCTCATCGGAGGCGCCGGCCATCGCTGCCGCTTCGAATCCCGCCCCGGGCTCGAGCATTCCCTCGGATTCCGCCGAGGAGCCCCAGCTGGAATCGATCGAATGCTCGTCTGCGGGTGGCTTACCTGAAGATGTAGTCACGGGGCAGCCCTTGCCAGGCATACGCATACTCCATCGAAGGAGCAGCCGCGACCGCCGAATTGGGTCAGTCCAGCCCTCTCGACAAAAATACAGCACTGCTGCCATACCGGGCCGCGTTATTCGGGGCGGGGCGAGGCCGGGCCTGCGCTGGCGCGCGCTCGCAGCCAGCCTTTTCTGCGGGGACACCCCCGAGGGGCTCTTCCCGGCTACTGCCACTCCACGTCGAGGCGCCGGAACAGCCCGCGCTGCTGGCGACGATCTCCGTAGAAAATCTGCCCTCCTGCGATCGCAAACGCGGGCGCATCCGAGGCGGCGCTGGCGCGCCAGATCAGCTCCTCCGCCGGCGGCTCCTGCGGAGCCTCCGCGTCCTTGGCCGCTGCATCCTTTGCCGCTGCATCCTTTGCCGCTGCATCCTTTGCGGCCGCGTCTTTCCCGGGAGCCGCGCCGTTCGGCCATGTAAAGCCTTCGAGCAAAGCCCCCTTCGGCGGCCGGCAGTCGAGGCTGCCGAAGCAACGGCTGCCCTCGCACGCGATGCGCACCGCCACCGCATCGCCGCTGCTGGAGCGAATCTGCCGAGGCTCGCCGTGCACTCTGGCCTCCGCATCGATCTCCACGGCCCAGGCGCGACCGCCGCCGCCGCCCACCACCGGATGCTCGATCCAGGCCAGGAGCGCGCCGTTGCCCTGTGCCGCGAGCACGGGCGAGCTCAATGTGCCGGCCTCGGTGTGCTGCACGACGCGCGCCTCGCCCAGGCGCGCGCCGTTCTTCGGATCGAGCCGCGCGAGCAGCAGCCGCTGCTCGTTGTCGCTGCTCTGCACCCAGGCGATCCAGGCGCTGTCGCCGCGCCGGAGCAGCTGTACGGCCACCGCCGGACCTTGCCCGACAGCGAGCGGCGCCGGCGGCGCTGCGGGCGTCAGATCCGCGCCGAGCCGCGCCGTGAAGACCTGCGCCTGCCCCTGCGGGTCCGAGATCCAGGCCGCCATGAAGCCTTGCGGCAAGACCGCCGCCGCCAGCGCCGTGACCTGCCCCGCCGCCTGCGTGAGCATGCGCTGCTGCATCTTGCCGGTGCGCGGGATCAGCGTCGCGAACACCTCCGGACGCATCTTGTCGAGCGCGGTCCAGAGCAACAGCGCACGACCGTCGCTGGAGCCGGCGAGCGCGAGCCCCCCCGGAGCTCGCGCTCGGTACGAGATCACCTGCATCGCACCGGGAGACTTCTGCCCGCGCGCCAGAGGACGCACCGCCAGCAGCGCGCGCAAGGGCCCCATGCGCCCGTCGGGCGCCGGAGTCGTGCGCTTCACGTAGGGTGTGCTCTCGTCGAACTGCGTGAGCGACGCCACGAGCCAGCCATCCGCGACCGGCGCGGCCGCCACGTCCGCGAGCGGATCCGTCTCGGCGACGTTGCGCATGGACCTCGCCCGCGGCGCCTCGCTCGACAACGCGCGCACGGGCGGATCCCAGGAACGCGAGCGCGGGCGCAGCTCGACGGCGTACAGCGGCACCGGCGCCGCCGGCAGCGCGCCCAGCGCCGAACAAACGTCCGCGCCGCAGTGCAGGCCCCAGGCCAGATCCGGCGTCTGCCCCGCGGCAGGCTCGATGCGCAGCGGTTCGCTGGCGAGCAGCGCGAAGTCCGCGCTCAGCTCCACGTAGGTGGGCACGGGCTCCTGCGCGTTGCACTGACCCTCGCGCGGGCAGGGCAGCGCGCGGGTCAGCATGGCCAGGCCGCTGCCCTTGCGCGCAAACTCGGGACGATCGCGCGCCTCGCCGACGAAGATCAGCTCCGCGCGCCGCGCGTCCAGCTTGGCCTCGCCCGAGATGCGCGCGATGCGGAAGCGCCGCTGGCCGCGCGGGGCCTGGCCGAGATCCTCCCAGACCAGCAGCGCGTCATCGCTGCGCTCGCCCGACGACACGAAGCCGTACAGGCGCTGGCTGCCGAGCGCCGGCAGTTGTACCGGCGCCGCCGCGCGCTTGGTGTCGGCGCCCAGTGCTGCCGCCGCCAGGCGCTGCTCGTCGCCATCTTGCTCCACCCAGGCCACGAGCAGCTTCTCCCCCGCGCGCGCGGCGTCGATCTCGGGCGACAGGCGCTTGCCGCTCACGACCTCGCTCTGACCGATCAGGCTGGCGTCGGAGCCCAGAAAGAAGACGCGCAGGCTGTCGCTGCCGGGGCCCGTGCCCGGCACGACCGCGGCCAGCGCGACGCCGTCACTGAACTCGACCGCTTGCCAGGCCTTGGCGCCGCCGACCACCCGCAACGGCGCGGGACGCGGCTGGCCCTTGAAGTCGATCGCCGCCGCGCGCAGCTCGGCCGAGCCCTCGCGCACGCTGGCCCAGGCCGCGATCGGCGCGGTGCCGCCGCCGAGCGCTTCGATCCATGCCACCTCGCCCGGCGCTTCTTCGAGCAAGGTGGGCCCCGCCAGCAATGCTCCGCGGTCGCTCAGCGAGAGCGCTTCCACGCGTGTGCCGCTGGACTGTGCGCGCGTGAACAAGGCGACGAAACCGTCGTGGCTCGGCACCACGCGCGCCAGCGCGAGATCTGTGGGCGCATCCCCGAGCGCGTGCGGGCGCTCGAGCGGCGTCCCCTTGGCATCGAAGGAGACGGCGAACCAATGGCGCTTGCCCTGTTCGTCGGCGGCGGCCCACAGCGCGAGCGCGCGACCGTCGCGAGCGGCGCCCAGATAGGGACCGAAGGTGCCTTCCGACACCTGACCGATCAGCGTTGCCGACAGCGACGCAGGTCCCTCGACAACGGGCTCCTGCTTCGCTTCGCTCGCCGGCGGTACGTGGCTGGTGGTGAGCTGCGTGGGCGGCAGGCCGCGGGCGGGCTGGGCGGCACACGCGAGGGCAAAAGCGAGGCCCGCCAGCCTCGAGAGGGCTTTGCCGGCCCCGGAGCCGTGATTGCCTGCTTCGTCTGTCTTCCCTGCCACGCGCTGCACGGCGCGAGTCTTAGCAATGCCGCTCGCTCCCGTCGTAGTTCTCGCAGCGGTTCTATATGTCAGATGCGGGGACCCGCCCGCCTCTCACCCCGCGCGCAGAAACTCCAAAGTCGGAACGGGCTCCGGCCGTTCTGGCGATTGTGTTCGTTTGCGCATCTGCCTATCGTCGCGAAAATATTCGCTCGATGCTCGGGGGGCGCAACGAAACTGGGGCGGACTTCGACAGGGCCAAAGAGCCATCCGAGAAGAGATGATATCGATTCATCCACGCACGCTCGCCGCGGGCGCCATTGTCATCGCGGCCGCGGGGTTCATCTATGCCGGCATCATTCCCAGCGGGCCGCTAGCCCTGCTGGTGTCGATCCTGGCGGGACTCGGGGCGGTCTTCGTGGCCAGCCAGGGCACGGGCGGCAGCCCGTACGCTCCGCTGCTGCCGGCGCTGAAAGCGACGCGCCAGGGACTGTCCGTGGACGCCCCCGAGGGCGTCTCGCACGAGCTCGGGCGCGTTTACGACGAGCTCTCGCGCGTGGCCGAGCTGATCGGCTCGGCGACACGCGATCGGGAAGAGGCTGAGCGCCTGCGGCTGCGCGCGGGCTCGGATGAGGCCAAGCTGCGCGAGCTCTCTGCGGAGCTCGAGGCACAAGCCAATCAGCCCAAGTTCACCGAGGCGCTGCGCGAAGCGCGGCGCGCGATCGTGGAAGGCATGGACGCGCTCGGCGAAGGCGCTGCGACGCAGAGCGAGCTCGGCGCGCAAGCCAGCCAGTATCTGAACACGATGGCCACGGCGCTCCGGGAGATCAACGAGCACATCGAGGTGCTCGCGGCGCGCGCGGAAGAGAGCAGCACCTCGATCCAGGGCATGACCCAGACCACCGACCAGGTGGCGGAGAACATGGGGGAGCTGGGCGTCTCGGTGCGCGAGTCGGTGGCCTCGATCGAAGAGATGACCTTCTCGATCAAAGAGGTCGCCAAGAACGTCGACGCGCTCTCACTGACCGCAGAAGAGACCAGCGCCAGCATGAACCAGATGGACGTGTCCATCGATCAGGTGCAGTCCAACGCCAACGAGACGGCGCGCCTGTCGGAGGAAGTGACGCGCGACGCCGAGCACGGCGCCGAATCCATCCTCAAGACGATCGGCGAGATCTACCGCATCAAGGAGAGCAGCCAGGAAGCGGTGGCCGTGATCTCGAACCTGGGCTCACGCATCGACGCCATCGGTCAGATCCTGAACGTGATCGACGAAGTCGCGGAACAGACCAACCTGCTGGCCTTGAACGCCGCGATCATCGCCGCCCAGGCGGGTGAGCACGGCAAGGGCTTCGCGGTCGTCGCCGAGCAGATCAAGGATCTGGCCGAGCGCTCCGGTGCCAGCACCAAAGAGATCGCGGACCTGATCAAGACCATCCAGTCGG
>JAICTU010000347.1 GCA_025936205.1 Polyangiaceae bacterium | reverse complement strand
TGCCGAAGTCGCCCGTGCGCCCTGTCGTCACGCCGATCCCGAGCCGGAGCTCCCTGGTGTGGGCGGGCAAGCTGGCGGGCGCGCTCGCTGGGTCGAACGCGGGGGTTGCGCCCTTCGAGGCCAGGCGCTCGTCTGCCGGCGTCAGCTCACTTTCGTCGATGTGGACCGGCGCTCCCGGCGTGACGCTCACGTCTTTGCTGAGCACGTGCTGGTCGTTCACGCGGCGCACCACGTAGTCGCCCGTGGGCAGCGCCAGCCGCACCGTGCGCTGGCTGGGCAACGTCTCGGCGACGGTGAGGCCGCTCGACAGGCGCACCACTTCCAGCGCATGGCGCTGGGTGAGCTCCAGCAGGCTCGAGCTCTGTACCAGCTGGGCGAGCACCACGTCCTGGCGCCCGCGCAGCTCGATTTCAAAGCTCGGATGCTGGGTGGTCGGGGCCAGATGCGCGCTGTCGCGCACCGTACGTTCCTTGGCGTAGCTGAACACCTCTTGCAGTGTCACGTTTCCATCGCCGCTCGCGTCCGCCGCGCCGAGCAACCCCGCCGCCACGTGATGGGTGAAGAACGAGCCCCCGTACACGGCGGCCTCGTGCGCGTTCTCCACGCCCGAGCTCGATGACAGGAGGGCCGTGCCGGCCGTGTCGGCATCGAGCAGGTCGACGGCCCGCAGCGGAGGCCCCACGCTCAGGCCCTTGGTGTTCGTCCAGCTGCCGCCTCGGCAAGTATCCAGGATCGCGACGTGCACGCGGGCGGGCAGGCGCTCGATGGCGGCGCGCAGATCTGTCAATGCCAGCGCCTCGCCACCGGGGAACAGGCGCTGACCGTCCGAGTGCCCCGAGTAGTAGAACACGAACAGCCCGGGGCTCTCGGGCTCTGCAGTGGCGCTCGCTACCCGCTCCAGCTCCGCCAGGATCTGCCGCGGCCCCGGCTCCAGCAGCGTGACGATGTCCGCCTTGTCGAAGCGCCCGGTGCGCGCCAGGGTGTCTCCCATCAGGGTCGCGTCCCGCAGCGCGAACTGCAGCGGCTCGCGCCCGGGCGCGGGGGCATTGGCTCCCACCAGCAGCGCGATGGAGCGGCCAACATTGGCCGCCGAGGCAGGCAGCGGTGCTGCGACGGCCAGCACGGCGAGCGCGAATGCAGCCAGCCAGCGCTTCATCGCGAAGCCTCTTTGACGAGCTCGAAGCGCGTGACCCAGACCTGCGCGTCCAGACGCCGCGCCTCGATCGCCTGCTCCAGCGCACGAGCACCGAGCTCTGACTTGCTGAACACCACCGCCAGGTGCTCAGCTCCCGGCTCGCCGTCGACCACCAGCGTGAACGGCAGCGGCGCGCCTGCAGGCGGACAGCCGCCTTCGGAGAGCTGCGACCAATGCCCGCCAGCTGTTCCCGTTGCCACCGCCACCCGCCCGAACTCCTCGCACACCACGCGCAGGCCGAGCGCGTCTCCCGCTCGCAGCGCGCTCGAGCCGTCCCACGTCCGCGTCTCCGCGCCGCGCCGCACCAGCAGTTGCACCGCCGGGCTGCCCTTGACGGCCACCGCTGGCGCTTCCGGGGCGCGCGGCACGACCAGCAGCGCAGTCACGGCGGCCAGCGAGGTGACGGCGGCCAGGGACAGCGCCAGGGCGCGCGCTCGCCGGGAGGAGTGCCGTGCGCGCACGGGGCGGGCCAATGGCACGTCTGCAGCCGCTTGCAGCACGGCCAGCTCCGCCAGGTAGCCACTGCAACGCTCGCAGTTCTCCAAATGCTCCTCGAGCCGCGCGTCCGACGCCTGCGTCGCGAAGTACAGATCGAGCTCGAACATCGACAGGTGTTCCTCGTTCGCAGTCATGACAGCTCCTCACGCAGCCCTTGCTCGTGCTGGTCGAACGCATCCAGGAGGCGCCGCACGGTGCGCGCCGACACGCCGAGCACGAGCGCCACCTCCGCGTGGGGCAGCCCATCCACGCGCGCCAGCAACGCCGCCTCCAGCTCTTCCGCCTTCGCGCGCTCGCAGAGCGCGAGGATCTCCGCCCGGGCCTCCACGACCTCATGCGGAGACACGGCACACGACAGCGCCATCCCGGCCGTCCCCACCGGCGCCGGGCGCGCTCGCGTGCGCCGCAACGCATCCAGGCACAGCCGCGTTGACGTCAGATATAGCCAGGCCAGGACCTGACGCGCCTCTGTTTTGCCATCCAGCACCGGCCCCGACTGCCAGAGTCGCAGAAAGGTCTCCTGCGCCACCTCGTCGGCCGCGCCCGTCGTCCCCAGCAGGCGCCGGCACTTGGCCCGGATTGGGCCCCAGAACCGCGTGTAAGCTGCCGGAAAGTCGGGGGTGCTCATGGTCGCGCTCGAGTCCGCACTCGATAGACGCACGAGCGCCCCGGATCCGGCCAGCTTCGGATGAAAAATCGTCGCCGGGAGCGCCCTCAGAAGCCCTCCCTCAGAAGCCCCGCCCTCAAAGGCCAGCGGTACGTCGGGGCCGGTGCTCAGTAGAACTTGGGGATCGGTCCATCCTGAGGCGTCCTGCGATCTCGAAGATCAAACAGGGTTTCGTCGACGTAGCACCAACCCCAGCCTTCCGGGGGATCGTAGCCCTCGATGATGGGGTGCCTCGTCGCGTGGAAATGCTTTGTGGCGTGCTTGTTCTTTGACGAGTCGCAACACCCCACATGTCCGCAGGTCCGGCAGATCCGAAGGTGAACCCAGGCATCGCCGGTCCGAAGGCAGTCTTCACAGCCCCGAGCGCTCGGGGTCACGTCGCGAATCTGATCGAGGTGAGTGCACTGATCAGCCATTGTTCCTCCCGCGGGGATATAGTGCCCCTCACGAGCGCCAGGGAGTCCGAACAGCATGGCAACCAGCAGCACAGATCGGCGAGCGCAGATGTTTCCAGTTCTGAGCGAGGCGCAGATCCAGCGGATCAGCAGCTTCGGAGAGCGGCGAAACATGAGGGCCGGCGAGGTCTTGTTCGAGGCCGGCGAGCAGAACACGCGATTCTTCGTCGTGCTCTCGGGAGAGATCGAGGTGGTGCGTCCCATCGGCGACCGCGAGGAGCGGGTCGTTCTGCATCGCGCCGGACAGTTCACCGGTGAGATCAACATGCTCTCGGCGCGGCGCAGCTTGGTGCGGGGGCGTGCCGTCGCCGATGGCAGCGTCATCGCGATCGAGCGCGAGCGTTTGCGCGCGATCGTGCAGAGGGACTCCGAGCTCAGCGAGCTCCTGATGCGCGCGTTCATCCTGCGGCGCGTCGGGCTGCTCTCTCAGGCTGACAATGAACTGGTGCTGCTCGGGTCTCCTCACTCGGGGGCGACGCTGCGCTTGAAAGAATTCCTGACGCGCAACGCACAGCCGTTCACGTACGCAGACATCGAGGGCGACGCGGGCGTGCAAGCGCTGCTCGAGCGATTTCACGTGCAGGTCAGCGAGGTGCCCGTCGTCATTTGCCTCGGCGGCAGGGTGCTCAGAAATCCATCCATCGAGCTGCTCGCCGCGGAGCTCGGGCTCAGCATGGCGCTCGATCCCGAGGCGCTGCGCGATGTCGTCATCGTCGGCGCCGGGCCGGCCGGGCTCGCGGCGGCCGTGTATGCCGCCTCCGAGGGCCTCGACGTGCTGGTGCTGGAGGCGACGGCGCCCGGCGGGCAGGCAGGCACGAGCTCGCGCATCGAAAACTACCTGGGCTTTCCCACGGGCATCTCGGGCGAGGCGCTGGCAGGGCGGGCGCTGACTCAAGCCCAGAAGTTCGGCGCCGAAATGGCCATCGCCCAGCGCGCGGTCCGTCTTCGTTGCGCTCAGCGGATCTATGAAGTCGAGCTCGGCGACGGGCAGCGAGTGCGCGCCAAGACCGTGGTCATCGCCAGCGGAGCCCAGTACCGAAAGCCGGAGATCGCGGAGCTCTCGCGCTTCGAAGGCGCCGGCGTGTACTACAGCGCGACGCACATGGAGGCGCAGATCTGTGAGCGTGAACACGTCGCCATCGTGGGCGGCGGGAACTCGGCGGGGCAGGCCGCCGTCTATCTCTCGCAGACGGCGGCGTCCGTGCGCGTCTTGATCCGCGGTCCTGGCTTGTCGGAGAGCATGTCTCGCTACCTCATCCAGAGGATCGAGGACACCCCCAACATCGAGCTGTGCCCACGCGCGGTGGTGGAGACCCTCGCGGGCACGCACGGGCTGGAGCAGGTCTCCTGGCGCCGGCTCGACACGGGCGAAACGGAGACCCACCCCATCCACCATCTTTTCCTGATGACGGGCGCGCTGCCCAACACGGAGTGGGTCCAGGGTTGTGTCGTGCTCGACGACAAGGGCTTCATCAAGGCCGGTGCCGATCTGAGCCGCGACGAGCTCAGTGAAGCGCGCTGGCCGCTCCAGCGGCACCCCTTCCTCGCCGAGACGAGTCTGCCCGGAGTGTTCGTCGTGGGCGACGCGCGGTCAGGCAGCGTCAAGCGCGTGGCCTCCGCCGTCGGAGAAGGCGCCGTCTGCGTTCAGCTGCTGCATCGAGCGCTCGCGGAGCGCTGAACCTGGCCGCGCGGACCTGGTGACGCGCCCGCCCAGCGGCTCGGCGGGGCTGGTTCGACCATTATGTAAGCCTCCGGAATGACCGTACTCGAGCTCGTGTGATGAACCGCGCGACCCGGTCGACGAGGCGGGGCCTCGGCATCCTGGCCGCCGCGCTCTCGCTCACCGCTCGAGCGCGAGCTCTCGATTCGGCGCCAGGCGAATCTGCGCGCGCGCTCCCCGGACTGATCCGGGTCGGCATCCCCGCTGCCCCGGTGTCAGCGCTCACCGCGACCAGCGCGGTCAGCTACGGCTGGCTCGATCCTGCAGCGGATCTGCAGCTGAGCGGGCATCGTCTGGGCGCGACGATCGCGGCCGCTGTTCAGCCGATTCCGGCGCTGGCTCTGGCCGCTGACGTTCGGGGCTATGTCGACGTCTTCTCGCGCCCTACATCGGGCTCGGAAGCGAACCTGTACGGAGAGCCCCGGCTGACGGCGCGCTACTCGCTGGCCGCCAGCGAGCGCTGGCTGTGGGGGGCCGAGGCCGATGTGCGATTCATCGGCGCAACGGCGCCGTCCATCTACTGGCCTGCGACGAGCGCCTCCATCCGAGCTCTTTTGGGGACACGGCTGGAGCAGCGCACCTGGCTCGGCGCGCAGCTCGGCTTTCATCTCGACCGCAGCGGACAGGTCGTGCCCGATCCCGAGCGCGTGTCGGCGAGCGATCGCCGCACGCTGGAGATGAGCGACTGGAACGCGGTGCAGTGGGGCGTCGGTGCAAGCCAGCGCCTGACGAGCGCGAATACCGAGCTGCTCGCGGAGCTGAGCGGCGAGCTGCTCGTCGGGGCCGGCGCTCCGGGCGCGCTGCGATCGCCCTGGCAGCTCAGTCTCGGAGCGCGTCAGCCGCTGGGCGCGGCGTTCTCACTGTCGATCAGCGCGGACGTCGGCTTGAGCGCTCGCGGCCCCCGCACCGCCAGCGATCTGCAACCGATCCCGCCGCGGCTCGGCTGCGCCGTGGGCTTGGCGTGGCACCTGGGGGCGTCCGCGCCGCCCGCCATTCCGGAGCCGGCTCCGCCGCCCTCGCGCGAGGCGCCGCCGGAGCCGTCGCGTCCGCCGCCACCCACCGTGAACGCCGTGAGCCCGGTTTCAGGCACGGTGGTCGATGAAGGCGGGCGCCCGCTGCCCGATGCTCTCGTCACACTGACGATGGAGGGCGCGCAGCCGCGCGAGACGCGGAGCGCCGAGGACGGCCGCTTCAGCTTCACGGAGGTACCGGGCGTCGCGCTGGAGCTGCGCGCTTCCGCCCCGGGGTTCGACGACGCTCGGGCGGAGATCGGCCCCGCAAGCGAACGATCGAGCGAACTCGTGCTGCATCCGTCCGTCCCGGCAGGCCAGGTGCGCGGTCGCGTGCTCGACCTCGGGGGTACGCCTGTGCCCGCCAGCATCCGCATCACGCCGGGCGATCACCAGCTCGAAGCCGGCAGCGATGGCTCGTTCACCATCGAGCTCGCGCCCGGGCGCTACACGCTCCAGCTGCAACATCCCGGGTTCGCGCCGCAGCAGCGCGTGATCGTCGTCCGCGAGCGGGGCGTCGTGATCTTGAACCTCGCTCTGGGGCGCTGATGCTGCAGAAGCACGACAAAACCGCTGGCAGGAGGCGCGCCGTTTCGGCGGCGCTGGCCCTGTTGTTCTTGGTGGCGCTCGGCGTGCTGGGCTATCGCTGGGCACGCGACGACTCGCTGGCGCGGCTCGTGGAGCTATCGGGTGGGCCAGAGCGCGACAGCGCGGCGAGCCTCGAGCACTGGCGTGCGGCCGCCGTCGGCGATCGCTTCATGAACGGGGACGGAGCCCGTACCTCCGCGCGAGACCAAGCCTACTTCCAGCTGAACAACGGCGCGCGCGTTCGGCTGCAGCCCGCGTCCCGAGTGCGCTTTCTGGCAGCGGCAAAGGGCGGCTCCCAGCTGCAGGTCGATCTGGGGCAGGTCGACGTGCAGAGCGAGGCGAAGGCCGTGCGCGTCGATTCAGAGTTCGGTGAGCTGCGGCTGGACCCGAACAGCTCCATCCATCTGCGTCGCGAGGCCGATCGACTGCAGGTCGAGGTCGAGGTGGGGCGGCTCGAGCTGGGCGACGAGCGGCGAGCGGTGGCCTCCGGTCAGCGTGTGCAGCTGGAGCTGGGCGGGGTCGAGCTGGACGCGACGCGCGCCCCGAGCGCAGCGCCCGCCGCGCTGCCGACTCCACCGCCGCCCCCGGAGCCACCCGCTCCTCAGCCTCCGCCCGAGCCTCAGCCCGAGCTGAAACTCGGGGACGGTAGCGCGCATGCCGAGCTCGTCGTGCATGCCGGTGACTCGTTCGTCGTGCACGATCCCCAGGCACCGCTCGCGATCGGCTTCGGCCTGGCGGGAGTGTGCGCGGGGCCGGCGCAGCTGCGCAGCGAGAAGCAGACCACCGAGGCCGCTGCGCAGCCGAGCTTGCGCTTCGGTCCGGGCCGGCACCGCTACGAAGTGCGCTGCCTGGATCGACCTGACGTCGTCGCGGCGCAGGGGACGGTGTCCGTGCTCGGGGATGCGGGCACGCGCCAGCTGCCGAGCTTCGCTCCCACGGCCAACGTCGTCACCGATGGCCGTAGCTACACGGTGATGTATCAGTACCGCCTGCCCCGCGTGACGCTCAGCTGGAGCTCGGCGCCCGCTGCGTCCGCCTATGTGCTGGAGGTCGACGGCCGCGCGATCCAGACCCGCAAACCCAGCTACGAGTTCCCGGCTCTCGGCAGTGGAACCCATCGAGTCACATTTTCGGCGGCGACGCAGCCGCCCCGGCGCTCGCGCACCACCACCATCGACGTCGTGCTGGACCGGCAGGCGCCCGCGGCGCGCGTCGCATCTCCGCCGCTCGGTTTCGAGCCGGCGCCCTCGGTCAGCGTGGCGGGACAGGCGCTCCCAGGCTGGCAGGTTTCGGTCGGCGGCGACCCGTTGCCGTTGGACGGGCAACGCAACTTCGCTCGAGACGTCGCGGGCAGTGCGCCGATCGCCATCGCCTTCTCGCATCCCACGCACGGCACGCACTACTACCTGCGGCGCCCCAAGGGCCTACCGAGATAGGCCCGGAGGGCTGACAGCCATGAACGTGTCCCAGCATCCGCTCGACGACAAGTTGCTGCTCGGCCGCTACCGGGTGGTACGGCTGCTCGGGGAAGGCGGCATGGGCACCGTGCACCTGGCGCGGGTCGAAGGAGCCGAAGGCTTCACACGCCCCGTCGTCGTCAAGCGCATGCGTCGAGAGATCCGCAGCAGCGACGAGGGCAACCGCCTGTTCATTCGCGAGGCCAAGATCCTCTCCCGGCTGCAACACCCTGCCATCGTGGGCATCAGCGACTTCGGCATCGAAGACGGCGCCCACATCATGGTGCTGGAGTACGTGCACGGTTATGCGCTGTCCACCTGGCTGCAGTATCGCCAGCAGGTGGGCAACCCGCTGCCGGCCGACGTGTGCTTGTTCATCGTGCGCCGCACTCTGGATGCGCTGCACTATGCGCATCATTTCGGCGTCGAAGACGGGCAAGAGATCCAGATCGTGCACCGCGACGTGGCGCCGGACAACATCCTGGTCAGCCAGCGCGGCTTCGTCCACCTTCTGGATTTTGGAGTTGCGAGCATCAGCGGTCCGCGTGCGGACCAAGCGACGCAGGCGGGCGTGTTCCGGGGCAAGCTGGGCTACGCAGCGCCGGAGACGATCCAGGGCCACCCGGCGACGCCGCGCGCCGATCAGTACTCGGCAGCCGTCGTGCTGTTCGAGCTGTTGACGGGAGAAGCACTGTTCGTGGCGGACTCGATGGGCGAGACCATCGTGCGCATGGTCCATCAGATCCCCGACCCTGTATCGTCCAAGCGCGCGGGCCTTCCGCCCGAGCTCGACCCCATCATCGCACGGGCGCTGGCGAAGGATCCCGCGCAGCGCTTCGATTCCGCCCTCGCATTTTCGCGCGCGCTGAGGCCCTTTCAGCAGCGCGACGATGAGGAGGTGACGCAGCAGCTGCAGGAGGCGGTGCGCGCGGACTTCAAGCTCCTGCCCCAGCAGCTCGGGGTCGAACGGCTGGAGCTGCGCGATGAGGCACTCGCTCGCGCCGCCGCGCAGCGCCCCGTCTCCGTGCCGGTAAATCGCGATACTCAGCTGGCGTGGCCCGCGCCCGCCGAGCCTCCTGCACAGCCGCCAGCGCCCGTCGTAGCAGCGAGCCGTGTGGCTGCGAACAGGGCGGCTTTGAACGGGGCGGCTTTGAACAGGGCGGCTTTGAACGGGGCGGAGGACGATGCGCCGCCGGCGGCCCTGCTCGAGGCGCAGGCGCCGCTCCAGAAGCAGCTGCGGCGCTTGCTCTGGGGTCTGCTCGTCGTGGGAGGTCTGGTGGCGCTGGGCCTGGGTGCCACCGTATCGATTCTGGCGCGCCGCAGCGGTTCGGAACAGGTGGTGGTGGTGGGAGGAGACCGGATGGACACGGTGCCCGCGTCACCGCTCGGCGGCGCGCCTCCGGCGGCATCGAGCTCGCCGCCCGACGCTCCGGGTGAACCCGCCAGGGAGCCGCCGGCGGGAGCGATCGCTCCCGTCATCGATCGCCCCAAGTCGGGGAAGAGCGTTCCAGAACGCGCACCGAAGTCGCGCGCCGGCTCGGCCGCAACGGCTGCGCAGGATGAAGGCAAAGATCTCCAACAGCGCCTGGCGGCCGCCGTGCAGCGACAGAGCAACGCCTTCCAGGACTGTTTCACGGCGCATCTCGCGGCAGGCGGCCACGAGTCCTCGGCGATCCTGCACTTTTCGGTTGCCGCGAAAGGTGGCGCCGCTCAGGTTAATATAGAGCCCGCCGCCATCGCAGCGACGCCTCTCGGGGTCTGTCTGGGGCAGGCGGGGCGCCGGGTGCAGTTTCCCGCACTGGCGAATGACGTGAGCTTTCGAGTCCCCGTGCGGGCGCGGGTCACTCGTGTTTCAGAGCCCCAGTGAAACCCAGAACTCGCTCTCACCGAACGCTGCGCGCGGCCATCCCGCTGGCAACGCTGTGCTGCGCGGTGGGCTGCGGCTTTCTGGGCATCGATCTGAATGGTGATGACGGTGGCCTGACGGGTCCCCCCGACACCGATGCGGCCGGGACGGGCGGCAGCGGCAGCATCCGCTTCCCGCGCAGACCGGGGCGTGGCGGCGCGGGCGGAACGGAGACGGGCCCCGGCGAGCCCGACGCCAGCACGCCGGGCGATCCGCTTCCGGACGCAGGCGGTCTCGATGCCGGCCTGCCAGATGCTGGTTTGCCGGACGCCGGTTTGCCGGATGCCAGCGCCGATGCCGGAGCAGACTCGGGCGCGTCCGACGCGGGGAGCACCGTGCGCGACGCCGGCG
>JAICTU010000183.1 GCA_025936205.1 Polyangiaceae bacterium | reverse complement strand
CTGCTGCACGATCTGCGCGTCCATCAGATCGAGCTGGGGCTGCAAAATGAGGAGCTGCGCTCCGCTCGTATGGAGATGGAGCACGCGCTGCGCAGCTATACGGAGCTGTTTGACTTCGCTCCCATCGGCTATGCGACGCTGCGCACGGACCACGTCATTCTGGACGTCAATCACGCCGGCGCGCAGCTGCTCGGCATCCGGCGCTCGGCGGCGCGCGGCCGCAGCGTCGACGAACTGGTTGCGCCGCTGCATCAGATCGCTCTGCGCAACCTGCTGACTTGCGCGGAGGTCACCCCCGGGCGCCAGAGCTGCGAGCTCGAGCTGCTGCGCTCCCGCGTGCGTTTCCCGGCTCGACTGAGCGCGACCATCCTGGCCCACTCCGAGCCCAAGATCTTGCTGGCCTTCGAGGACATCTCCGAACGCAAGCAGCGTGAGGAGCAGCTGGCGCGGACCGAGCGCGCCCTGCGCGACGCCGATCGCCGCAAGGATGAATTTCTGGCGTTGCTCTCGCACGAGCTGCGCAATCCACTCGCGCCGATCCGGAACAGCGTCTTCGTGCTCGGGCGCGCGGACCCGACGAGCGACGCCGCGCGCCGGGCGCTGCAGGTGATCGACCGGCAAGTCACGCAGCTGACCCGGCTGGTGGACGATCTGCTGGACGTGACGCGCATCGCCAGCGGCAAGATCCACCTGCAGATCGAGCAGGTGGAGCTGGTGAGCCTGCTGCAGCGCATCCTCGAAGACCAGCGCACCAGCTTTGAGGCCCTGGGGGTCGCCCTGGAATGCCGTTTCGAAAGCAACCCCATCTGGGTCCAAGCCGATGCCGTCCGCCTGGTGCAGATCGTCAGCAACATCCTGACCAACGCGCTCAAGTTCACGCCACGCCGCGGGCAAGTGAAGGTCCTCTTGCACTGCCGCGGCGATCAGTGCGAGCTCCAGATCACGGACACGGGGGTCGGCATTCCGCCCGAGGTGCTGGAGCGCGTCTTCGAGCCGTTCGCGCAGGCCCCCCAAACGCTGGATCGCGCACGCGGCGGTCTGGGGCTCGGGCTGGCCATGGTCAAGGGCCTGGTGGAGCTGCATGGCGGCAGAGTTCAAATCGAGAGTCGCGGCCTGGACCAGGGCACCCGCGTCACGGTCCTGCTCCCGCTCAGCCACGCTCCGGCGCGCGAGTTCATGGACGATAGAGTGCCGCGCTCGCGTCGGCGTCAGCGAGTACTGTTGATCGAAGACAACCTGGATGCGTGCGATATGCTGCAAGTCGCGCTGAGCCTGAACGGCCACGAGGTGCGCATCGCCCATGAGGGAACGCGGGGTCTGGAGTTGGCGGCGGAGTTCGACCCCGACATCGTGATCTGCGACATCGGCCTGCCGGGCATGGACGGCTATCAGGTAGCGCGCGCCTTCCGCTCGCGGCAAGCACTGCAAGAGATGTTTCTCGTCGCTCTGAGCGGCTACGCGCAGCCCGAAGATCCGCAGCGCGCGCGCGACGCGGGCTTCAATCGCCACCTCGCCAAGCCGACCAGCTTGGAATCACTGGAACGGCTGCTCTCGGAAGCCCGTCGCGGGCCGGCACCGAACGCGCGCCCGGCGATCGCCTCCTAACCACCGTCGTTCTCGTTATCACCGTCGTTGTCATTGCCGAGTGCTCGTGCATCGGGGGGCGTGAGCATCCCTCCATTCAGCAAGATCTCTCGGATCAGGTCGGCCTGCTCGATCTGCGTGTGTGCCTTCTCGCCGAAGCGGTGACTCAGCTCCCCGCTCTCGCGCAGCGCCAAACGCCGACTGAGCCCGGAGCTTTCCTCCAGCGCGCGCACGGCCGCCCAGAGCGCTCGCTCCATGCTCTCGCTCTGCTCCCGCACCAGGCTTTCCATCGAGAACGCATGCCCCACGTGGCAACGAAAATGCTCGAACTTGCCTGCGTGCGCTTCGGTCAACACGCCCTGACAAATCGGGCATACCACCGCCGTCGGCTCGCCGGGAGCAGCCCCTTCCAGTTGCCCCACCACACTGTCCGGCTGCCGTTCGGGCCCCGCTGGCTCGGAAGCCAGGCGCATCAACAAGCTCGCGAGCTCTCGCGGGTGCACGATATGATCGACGGGTACGCGGCGCAGGACGCTCTCGGGCATCTCGGGGGCCTGTGCGCTCTCGGGGGACTGCACCACGCTCACGCCGCCGCGCGCCTTGATCGACATCATGCCGGCGGTGCCGCAATCCTGATAACCGGACAGCACCACACCGATCACGCGCGGGCCATAGGCTGCCGACGCCGTACGAAAGAGCGGGTCCACGGCAGGCCGATGACCATTCTCGCGTGGCCCGCGCACGACCTCGACGCTTCCCGGCCGCACCAAGAGCTGGTTGTCGGGCGGCGCGATGTAGATCCTGCCCCGTTCGATGCGCTCGGCGTGCAACGGATGGCACGCGGGCAACGGACCACGCCCGCTCAGCAGCTCGGGCAAGCGATCCGCCTCCGTCGGAGGTCGGTGCACCACCACGAATAAAGCCGCCGGCAAATCGCGCGGCAGCTCGCCGACCAAGTTGAGCAGTACCTCGAGCCCTCCCGCGGACGCACCGATGGCAATCACATCGCGATTCATCCGCTCAAACTGCGCCTTTCGGCATCCCACCGCCAGGCGCACCCGGCTCGCGTGCGCAACGCCCCACCGCGCGTTCCCGCGCACGTGCGCGCACGCGTGCGGTCCTCCGAAGCCGCTCGGCCACTAAAAGAATAACCCCAGGTGTTTCGCGCAATTGCTGAGCACTCTGCGGTGGCAGGTTTATTGCGATCAGGGCGACCAGGACGCGCGGCACGAGCGCCGCATGCGGCGTCGCCGCCGTCCGAGAAAGGTCATTCCATGTTCGTCCGAGTTCCCCGCCCCCTCCACGCTGCGCTCGCTTTCATCGCCTTCGGCGCGCTCGCTTGTTCCGGCGGCGGCGTCGATGAAGGCCTCGCCCCCGAGACGCGCGCACAAGACGTGGTGCTCGGCAGCGTGGAGCCCGACGATCAGTTCCCGTGGGTGGTCCACGTGAGCGGTAGCCTGTCTTGCCACGGCACGCTGATCGAGCCGCGCTGGGTGCTCACCGCTGCTCACTGCGTACAGAACGCCTTCCAGGGCGCGACCATCTCCTACCACCGCACCAGCCCCAGCGGCGTGGCGACGCACGCCGAGCAGCAGACGGGCCAGAATTCGGTCTTCGTACACCCCGACTACGCCCCTTCCAGCGGCGACAACGACCTCGCGCTGGTGCGGCTGCGCACACCGCTCGACCCCGATCTCGCGCCGGACCCGCTGTTGCAGCCGGCCGAGCTGCCGCCCGTCGCCACCTGGGAGGGGACGAACGCCGTGGTCGCCAGCACCGTCCATCACAACGACACGCTGCCCGCGGGCACGGTGGCCGTGCTGCGCGGCACCATCTTCGGAGACAGCCCCACCAAGCTGTACGCCAAATCCCCCGACGCCTCGCTGTGCCCGGGCGACAGCGGCTCGGGCTTCGTCTCCCTGCAAGCGGGCAAGAACGTGATCGTAGGTGTGGCATCCGAGGGCGCCAACACCACGGCCTGCGATCTGCCCAACCAGGAGTTCATCGCCACCAAGGTCTCGGCGTACCTCGACTGGATCCACTCCCACACCGGCGTCTCCACGCCGTACCGCTACCGCGCACGCTCTCAGCCGCTCGCCGCGCCCGGCGCCTCGAGCTCCCCCTCGGGCATCTCCTTCCCGGCGCTGGGCGTGAACAACGTCGTCTATCGCGACTCGAGCAACCAGCTGCGCGAGCTATGGCAGCAGGGCACGAACACGGGCACCAGCAACTTGACGGGCCTCGCCGGCGCGCCTGCAGCCGCGGGCGACCCCAGCTCGTTCCTGTCCAGCGACGGCTACGAGGTCGCGCTCTACCGGAGCAGCGACGGCGCCGTGCACGGCCTGTACTGGAATAGCGGGGCCGTCGGCCACGACGCGCTGAGCGCCGCTGCCGGCGCGCCGAAGTCCGCGGGCACGCCAGTGGGCTACGTCAGCCCCGACGGCTGGACGCACGTGATCTATCGCGCCTCCGGCGGCAAGCTGATCGAGCTGTACTGGCTTGGTCCGGGCGCGCCGGGCTTCGGTGGTCTGCTGCCCGCGGGCGCTGCCCCTGCCTCCAGCGATCCCTCCGCCTACGTCAACCCCACCAACAACGAGAGCATCGTCGCCTACCGTGGCAGCGACGACCACATCCACAGCCTGTACTGGACCACGGGGACGGTCGGTCACGACGACCTCTCGGGCTCCGCGGGCTCGCCGAACGCCGCGGGCAAACCGACCGGTTACTACCGGCGCAGCGATGACTCGCACCAGATCGTCTATCGCGCCGGCAACGGCCACCTGTACGAGCTCTGGTGGGTGGGCGTCGCCCCGGTGCAGGCCTGGGATCTCAGCGCCGCCGCCGGAGCGCCCGCGGCCGCTAGCGACCCCGCCGCGTATTTCAGCGCCTCCACCAACAGCAAACACGTCGTCTACCGTGGCGCGGACAACCACCTGCACGAGCTGGTCTGGGCTCCCGGCGGCAGCGTGCCCGCGCACGCCGACCTGACCTCCGAAGCGGGAGCTCCGGACGCCTCCGATACGCCGAGCGCATTCAGCGTGGAGAGCGATCGCAGCCAGCACGTCATATTCCGCGGCAGCGACAACCAGGTCCACGAGATCTTCTGGCAGCTGCCCGCGCCGGTCAGCACACCGATCCAGCGCGGCAGCATCGTGCTCGAGCGGCCGCGCCTCGAGCTGCTCGCGCGCTGAGCCTCACAGGTACGGTAGCAAGCACGAACGCGCTCGCGACACGTAGCCCGCCCCGAACAGCACCACGTGCACGAGCAATGGATACAGCTGGTACAGCGCCACTCGCCCCGCATGGCCCGGCGCCAGCGGGGCGCTCTCCGCATAGGCCGCGAACACGCGCGGCCCGAAACCCCCGAACAGGCGCATCATGGCCAGATCGATCTCGCGGTGACCGCCGTACACCGCAGGATCGATCAGCGTCGGCTCCCCGCCGCGGGCGACGTGCAGATTGCCCGCCCACAAATCCCCGTGCAGCCGCGCGGGCGGCTCGCTGGGACCGACCAGCTGCTCCAGCCGGGCGAGCACGCGCTCCGCCGCGCGCTCGAACTCCGCGTCGAGCAGCCCCCGCCGGCGCGCGCGCTCCAGCAGCGGGATGAGCCGGCGCTCGCGATAGAACTCCGCCCAGCTCGGCCGACTCTGATTCAGCTGCGGCAGCGAGCCCACGAAGTTGTCCGCAGCAAGCCCGAAGCTCGCTGCACCAGAGCCATGCAAACGCGCCAGGCCCTGCCCGAGCCGCTCGTCGAAGCCCGGCGCCGGTGCCGACGACTCGAGCAACTCCAGCGCCAAAAATGGCGATTCGGCTCCACCGACCGCCAGCACCTCCGGCACCCGCAACGCCCGCGCTTCGGCGAGCCAGCGCAAGCCACTGGCCTCCGCCTCGAAGAACCCTGCGGGAGCCGCGGCATTCGTCTTCACGAACACGCTCCGGCCATCGGCGAGCTCGAGCTCGAAGGCCTGATTGATGTCCCCACCCGCGAGCGGCCGCACGAGCGCGACCTCGCTGCCCAACGCCCGCGCCAGCGCCGCGCGTGTCGCCGCGTTCACAACCCGTGCTCGCGCCGCAGCGCCTCGACCAGCCCCGCCCCCGCGGCCTCGCACAGATCCAGCACCTGCTCGAAGCCCTCGGGCCCGCCATGGTACGGATCCGGCACCTCCGCCCCCGGCGGCGCCGCGGGATCAAACGAACGGAACAGACGCAGCTTGGCTCGCGCCGCGTCATCGGGCGCCGCCTCCGCCAGCGCGTCGAAGTTCGCCTGATCCATGGCCAGGACGTAGTCGAGCCGCTGCCAGTCCGCGCGTACGAACTGCCGCGCGCGGCTCACCAGATCGACCCCCCGCTGCTGCGCCGCCGCCCGCGCCCGCCGATCCGGCAGCGCCCCGACATGCCAGTCGCCGGTCCCAGCGCTCTCCACCACGACCTTCCGCTCCAACCCCGCCTTCCGCAGCAACCCCCGCACCACGCCCTCCGCCGTCGGCGAGCGGCAGATGTTGCCGAGGCAGACAAAGCAGACGTGGAGGGTCGTCTCATCTGGATGCGTCACTCGAGAAAGCTAGCGAATCTCCCAGCGCGGAGCCAGTGACTAGGGGTCGAGGGACCCCTTGACCCCATGGCCCGTCTCCTTACGCTACGGGGCATGCCTGCGAAGGAGAAGAAACGCTGCGAATGGAGCGGCACCGACCCGCTGATGATCGCCTACCACGACGAGGAGTGGGGCAACCCCGTGCACGACGATCGCACGCTATTCGAGTTTCTCCTGCTGGAGGGGGCGCAGGCGGGGCTGAGCTGGATCACCATCCTGCGCAAGCGCGAGGCGTACCGGCAGGCGTTCGATGACTTCGATCCCGCGAAGGTCGCACGCTACGACGGCCGGCGCATCCAGCGCCTGCTCGCCGACCCGGGTATCGTGCGCAATAAATTGAAGCTGGAGTCAGCGGTGAAGAACGCGCGGGCGTTCCTGAAGGTGCAGGAGGAGTTCGGCAGCTTCTCCGACTATCAGTGGCAGTTCGTGGGTGGCGCGCCACTCCAGAACCGGCCTGCTTCGAAGCAGGGCGTGCCCGCGCGCACCGAGCTCTCCGACGCGCTGAGCAAAGATCTGAAAAAGCGCGGCTTCAACTTCGTGGGCTCGACCATCATTTACGCCTACATGCAAGCGGTCGGCTTGGTGAATGACCACGTCGCCGGTTGCTTCCGCAGCGCTGGTCGTCAGCGGGCTTCCTGACGAGCTGGAAAGACGGGCGGATGCGAGCCCTCTCGCACCTCAACCGACACGGAGCGAACAAGCCCCGCGGGTACGCTTTTCGCTCGTGGCGAATGGCAACAGAAGCAGGTAGGCTGCCCAGTGGTGGGTGAGCCGAGCGTGGAGGCCTTCCTGGAGCTGTCGCCGAGTCTGGCGGTGAGCGAAATCAGCCCGGGAGCGCAGCAGCTCTACGGGCTCGAGCCCAAGGCGGTGCTGGGGCGGCCGCTCGCCGAGGTGCTGCTGACGGATGCCGGCCCGATCGACTGGTCCGAGCATTGGCGCTCGGTGGTCTCCGGCTGCCCTTTCGAGCGCGTCATGCTGCATCGCAGCCTGAGCGGCCTGCGCATCTGGGTGCACGCGCAGCTCGAAGCGCAGCCGGGCGGCGCGCGGCTCTCGGTGCGCGCCGCGAGCGGGCGCGAGGTGCTGGAGCAGCAGCCGGGCGGTGTGCTGCAGGCGCTCGCGCGCATGCTCGCGATCGGCGGCGTGGGGCTGTGGATGGACGATCGGGTCACCGATGAGTTCGACTGGTCGCCGCTGGCGCGCGCGCTGCACGGCCTCGGACCAGACGTGGAGCTTTCTCCCGCCCTGTTGTTCTCGCGCATCCATCCCGATGACCGCGGACAGCTGGCCGCCGAGATTCAGCGCGGCATCGCCGAGCACCTGCCCTACGACGGCAAGCTGCGCGTGGCCGATGCGGAGGGCATTTACCGTCGGGTCCACGTTTTCGGCGGCTCCACCTACGACGCGGCGGGCCTGCCGCTGATCTCCATGGGCGGCGCGCGCGACATCACGGAAGACCTGGCGCTGAAGCGGCGCGTGCGCGAGCTGGAAGACCAGCTGCGCGCAGCGCAGCGCGGCGACGTCGTCGGGCGCCTCGCGGGCGGGATTGCGCACGACTTCAACAACATCCTGACCGGCATCCTGGGCTGCTGCGAGATGCTCAAGGACCGCTTCCGCCCCGGCGAAGATCAGCGGGATCTGGAGCAGATCCGCAGCGCCACCTTGCGCGCCGCGGACCTGACGCGGCAGCTGCTCGCGTTCGGGCGCCGGCAGGCGCTGCAGCCGCGCCCCGTGGCACCGGCGAACGTGCTGAACGACGTGGTGGGCCTGCTGCGGCGTACACTGCCCGAGAACGTGGCGATCGAGCTCGTGCCAGCTCAATGCCGGGGCCGCGTGCTGGTGGACGTGACGCAGCTGCATCAGGTGCTCACCAACCTGCTCGTGAACGCGGCTCAAGCCATGCCCGAGGGCGGGCGGATCGAGATCAGCGCCGCACAGGTCCGTTTGCCGGAGAGTCTCGGCGGCAGCGAGAAGGTCCCGGAGCAGATCCGCTTCGCGGTGGAGGACTCGGGTCCCGGGGTACCGGAGGAGCTGCGCGGGCGCATCTTCGAGCCCTTTTTCACGACCAAGGCTCCGGGCCAGGGCAGCGGTCTCGGGCTGAGCGTGGTGCAAGGCATCGTCGAGCAGCACCGCGGGCGAATCCGGGTGTGCTCGGGCGCGCTCGGCGGCGCGCGCTTCGAGGTGTACTTGCCAGCAACCGATCAGGTCCCCGACGCTGCCAGCGAGGCGCCGGAGCCACGCAGCGAGGCGCCGACGTCCAGCCTGCGCGTGATGCTGGTGGAAGACGAGAAGATGGTGCGGGAGCTGACCAAGCGCATCTTGATCGGCGCCGGCTTTCGGGTCACGGAAGCCATGTCCGCGGAGCAAGCGCTGCCCTGCATCGAAGAGGGCCAGTTCGATCTGTTGCTCACCGATGTCGTGTTACCCGCCATGAGCGGGCCCGAGCTGGTGCGGCGCCTGCGCGAGCGCGGGCGGGAGCTGCCGGTCGTGTACATGTCGGGCTATCCCGCGGACTTCGTGGAGAGCCGCGTGCAGCTGGGCGAGAGCGACATCCTGGTGCACAAGCCCTTCACCGCGGCGGCGCTGATCTCGGCGTTGCGCCAGCGCGCAGCGCGGCCGGCGCCGTAGCGGGAAAAGCTGTAGCGGGAAAAGCTGTAGCGGCAAGCGACAGGAGCGCGATCTCGGGCGGCACTCCGAAGCGCACGGCGACGATGCTGGTGCCGACGCCGGTGGTCACGAACAGGTGCCGGCCGCGCTCGACGATGTGCCCAGAGACGAAGCGCTGGCCATAGTCCGAAGGCACGATCGGGCAGCCGACGAGCGGTAGACAGACCTGCCCGCCGTGCGTATGGCCCGCCAGGGTCAGGCTGGCCCGATCGTCGATCTGTGGAAACACGTCGGGCTCGTGGCTGAGCACCAGGAGGGGCGCGCCCTCCGGCACCTGCCCGAGGGCGCGCGGCACGTCGGCGTGGCCCGTCAGCAGATCGCCGATCCCCGCGACGTAAAACCGGCTGCCCGCGCGCTCGAGCGCCCACACCTCATTCTCCAGCACGACGATGCCCTGGCTCTCCAGCGCGCGGCGTACGCGGGCGCCATCGTTCCACCAGTCGTGGTTGCCGAGCACGGCGAGCGTGCCCAGCGGCGCGCGCAGCCGGCCGAGGCTGCGCGCGATGGACTCGGGATCCACCCACTTGCCCAGCTTCACGCCGTTGATCAGGTAGTCGCCGGCGAGCAGCACCAGCTCCGGTTGCTCTCGGTTGGTGTCTTCGATCAGCTGGTCCAGCCGCTGCAGATCCCAGTACGGGGAACCCACGTGCAGATCGGACAGCAGTGCGACTCGCAAGCCGCCGAGTTCCGCGGGCCAGCGTGGCAAGTCCAGCGCGACTTCGCGCACCACCCAGCGGCTGGGTTCAATCCAGAACGCCCACGCCAGACAACCGAATGCCAAGGCAGCAAGCGAGAGCAACGCCCGCAGTCGCCAGCCCCGACTCGGGGGGAGGTTACCCACAGGCTTGGCCTGCTGCCGACTTCGCCGCTCCACAGCGGAACGATGGCACACCTGCGCGCGGGTCCCGAACCAGATTCCAGCCGCCCTGCTCTGCTGGCTTCGTGTGCAGCGGCGAGCGGCTCGGCCCGCCCGCGCGGCTCCGCCGACACACGCCGCTTGTAAACAGATTCCTCAGCACATTCGCGCTGGAGGAATCACCTCAGCAACTGTCCCACGCGAGTCGCGTCGCCCTCGAGACAATCTGCCTCGCGTCCTCGAGCCGATGGACTCGGATGGCTGCGTCGCTTGACTTGATCTGCAAAATGAGAGACCAGCTGTGCTGGGTGGGCGTTTTCGCCCGTCAAACGACGGGAAATTCGAATGAAGCTGGCGGTGTTGGTCGCCGAAGGAGACGTGTCTCTTCGGGCGATGATCTGTGATGCGCTACATGCGGCAGGACATGCCGCGGTCGCCGTGGAAGACCATCAGGCGGCCCTGGCTCGGCTCGCTGATGCGCCCTTCGACGTGCTCGTCAGCGATCTGCAGTCCGAGCGCGTGGATGGCCTGGCTCTGCTGCACCAGATCAAGCTGCACGCTGCTGCCATCGCCGTGATCCTCGTCACTGATTTCCGAGCGGACGGGGGCGACGTGCAGGGTCTGGCCGCTCAAGCGCTGAAGGAAGACGTGGACGATCACGTCACCAAGCCCTTCGACGTGCTCGACCTGATGTTGCGTATCGAGCGGCTGGGCGAGCGCCGTCGTGTCGAGCACGAGCTGCGGCTGGCGCGCGTCGACGTCGTACCCAATGGCGCGAGCAGCAAGCTGATCGGTCGTTCGCCCTTGATGCGGACCCTGATCGAACGCGTCGAGACCATCGCACCGGCCAACGCCAGCGTCTTGGTCGTAGGAGAGAGCGGCACGGGCAAGGAGTTGGTGGCGCGAGCCGTGCACGAGGCCAGCACACGTTCCTCCGGCCCGTTCGTGGCGGTCAACTGCGCGGCCTTTCCGGAATCGCTGATCGAAGCCGAGCTGTTCGGGCACGAGCGCGGCGCGTTTACCGGCGCCACTCACCGGCGCGAAGGGCGCTTCAAGGCGGCCGACCGCGGCACGTTGCTGCTGGACGAAGTGGGAGAGATCCCGCTCAGCGTGCAGGCCAAGCTACTGCGGGTGCTGCAAGAGGGCGCGGTCGAGCCACTGGGCAGCAATCGCCAGATCGAGCTCGACGTGCGGCTGATCTGCGCGACACACCGAAACTTGCGGCAGATGGTCGGGGCCGGAACGTTCCGTGAAGACTTGTACTACCGGCTCAACGTGCTCGACATCCACGTTCCGCCGCTGCGCCGGCGCCGCGCGGATCTACCGCTGCTGGTGAGCCACTTTTATCTTCGCTTCGCCGGTGATGGCGCCGAGCCGAAGATCGCGCCCCGAGCCTGGGCCGCGCTGATGAGTCATCCGTTCCCTGGCAACGTGCGCGAGCTGGAGCATGCCATCCAACACGCCGTGGTGCTGGCCCGCGGAGGCGAGATCGATATCTGGCATTTGCCCTACGATCTGCGCGGCGACATCGACGCGGACGAGCCCGCCTCGTCTGCCTTCCGCCCGCTCAGCGAATCGATGCGCGACTTCGAGCGGCAGTGCCTGCTGGTCGCCTTGAACCATAGCTCCGGTGCCAAGCGCGAAGCGGCGCGGCTGCTCGGCATCTCGCGCAAGACGCTGTGGGAGAAGCTGAAATCTCATCAGATCAGCTCGCACGAGGATTGAGAGTGTGAGGGTTGAGGTTTGGGTCGCGGCGGAGCCTCGGGGGTGCGGGGTGTCCCCGCACTACCAACCGGCTCCGCCACTTCGCCCAGCGGAAACGCCGACTCAGTCGTCCCAGTTCGCGGCGGCACCGGCAGCCGCGCCCGGAGGATGCAGCGGAATTTCATAACGTATGACGGCCACATGCCGCGCACGCCGCTCCATCTCCGAGCGCTCCATCTCCGAGCGCTCCACGTCGACGATCGCGCCATCTCGCAGACGCAGGGCGTTCTCGAAAGAATGCAAGCTGCGCTCCAGCCCTCGTTCATCCCGGGCGCGCAGCACCGTCTGCTTCATGACCCAAACCTCTTGCATGTTCCCTCCTCACTCTGCTCACTCACTCTGCTCACTCACTCTGCTCACTCACTCTGCTTATCACTCTGCTCAGTCAGCCAGCGTCGAGCTGTTCGCTCGCGCACAAATAGGTGTCCGGCGGCAGGCCACTCTGAACCGGAGCCAGACGGCGACAGCGTGCCGCTGCTGGTCGCCCATCCCCCGACGCGATCGCGCTCCTCCCTGAGTTCGTCGTTGTCCCCCGCCCGATCGAACGAAGCGCTGCGCGTCGATTCCATGGTCACCCTCTCCCCTGTCCTTCTCGAGGGTTCGTCCCCTGAGGCTCGCCCGATGTGTGCTTCCCCTTCCGCCAGACGGGCTCCCCCTAAGCACACAACATGCCAGGCAGACGTGAAACGCCCCACATTGGGAGCCATTTCGTGGGGATGTGAAATCTTGGAACGATGTCGGGCGTTCAGCGCATTTCTCAATGAACATACTGAACTGTGTGCGGCGGTCTGATCTGTATGCGACACGCAAATCGGTGTTTCCTTTGCGTAACATCACCCCCAAAAACCGGTTACAGGCCAGTAATCGGTGCCGCGGCCCGACGGCCGCTGTGCGGGGTCTCCGGACAGGTCGTGGCGTGAGGCAAGTGCGCAGGCTCCGGCCCGAAATGGACGAGCCCGCGCCCCGGTCCGGGCCGTATTCTCGGGGCACGGGCTTGGTGGCGGAACAACGAACGCAATCGGACGTGCAGCACGGCGCGCTCCGCACCACAGTGGGGGGCCCCGCATGAGCCCAGGAACCGTTCTCGCCGGTAAGTACCGCCTCGTGTCGATGCTCGGGCACGGCGGGATGGGCTCGGTCTGGCGAGCCGAGCGGCTCGGCTGGCAGTCGCTCGTCGCCGTCAAAGTGATGCACGCGCCCGGGCTCCAGGATCCGATGGCGCTGGCCCGCTTCCAGCGCGAGTCGCATCTCGCAGCCAGCCTGCGCAGCTTGCACATCGTCCAGGTGCTCGACGACGGCGTGGACACGGCCACCGGGACACCGTTCATCGTGATGGAGCTGCTGGACGGGGAGACGCTGGCCGAGCGCCTGGCGCGCCTGAAGAAGCTGCGTGCGCCGATCGTGGCCCAGATCGTCTCACAGATCGCCCGCGCCCTCGGGCGCGCACACGAGGCTGGCTTGATCCATCGCGATCTCAAGCCCGACAACGTGCTGATCGTGCGCAACGACGATGAAGAGGTGGTCAAGGTCCTCGACTTCGGCATCGCCAAATGGATGGCGTCCCCCACCAAGCACGGACCGCGCACGATCTCCGGGCAGATGCTCGGCACGCCCGTGTACATGAGCCCCGAGCAATTCGGCAACTCCGCCCAGATCGACCATCGCGCGGATCTGTGGAGCCTGGGCGTGATCGCCTGCGAATGCATGACCGGCGTGCGCCCCTTCCAGGGCGACACGCTGGTGAGCCTGGCGCTGCAGGTGTGCTCCGGGGAGCCCCCGAGGCCCTCCAGCCTGGCTCCGGTACCGGACGGTTTCGACGCCTGGTTCGCGCGAGCCGTGGCCCGCGACCGCGAGCAGCGCTTTCCCTCCGCGCGCATCATGGCCGAGGAACTGCGCGGCCTGTGCGGTCACACGCCGCTCTTCTGGGAAGCAGCCGCCGCGCCGCCATCCCAGCACCTGCCGCGGGAAAAGACGGAGCTCGAGCCGGTGCTGGAGCTGCGCCGGCGCACGCGCAGCGGCGAGCCGCAATTTCTGCCCACCGATCTCGGCAGCGTGATGCCCGCCGTGCACTCGCAGGCGCCGGAGCGCGAGCGCGGCCCGCGCTTCTGGTTCGGTCTGGTCGCGATCTCCATGGCCGCGCTGGGCTTTGCCTTCGTGATGCTGATCGAGGGCTCCAATGGTTCCCTGGATGTGTGGGCGACGCGGCTGCGCCAGGTGACTCGCGAGCTGCGCGACAACCTCACTGGCCGCGCGCCGCCCGCGATGCCGGTGCCCCCGGCAAACGCCGCTCCCGTGAGCGCGGCACCGCTGTTACCCACGGCGCCCAGCGCTGTTCTGGGTGCGGTGGCGGACGCCGGCGCGGGCGACGCCGGGCCTGACGCGGCGCCCAGCCTGGCGAGTCCCTGAACGCCAGGCGTGCGGCACGTGAGCAGCCAACGGCAACGGGAAAAGGCAGCGCGCATCGGCGAGCTGCTCGAGCGACTGTATCCGGCGCCGGCCATTCCGCTGCAGCACGCGGACCCCTTCACGTTGCTGTGTGCGGTGGTGCTCTCGGCGCAGACCACGGACAAAAAAGTGAACCAGGTCACGCCGGCGCTGTTCGCCGCTGCCGGTACCCCGGAGCAGATGGCACAACTGCCGGTGGCGACGATTCACTCGCTGATCCGCCGGCTCGGCCTCGCTCCGCAGAAAGCCAGGGCGCTACGAGGGCTGTCCCAGCTGCTGGTGGATCGGCACGGCTCGCGCGTCCCGGACGACTTCGAGGCCTTGCGCGAGTTGCCCGGCGTCGGGCGCAAGACGGCCAACGTGGTGCTATCTCAGGCCTTCGGGCGCCCTGCCCTGGCCGTCGACACGCACATCCATCGCCTGGCGGCGCGCTGGGGCCTGTCGAACGGCAAGAATCCCGATCAAACCGAGCGCGACCTGTGCGGCTTGTTTCCGGAGAGCCGCTGGAACAGCCTGCACTTGCAGATGATCTACTTTGGCCGGGAACACTGCCCTGCGCTGTATCACGACCTGTCCGCTTGCCCGATCTGCTCTTGGGCAGCGAGCAAGCGGCGCATCGCGGACGAGCGCAGCAAGAGTCAGCGACCCAGGCGGGCCTGAACGCGCATGTTCGATCTCGAGCTGCTGTCTCGCGACCTGATGCGCGCGCTGCGCGGCGAACGCTCGCAACCCGCGTTCAGCCGCGGGCTGGGCTTTCGCTCCAACGCTGCGTACCTGTGGGAACACGGCCGCCGCTACCCGGAGGTGAGCGCATTCCTCAAGGCGGGGCTGGCGCGCGACGCGCAGCTCGGGCCAGCGCTGGCGCGCTTCTTCGATCAGCCGCCGGACACGTTCGAGGGGCGGCGCGCCCTCTCGCTGCGCAACGTCACGCGGCTGGTGGTGCAGCTGCTGGGCACGGGCTCGAAGCGCGATGTGGCCGCGCAGCTGGGCGTGGACCGCACCACGCTCGGCCGCTGGTGCGCGGGCAAGACCGAACCCCGCCTGCCGCAGTTTCTCGGCCTGGTACAGCTCGGTACGCAACGGCTGATCGAGTTCATCTCGCTGTTCGTGGATCTCGCGGTGTTGCCCTCGACGCGCGAGGTCTATACTTATTTTCTGCGCCAGCGCCGGCTGGCGTACGAGCTGCCGCGCAGCCACATCGTGCTGCGCGCGCTGGAGCTCGATGCCTACCAGGCGCTGCCGCGCCATGACCCGGCGCTGCTCGCGCGCGAGGTGGGGGCCGGCGAAGCGGAAGTCGAACGCTGCCTGGCCGAGCTGCAGGCGGCGGGGCAAGTGGTCTTCAGCGATGGCCGCTATCGCGCCGCCCAGATCCTGACCATCGACACGCGCGAGGACCCGGAGCAGAACGCGCGCCTCAAGGCGTTCTGGGCGCGCGAGGCGCTGGAGCGTTTCGAAACGCGACGCAGCGCACCGGAGACCTTGTTTTCATTCAACCTGTTCGCGGTCTCGGAAGACAGCTTCCAGCAGATCCGCAAGCTGCACCTCGCCTACTACGACCAGGCGCGCGCCATCGTCGAGCAGTCCCCGAGCGCCGATCGCGTGGTGCTGATGAACCTGCAGTTGATGCCGCTGCGCGAGCCGCCCGAGCCCGACGGTGAGAGCTCACCGGAGCCGGGCGCATAGATCAAAACGCATCACGGTTCGGGCAAATACGGCCAAAGCTGGCTGCTTTTCGAGATAGACGAAGGCGGCACGGCATCTCATGCTTTGATCATGACGCTTCGCTCCCGACTCACTTGCCTCGGCTGCCACTCCCTGGGCGTGCTGCTGCTTGCCGCTTGTGCGGCGGACAGCGGCCAAACGGGCTCGCCCGCGCAGGAGCCACCGCCCTATCAGTCGCCCGAGCGCAAGGAGCCCGAGCGCCCTGGCGGCGGGACCGACAACGGCGGAGTCGGCTCCGGCAAACCGGACGCCGTGCCGCGCCCCGTGCCCAAGCCGGGCAGCACGGCCCTGCTCGGCGACACGCTGGTGCTGGCGGAGCACG
>JAICTU010000497.1 GCA_025936205.1 Polyangiaceae bacterium | reverse complement strand
TCGTAACGCTCATCGCCGCCTTCGCAGGAGAGCAGGATCATGTCGTAGCTGCGCAGGCGCTCGTAGTCATCGAACAGGCGTTCCACCTTGGGCAGCGCGAGGGTGCCGGAGGGGCCGCGCATCTCTCCGGTGCCGTCCTCCGCGTTCTCGAGATCGCTGTAATAGAGCTCGATGCTGCCGCCGCCGTCGCCGGGCGTGAACTCGCCCGGGTCGACGCCGATCTTGGTGAACAAGCACTCCAGCGCATCCGAGCCACCGCGCATCACCGCGATGTGGGGCAGGTTCCCCTCCGCGCGGTTGCGGGGCAAGCGTGTGAGCTCCGCGGGCAGCGCGCTGCTCGTACAGTCGCTCACGGAAGGGATCGTCACCTCCCGCCGCCAGCTGCCGGCCTGGATCACCAGCGGCACGTCCTTGCGCGCGGGTACACTCGTGAGATCGAGCGTGAACTTGCCGGCAGCGTCCGAGACGGCGGCAGCGATCGGCCGGCCCGAGAAGTCGCCAGCGCACGTCTCGCAGCGCGCCCCGCGCGGGATCGGCGCGAGCGGTTCGCTCGGCACGTACACGACCACGTTGTAGAGCGGCAGCTGTCCCGCGGGATCGCGGGTCACGCCGCTGATGGTCGTGGGGCATCCCGAGCCACTGGGGCCACCCGGCCCCGCCGAGCTCAGGTCGCCGAAATCTTCGAAGCCGCCCGGTGTGCCCGGTGTGCTCGTGCCACCGCTCGGTAGCATCGGCGCGCCATCCTCACCCAGGGTGCGCGGGAACAAATTCTCGTCGCCATCGTTCGCCGAGCAGGCGAGGGCAGCAGAAGCGAGAACCGACCCGGTGATCGCGAGGGCGCGCAGGCCCGAGCGCCGCGTCCCGTTTACAAGTGTGCTCATTGGGGCTCCGTCCAGGGCTGACTTCGGCTGTATGCGCGGCGAGCCCGAAACCATCACGGCAGGCGGCAGGAGTGCGCGGATTTTCACCGCCGCTCGTGCTACCAAGTGCCTCATGCCCGAATCCGTGCCGGGTTCGCCCCGCCCCCGCTGCGCGGGTGAGGGTCGGGTCGACCCGGCGCAATGGGCGTCTTTGCATTCGGCACTACCTCTACATCGGGAGAAACCCTGCGCGGACTTCGGGTTTCTCCTACTACCGCGCCCTTGACGGAACTCGAAGCCGAGCTATACGCGCTGACCCATCGGGGAAACCCGGGGGACGGCGAGTTCTACGCGCGCCAGTGTACCGGAGCGGGCAGCGTGCTGGAGCTGGGCACGGGCTACGGGCGCCTGCTGCCGGCGCTGCTGGGCGGCAGGCGCGAGGTGGTGGGGCTCGATCGCGAGCCGAGCCTGCTGCGCACCGCACGACGGCAGCTGCGCGGCGCGCGCGGCAGGCTGACGTTGCTCGAGGGCGACATGCAGAGCTTCGCGCTCGGCCGGCGCTTTGATCGCATCGTGCTGCCCTACAACGCGCTCTATTGCCTGCTCGGGCGGCGCGCGCTGCTCAGCTGCTTTCGCTCGGTGTGCGCGCATCTCGCGCCGGGCGGTGGTTTCTTGTTCGACGTATGGGCCGCCGATCCGTTTCAGCGGCGGGCGCGGCTGCGCGGCGCGCACCGCGACGAGCCCGGCGCGATCGTCACGCTCGCGCATCGAGGCCAGGTGTGGGACGTGTTCGAGCGCAGCCGCCTGCGCAGCGCCGCGCAGCGCCTGGATGTGACGTACACGTATGTTTCGCGTCAGCGCGGCACGCAGCTGGAGATCCCCATTGCACAGCGCTATGCCTCCTCGCGCGAGCTGAAGGAGCTGCTCGCCGCCGCGGGGCTGCGCCTGTGCGAGCAGTGGGGCGGCTTCTCCGGGCAGCCCTTCGGGCCGCGCTCGGAGCTGCTCGTGGCGATGGCCTGCGCGTGAGGCGGTGCTGGCGTTGTTGAGCGCGGAGCTACAAAACGCACGGACGGGCTGCCGATAGAATCTGCAGCCCGTCGCGAGGGGAGAGCTGAGCGTCGCTGCTCTCGAGGTGCGCTGGACGCGCGCGCGATTACTTCGGAGCGCCGGCGTCGAACCAAGCCTTGATGTCGTCGAAGTCGTCGACAGACACGCAGTTACCACCACCACCCGGCGGCTTGGCGCAGCCGAGGGGCATCGCTCCGGAGTTGATGTCCCGGATGATCGCATCCTTGAAGGACTTGGCATCAGCCAGAGCCTTGGTCTTGTCGCTGCCTCCGATGTCCTGCCCACCGGCACCACCGCCCGCATGACAGGGGCTGCAGCTCTTGCTGAAGATCGGCCAGATGTCGCTCTCGAACGACAGATCGGCGCTGGCCGTCGTGGTGGTGCTCGCCGGCGGGTCATCCTCCGCAGCCGGCGGATCCTCGTCGTCCGCAGCCGGCGGCGGCTCGGCAGCAGCAGGCTTCGGAGTGGTGGCGGCAGGCGCGGCCGCCGTCTGATTGCTCGCAGCCGGCGTCGTCTTGGCGGGAGTCGCCGCTGCCTCAGGCGCCTTCGCCTGCTGCTTACCATTGCTGTCATCCTGCAGGTGCTCTCGGTCCAGATCGGTCTGCTCGATGGTACCGCCACACGCGGCGAGCAGCGCAAGGGAGGAGCCAAGCAGCCCGATCCAACGGGCGGCATTCTGGCAGGCGACACGGCGGAGACCACGGGACGTTTGGTTTGCAATCATCGGTGAAACCTCGGCGGAGCTCTTATCAGACTGGCGGAACAACACTAGCAATTCCCTTCGATTAGGCCGGCACACAGAGACGTTTTCAACGTTCCTTGGATTTTTCCCGAGAGCCCGCTGCACCGATTTGCCGCGGCTGCGATCTTCGGCGTCCCGCTTCAGGTCGACTCTTCGCTGGGAGTGAGACCAGCGACCGAAGTCGTTTCGGGCAGGCTCGGCCCGGGACTGCGCCCAAGCCAGAATCCGGCGAGCCCCAGCAGCAGCAGCTTGACGAGCTCGATCACGGTGTAGCTCACATGCAACACCCAGAACTGCTGCAGCGCAGGGGGAGCAGGCTCGTGCGGCACGAAGTCGAGGCTGCGCCCCACCGCCACGATGCGAGGTGCGAGCACGACCGACATGGCGATCACCAGGGCCAGCGCGACGGCGAGCGCGCGCCGCGCACCCCGCTCGGTACTCGCGCGCGGGAGCAGCCAGAGCGAGCCTGCCCCGAGCGCCAGCTGCGCGAAGTTCCAATGCTGGAAGTACTCGCGGTTCAGCTCCGAGGAGAGGTAGCGCAGGAGGCCGCGTGTCGGTGCTGCGCCCCAGCGCTGCACGAAGCTCTGAAACTGAGCGTTCGGCGAGCTCTGCAGCAGCTCGTCGACGAGCCGGAAGTTGCGGGTGGCGACCATGATCCTCGGGGTGCGGGGTGTCCCCGCAGAAGTGATCACGGAGCCCATCAACCACGCCCCCAACGTGAGGAGCGCCCAGCGACCCTTCATCTCCTAGGCATGCTACGGCGCGCCGCCCAGGGCAACGGCATTGTGCCCGAGGGGTGTCCCGCGCGGGGGACCGGATGCATGCTCGCAAACAAAAATCCTGCTCGCACTGGATATTAACGAGGGAGCTCGCTATCCCGATTCGGTCATGACCGTCGACGCGTCCACGAACACCAGCCAGGCCTCCGCTCCGACTGCCGCCAAGCCGACTGCTCCGACCACCAGCTACGACGCGGTCCCCGTGCTCGCCAAAGAGCTCGGGCTGCCCGCCGCGTCGATCCGGGCGGTGGTGAAGCTGCTCGCCGAAGGGGCCACCGTGCCCTTCATCGCGCGCTACCGCAAGGAGCAGACCAACGGCCTCGATGAGGTGCAGATCCGCACCATCGAGGAGCGCTTCACCTACCTGACGGAGCTCGAGGCGCGGCGCGAGAGCGTGATCGCCGAGATTCAATCGCAGGGCAAGATGACGCCCGAGCTCCTGCAAAAGCTGGCGCAGGCGACCACCAAGGCGGAGGTGGAAGACCTGTACTTGCCCTACAAGCCGAAGCGCAGGACCAAGGCCACGATCGCCGTCGAGCGCGGGCTCGCGCCGCTCGCCGAGCTGATGTGGACGGGCGCGCAGGGCGGCCCGCAGGAGCTGGCGCAGTCCTTCGTGAACGCGGGCAAAGAGGTGCCGGACGTGGCGGCGGCGCTGTCCGGCGCGCGCGACATCTGCGCCGAGCGGCTCGCTGAAGACGCCGAGCTGCGCAAGGAGCTGCGCGAGGCCTACTTCGAGCATGGCAACGTGCAGGTGGCGAAGCGCTCGGAGTACGAGGGCAAGCCCACCAAGTTCGACATGTACGCCAAGTACGAGGAGCCCGTCTCCAAGGTGCCGTCGCACCGCTTTCTGGCGATCCGCCGCGGCGAGGCCGAAGAGGTGCTGTACGCGCGCGTGCTGCTCGATTTCGAGCCGCAAATGCCCAAGCTGCGCAAGCGCATCCCCGTGCCGGCCAACTCCCCCTGGAAGCAGGAGCTGGAGCTGGTGATGAAGGAGTCGATCGAGCGTCACCTGGCCACGCAGCTCGCGGCGCAGGTGCGCGTCGAGCTCAAGCTGCGCGCCGAGCAGGACGCGATCGGCGTGTTCGCCCAGAACCTGCGCGAGCTGCTGCTGGCGGCGCCCTACGGCACGCACGTGGTGCTCGGCGTGGACCCGGGCCAGCGCACGGGCTGCAAGTGCGCCGCGGTCGATGCCACGGGGCGCTTGCTGGAGCACGACACCTTCTACCTGGTGCAGGGCGATGGCGCGCTTGGGCGGGCCAAGGAGATGCTGCTGCGCCTGGTCAAGAAGCACTCGGTGGTGGCCGTAGCGGTGGGCAACGGCACGCACGGGCGCGAGACGGAGCTGTTCGTGCGCACCGTGCTGGCAGAGAACAACCTGTCGTCGGTGCTGACCGTGTCGGTGAGCGAAGCCGGCGCCAGCGTGTACTCGGCGAGCGATGTCGCGCGCGAGGAGTTCCCCGACCTCGACCTGACGGTGCGCGGCGCCGTCAGCATCGCGCGGCGCCTGCAGGACCCGCTGGCGGAGCTGGTGAAGATCGACCCCAAGAGCATCGGCGTCGGTCAGTACCAGCACGACGTGCCGGAAGGTGCGCTGAGCAAGAAGCTGGACGAGGTGGTGGAGAGCTGCGTGAACCAGGTGGGCGTGGAGCTCAACACCGCCAGCGCCCAGCTGCTCTCGCGCGTGGCCGGCATCGGGGCGTCCGTGGCCAAGCGCATCGTGCTGCACCGCAACGAGAACGGGCCGTTCAAGTCGCGCGCGGGCCTGCTGGAGGTGAGCGGCGTCGGGCCGAAGACGTACGAGCAGGCTGCCGGCTTCTTGCGCATCGCGGGCGCGGAGAATCCGCTCGACTCGAGCGCCGTCCACCCCGAGCGCTACGCGCTGGTCGAGCGCATGGCGAAGGATCTGGGCGTGCCGCTCAGCTCGTTGATCGGCAGCGCGGCCCTGCTGCGCAAGCTGGACAAGAACCGCTACAAGAGCGACGACGTCGGCGAGTTCACCCTGGAAGATATCTTCAAGGAGCTGGACAAGCCGGGCCGCGATCCGCGCAAGAGCTTCGAGCCGCCCAAGTTCCGGGACGATGTGCGCGAGCTCACCGATCTGAAGCCCGACATGCTTTTGGAAGGCGTGGTGACCAACGTCGCCGCGTTCGGCGCCTTCGTCGACGTCGGCGTGCACCAGGACGGATTGGTACACATCTCCGAGCTCTCCGACCGCTTCGTCAAGGACCCGCACGCGGTCGTCAAGGTGGGCGACAAGCTCACGGTGCGCGTGCTCGCCGTCGACCTCGATCGCAAGCGCATCTCGCTGAGCGCCAAGACGAAGGCGGCGGCGCCGCGCGGCGCCGCGGCGCGCCCGGGCGAAGCGCAGCGGCCTCCTGCCGGCAACGCGGGCAGGGGCGCGCCGCCCCGCGGCCCTGCTCCCAAGAAAGACGCTGCCCCCAAGGCGACCTTCCAGAACAATCCCTTCGCGGAGCTGCTGAAGAAGGCCTGAGTCAGGGGCGCGCCTGCCTTGACATGTGCCGCACATGTGGACATGCTATTTGCATGCCCGTCATGGTTCAGGTGCGCAATGTCCCCGACGAGCTGCATCGGAAGCTAAAGTCGCGGGCCGCCCTCGCTGGTCTATCGCTCTCCGACTACATTCTGGCGGAGCTCGAGCGCTCACTGCAGCGCCCGACCCGTCAGGAGCTGCTGGAGCGGCTGGCGACGCGCCCGCGCGTGAGCGTCAAGCCACGGCCCGCCGCCGCGTTGCGGGCCGAGCGCGAATCCAGATGATCGTTCTGGACGCCTCGGCGGTGCTCGAGCTCGTGCTGGTGACCGACGCGGGGCAGCTCGTACGCGAGCGCATTGCAGCGCCGAGCGAGACGCTCCACGTACCCCACTTGATCGACCTGGAGGTCCTCCAGGTGTTGCGAAGATATTGCGCGTCGGGGGTACTCGAGCCGGAACGCGCGAAGATGGCGCTAGAGGACTTCCGTGATCTGGAGCTCGAGCGCTATGAGCATGAGCCGATGCTCGACCGCATCTGGCAGTTGCGCGAGAACATGACGGCGTATGATGCAGCGTACGTGGCTTTGGCCGAGGCGCTCCCCGCCGCG
>JAICTU010000609.1 GCA_025936205.1 Polyangiaceae bacterium | reverse complement strand
GTGTGCAGCAGCAACAGGTCGTGGGGGGCCAGCCAGAACTCCCCGCCAAACAAGGACTCGCCTTGCGGGGTCTCCCCCAGCAGCGACACCGAGGGCCGGCCGGTGCCACCATGCCAGCGGCAGAGCGCGACCCCGGCGTAGTCCGCCGCGAAGCGCACCGTTCCGTCCTTCGAGTAGCGCGCGATCAGTAGATTGAAATACTGGCGTTCGCGCATGCGCTGCTCGACGTTCTCCTCCAGCACCAGCATCGCGGTCCTGAGCAGCTTCTCCGGATCGCGCGCGCTCGGGCTCCTGCACAGGCAGGCGACGATGCTCTGCAACATGGGCACCATCAACCCGGGTCCGAGCCCCCCGCTGCGCGCGCTGCCCAGCGCCAGCCAGGCGCCCTCGGAATCGGGGCGAATGTCGAAGTAGTCGGCTCCAGGGAGTTGCCCGGGACGCAGCGCAGCCGCCACATCGAGGCCGGCGATGTCCCAGCGGGTCGGCAGGATCGAGACTTGCACGCGGCGCGCGATGCGCAGCTCTTCCTGCATGCGCGCGCGTTCCGCTTGCTCACGTTGCAGCGCACGCCGTGCGACCTGGCGTACCAATGCTGCCCCTTCCAGCGCTGCGCCCAGCTGCTCGCGCAGGGCCATGTACACGGCGCCCTGGCGCGGTCCGATCTCGAACAGCGCGAAGCCGAGCGGCTCGTTCTGAAAATGCAAGGCCTCCACCACGAAGCCCACCTCGGGCGCGTGTGGCCAGAAGCCCGCTGGCACGAGATCCTTGGTGTCGAAGTCCCGGCTGCCGAGCATCGGCTCAGGCCGCCGCTGATCATGAGAGATCAGCAGGCGCGAACGGGCGGGCAGCTCGCCATCATCCCCCGGCGACAGGTACTGAGCGACAAAGAAGCTCGGCACGCCCAGCTCCGGTAGCTGCTGGCGCAACGCGACGCCGACACCCTCCGGATCGAAGGCGGTGCTCGTGGCTTGCCCGGCCAGGGCCAGGAGCCGCCCCTGGCGTTCGAACTCCAGCCGCCGCAAGGCCTGCTGCCGCTCGGCAGCATAGCTGACCCGCTCGACCGCGAGGTGCAACAGCGTCTCGGCGCGCGCGCACAGCTCGGCATCTTCGCCCAGGTGATCGAGCACACTGATGCGCAGCTGTCCGAGCGCGTGATACCAGGCAGACAAGCTGGAACGGTCCAGCAGGTGCTCGGACAGTTCCTGCTCCAGCAGCAGCAGGAAGCCACCGTCGCGGCGCGCCGCGATCTCCTGCCACAGACACTCGACCAAGGCTCCGGCGGGTGCGCTCTCCAGCACCACCCCACGCAACCCGAGCTCGCGCGCCAGCGTGAGCGCAGCGCCTTCGCGCCAGTCCCAGTTCTTCACGCGCAGCCCGAGCAGGCGCCGCGACAGGGGGGGCGACTCGAAATGGACCCCGCAGCCACAGGAACGGCGTGATACAAACTCCGCAGCTACCACCTGGTTGGTGGCAGGCCGGCCTTCGCGCTGCGCGAGCAACGCCTCCACGGCGAGCTGCGCCCGGGCGCGCCAGGGCTGGCGCACGGAGCTGATCGGAGGATCCGCGAAGCGTGAGTCTTCCACGTCGTCGAAGCCGCACAGCGCCACATCCTCCGGCACGCGCAGTCCGCGCGCTTGCAGCGCGAGCAGGGCGGTCGCGGCCATGGTGTCGTTGGCCGCCACCACGGCATCGAAACTCGCGCGGCGTGTATCCACCAGCAGCCGGATCGCGTTGCGCCCGGCTTCGCGCGTGAACGTGCCCGGCGCTACCAGCTCCGGATCAAACGGCACCCCGCTCTCCGCCAGGGCTTCCAGGTAGCCGCGGTAACGCTGTTCGGCGTCTTCGTTGCTCTCGGGGCCGCGCACGAACGCGATGCGCCGGCGGCCGTGCGCGCGGATCAGGTGAAGCACCGCTTCGCGCATGCCTGCGGCATTGTCGACCGCGATCTGGGGGACCCCGTGGCAGGACATCGCGAGCGTGCAGAGCGGCAGCGCCCGATAGCGCTCGACGTAGCGGCGCTGGTCCTCCAGCGTGCTCTGGATGCCGAGCGAGGCCACCACCAGCGCGCTCAGCACTCGCTCGTTGGCCAGCTGATATGCGAGATTGCTCGCGTTCGAGGTCGTGCCGTCTTCGCCCAGGCCGTGACCGACGAAGCAGAGAAATCGCATGCCGCGCGCTCGGACCTCGTCGAAGAACGCGAACGAGAGGGAGCTCGCGTAGTCGTTGTCGAGGTAATCGATCAGGAGACCGATGGTGAGCGGCGCCATGTCGGACGTTCCCAGACAGAACAGTACGACCCCAACGCCCGCGGATTTAGAGTCGCACGTCCCCGGCCTCGGACTGCCCCCCACGAGAGCCCGCGCTGGCGGGCCTGCCCGTCAGGGCTGGTATTTTGCCTGCGCCGAGTACTCGAGCGCGCGTTCGCAAGCTCGCTCGCCGACCCGGCCGCTGCAGACGCTGCTGCCGTTGAACGACTCATGGGCGGCCCGCAGGTGCCCCAGCACCTCCCGGGTGATGTCGTGTCCGCCGTCCTCGCACTTGTTGTCCCCGCAGGGGATCTCGAAGCGCGATGAGGCCTGCGCCACGACCACATGCTGGATGCGGCTGGTGCCGACGACCCTGTGCCCGCCGCTGAACTCCTCGAGATTCATGCGCAGGGACTCCAGGTTGGGCACTTCCTGGTGCAGCCGAGGGGAATCATCCTCGCGCTTCCAGCGATCGGTGCGCGCGGTCCGCCGGTTCTGCCAACCCCGTAAGTTCACGGCACCGCCTCCAAAGAACCCGAGGTGTTTCCCGGGGCGCGGGGTGTCCCCGAACAAATCGGGGCGCGGGGTGTCCCCGAACAACTCAGACCGCCGAGCTTTGCATCAGGTTGGGGCACTGCTGAAAACTCGCACAGGCGCAGCCAAGTTGCGAGCCAATTCGCCGTGCACGCCCACCGGCCCGGCGCCTAGCGCTGCGCGGGCGAAGCGCTCGTCACCTTCACGGTAGTCGCAGGCCGCAGCCCCCAGAACAGAGCGATCGCGCCGGACGCGAGGGTCATGAGCATCTGGATCACATAGAGCAGAAACACGAACGCTGCACCCGCCTGCGTCACCACCTCGAGCGGATAAAACAGGACCAATGCGGCATAGGCGGAGATCTGAAACGTGCCGAAGTAACCGGGAGCGTTCGGTACGACCAGGCCCAGCCCCATCACCCCCTGCACCACGCCCGCCTGCAGCAGCGTCGGCGACGGCACCCCGACCCCCCACAAGAGCAGCCAGAAAGCGACGGCGTTCATGGCCCAATAGACCAGCGTGAGCACCACGAAGCGCGGCGTGGTATCGAGCTCGCGCACGAAAGCAAAGCCGCCGACCACAGTGCCCGTGGTGCGCTCCGCCCACTGCGCGAGCTTCGGCGAGACGCGCGCCAGGTGGCGCTCCAGCCAACGCCGCAGCGGCCCCTGATAGAGGTACACGACGACCATGGTCAGCGCGAGCACACCGAAGCCGATCACCCCGCTCCAGGCAAGCGCCGGAACCACGGCCGCGGGGATCGGCAAGGCTCCAATGTGATCGGGAAGCGGGCTCAGGCGAGTGCTGCACAGTAGCGCGACCATCAGGATCAGGCTCAGCACCAGCCCATCCACGATGCGCTCGGCGGCGGAAACGCCCGCGGCCGTTCCCAGTGGTAGCTTGGTGTGGGAGCGGATGAGCGCGGGGCGAACCGCCTCACCGAGCCGGAACGGCAAGAGCACCTGCGCGCCGTAGGAGACGAAGGAAATGCTGATGGTGCGGCCCACCGACGGCTGGTATTCCTTCTGCACCAGCAGGCGCCAGCGTACGCAGCGGATCACGTGTACCGCGAAAAACGCGGCCGTGAACCCGAGCATGCTCCACGGATTCAGGTTTTCCCAGGCGCTCCGTGGCGGTACGACGGGCAGGGCGCCCCGCTTCAGGAGCCACACGAACCCACCGGTGACCAGAATCGAGACCGCGAGCACCAGGGCGTGAGCCCTCAACCACTGCCCTACCCCGCCTGGAACGGATTCCGCGCGTGTCTGCTCTGTACTCCGATCAGTGCTCTGGATCATGGCTGGGGCCGGACTGACGTACCTGAAAAGTTCCCGGCGCGCTTGCCCGGCGCAATGAAGCGTCGGGCCACGGGCCCTGTCAAGCCCCGGAATGCCGAAACCCTTGTCAGGGGGTGCTTCGGCGAGGAATGAATAGCCCCCGTGACGGCCACGGCCTCGACTCCAGTGCAACAACAACGCGCTTCGCTGCTCCCGATCTTCCTGATCGTGCTGGTCGACGTGCTGGGCCTCAGCATCGTGCTGCCACTGCTCGCGGTCTACGCAGAGACGTTCGGCGCATCGGCGCAACTCGCCGCGTTGCTCGTGCCGGTCTACTCGGCTTGCCAGGCCGTGGCGGGGCCCATGCTAGGCGCGCTCTCGGATCGCTGGGGCCGGCGGCGCGTGCTGCTGATCAGCCAAGCCGGGACGCTGGTCGGCTTTCTGTGCATCGCCGGCGCTCACGCGCTGTGGATGATCTTCCTGGGTCGCATCCTCGACGGACTGACTGCGGGCAACCTGGGCGTCGCGCAGGCGTACATCGCCGACAACACCGAGCCCAAGAATCGCGCACGCTCACTGGCGCTGATCGGCGTGGCCTTCGGCGTCGGCTTCGCCCTCGGTCCGGGCATCACGGTCGCGCTCTCGCGCCACGGCATGAGCGTGCCGCTCTATGTCGCCGCCGGGTTGTCTGCGACCAGCATTCT
>JAICTU010000165.1 GCA_025936205.1 Polyangiaceae bacterium | reverse complement strand
GTCCCACGGACGTCACGCCGTTTGGCGCCTTCCTGCTGCAGATGCCCTGGCTCGGCGTCTCGACGACCTCGCGCGGGGATTGGGCCACCGGCAAGCGCACGCTCGTCACGTCGGCGGGCCCGCGCAACGCGATGAATGACACCTTCACGCCCAATCAGAACCAGCCGGAGCGGGACATGGCGTTCACAGAGATCAACGACAAGACCGGCAAGGATCTGTTGATCTGGATCAATCTGGCCGCTGAGGGCACCGTACCGCCGCTCGACGGCAACCAATACGAGAAGGGCGTAGGCACGGCCATGATCGGCGCCAAGGGCACCGGCTGGGGCGTGATCCCGCGCACCGGAGACACGCGCGGGGCGGTCACGCCCGACTGGAGCCATGACGGCACGACCATCGCGTACACCTCCACCACCAGCACTTCCGACGGGCGCCTCGGTGATGACAACAATGGCGAAGCCGATATTTACACCGTGCCCTACAACGGCGGGCAGGGTGGACCCGCGACGGCAGTACCCGGGGCGAGCACGGCGGGAGTCGGCGAATACTATCCGGACTTCTCCGCCGACGATCGCTACATCGCGTTCAATCGCGTCGAGGACCGTCAGGGCCAGAAGTACTACTACAACGCTCGCGGCGAGATTTACGTGATCCCAGCCGCGGGCGGCACGCCCACGCGCCTGGCCGCCAACGATCCCCCCGCCTGCACGGGCGAGAAGAGCCCCGGCGTGCTCAACAGCTGGCCCAAGTGGTCACCGACCGTGCGCAGCGGCCCCGACGGCACGCCGAATGCGGGCAAGAAGTACTACTTCCTGCTGTTCTCGTCGGCGCGACAGTCGCCGTTCCGGCTCGGTCAGGGTGCTGCCTCGCAGCTGTACCTGGCCACCGTGGTCGAAGACGCCAGCGGCGCTCTGAAGACCTATCCCGCCATGTATCTCTGGAATCAGAGCTTCGAGATCACGGACCCGAACGCGGATCCGCCGACGGTCGCTCCCGTGCAAACCAGCAACCTGACCCCGGCCTTCGACGAGTTCGTGATCCCGCCGCGCCCGCCCGTCATCGTCCGTTGACGAGCAGGCCGCGCCAGAGGCGCTCATGAAATGAGCGGGTGACGTCTGCCAGTTGCGGCGGATTCCTTTTCTGTCACGGGCCCATTTTTGTGGGCGCAGGCGCCTTCTCGATGTCGCGCAGAGCAGGATCGTGAGACGATCCTGGCAAGGTTTGGAAGGAGAGTGCAATGGAGCGGCAGGCTGCAAACTGCCCGTGTCTTGCTGCCATCGGCTTGCTGATGGTCGCATGTTCGGATGGGCCGGATCAGACCGTCATCCTCGGACCGGACCTGCCTGGTGTGGCGGAGGGGACCCCTGCGTTTCTGGGTTTTCCGGAGCGCGCTGAAAACTGGGCCAATAGTCCGCGGCTGCTCAGCCAGACCTTGGGCTTTACAGACGTACTCTCGCTACAGCCGGCGCCGGGACTGCTGCCCTATTCCGTGCAGAGCCCGCTCTTCAGCGATGGCGCGCGCAAGCAACGTTGGATGGCGCTACCCGCGGGCACAAAGATCGGCTTCTCGGAGCTGGGGGCCTGGACCTACCCGGAGGGGACGGTGTTCGTGAAAGAGTTCGACATGGCGCTGGACGAGCGGCATCCGGACGAGCTCCGGCGCCTCGAGACGCGCTTTCTGGTGGCGGCTGCCGGAGGCGGCTTCTACGGCCTCAGCTACGTCTGGAATGCTGCGCAGACGGACGCCGAGTTGCGGCGCGACAGTCATGACGAGGTCCTCGAGATCGTCGGCGCCGACGGTACTCTGCGCCCTCAGACGTATTCATTTCCCGCGCAGGGCGACTGCGCCCGCTGCCATTCGGATGTGGCGGGTGGCGCGCTGGGGCCGCGTACCGCGCAGCTGAACGGCGATTTCGAGTACACGGGCGGCGCAGGCGAACCCTTCGTTGCCAATCAACTCAGCACGTGGGAACAGCTCGGGCTGTTCGATCGCTCGATCGGCGTGGGGTCCAGGAGCGACCACCCGAGCCTCGCCAACCTGAGCGACCAGAGCCAGCCCGTCGAGCGACGGATCCGCTCCTACTGGGACAGCAATTGCTCCATGTGCCACAACGCCGATTCGCCGATCCCCTCCTGGGATGCGCGCTACTCGACGACGCTCGCGAAACAGGGGGTGCTCGATGCCGAGTCGTACGCCGGTCCCCGATCGGATGGTTTGCGCTTGATCACGCCTGGCGATCCCGACCGATCGCTGATGGTACTGCGTGTCGCGAGTACCGACCCGCGCATGCGGATGCCGCCGCTACTCCGAAATGCGGTGGACACAGAGTATCTGGACCTGCTGCGCGGGTGGATTGCATCGCTGCCAGGGCGCTGACGAGAGCTCTGGCTGGAGAGCCCGCTACCAGGCGTAGGCCTTGGGTGCTTCGCCGCCGGGGCCCGGGAAGATCGCGTCCAGCCGATCCAATGTGCCCTGCTCCAGCTTCAGCTCGGTGGCGCGCAGCGCGCCCTTCAGCTGATCGGCGGTGCGCGGCCCGATGATCGGCGCCGTCACGACCGGGTTGTGGAGCAGCCAGGCGAGCGCCACGTTGGCGGGCTCTTCCCCGAGCTCCGCGCACAAGCCCTCGAAGGCCTGCAGCTTGTCGCGCTTCTGATCGACCTTCTTTTCGAAGTCGTCGCCGGCGCGCCGCCCTTCCGCGCGCTTCTTCAGCGCGCCGCCGAGCAGACCGCCACCGAGCGGGCTCCAGGGGATGAGCCCCATGCCGTAGCTGCGGCAAGCGGGGATGACCTCCAGCTCCACCATGCGGTTGTCCAGATGGTAGATGCTCTGTTCGCTGACCATGGGCAGCAAGAAGCGCTGCTTGGCGATCTCGTTGGCCTGTGCGATGTCCCAGCCGGCGAAGTTGCTGGAGGCGACGTAGATGATTTTGCCCTGCGTGCGCAGCGTGTCCATCGCTTGCCAGATCTCTTCCCAGGGGCACTCGCGGTCGACGTGGTGCATCTGGTAGATGTCGATCACATCCGTCTTCAGGCGCTTCAGGCTGTCCTCGCAGTGGCGGATGATCTTCATCGCGGACAGGCAGCGCCGATCGCGGTTGGGCTCGGGCTTGAGCCCCGGGCGCGACATCAAGTTGTAGACCTTCGTCGCCAGCACCACCGAGTCACGGCGGCCGCCCTGCGCCAACCAGCGCCCGATGATCTCTTCCGTGGCGCCGCGCGCCACCGACCACCCGTAGACATCCGCGGTATCAAAGAAGTTGATGCCCAGATCCAGCGCCTGATCCATCAGCGCATGGCTGTCCTTCTCGCTCGTGTGCCAGCCAAAGTTCATCGTCCCGAGGCACAAGGGACTGACCCAAACCCCGTTTTTTCCCAGCCTGCGATGTTCCATGTGCAGGAGCTGACAACGCAGCCTGCGGAGCTGTCAAGCCGCGGGGCGCCTATTAAAAGCGGCCCTGGGTCACGAGCCCGCAAAAATCTGGCGCGCACGGCAGCGTCAATTCTGCAGCGGCGCCGGCATCGCTGCCAGGCTGTGGCTTTGCGCTGTCGCGGTTCAGATCGAGCACGATCAAGACACCGCCACCGACGACAAATGCGCCACCCGCCCCGAGCAGCAGCAGGGACGCCATCTGCTTCGCGTCTGCGGCGCCCTGGGCGCGCGCCACGCTCTCGGCGCTGCCCGCGCGTCCGGCGCGCTCGCTGGACGTGGCGCGCGACAGCTCGAAGCCGACGCCGCCCGCGAGCGACGCCACACCCACGCCGAGAAAGGTCCAGCTGAGCGGCTGGATGCGCGAGAGCGCGCTCGGGTGCACCGGCTCCGGAGGGGGCGTCGGCGACAAGGTCAAAAGCACGTCCGCGGCGTGCTGAGCGGAGAGCGCGACGCGGCTCGAGCGCGCTTGATGCCCGGCGTGTTCGAGCTGCAGCTCGTGCTGTCCGGGTGGCAGCTCGCCGACCCAGGGGGTGACGCCGACCAGGGCATCGTCGATGCGCAACAGCGCGCCCGGCGGCTCGCTGACCACCCTGAGCTGCTGCAGGCCGAGCTGGGCCAGCGCCGCCTCCAGCTTGGCGATGCGCTCTTGCGCTTCGTCGTGGTGCACCGAGCCGGGCTCCTGCGCCTGGAAGGCGCGGTACTCGCGCAGGGCGTTGCCGGTGTCGCCCATCTCATCGTAGGCGAGCGCGATGTTGTAAGTGAGCTTGCCGCTCGGCACGAGCCGCTCCGCCTGGCGGAAGTAGTAGATGGCGTCGGCATTGCGCTGACTGGTGAACGCTTCCGCGCCCAGCTGGTACAGCTGCTTGGCTTGCTCGGTGAGATCGGCCGGCGGCGGCTCGGTCTCAGATGGCGCGTGTTCGGCTGGTGGCGGCTCCGCGGCAGGCGCGCTACGGCGCGAAGCATCGCCCGCCGACGCGGCCGCGCGGGAGCTCTTGGCCTCCACACGCGGAGCGGCCGCGACGGCGTCTTTGGCTCGTACGGGGCCGGCGAGCAGCGCCAGGCCGAGGCAAGCAACAGCGGGCGCGTACCGGATCATTGGTACGGATCGATCAGCTTGGCACGCCGCGCTTTGGTCGCGATTTCGTGCGCAGGCTCGCTGCTGGGACGAGGAGTGGCTTTGCGCGGGGCGGAGCGGCGGGGCTTGGTCGTGCGCGCCGGGCTGATCTTGGGGGCAGCTTCGCGAACCTGTGGCGCCGGGCTCGGCTCCGCATCCGCGACGGCTTGCACGGCTTGCACGGCGGGCGCCGGCGCCGGAGGCGCGACCGGCTGGGGCTGCACGACCGCAGGAGGCGGCGCCGCTGCCGTGACCGGAGCTGCGACCGGCGCGGCATTGGATTGGGGTGAGCGAGTGAGCAGCGCCACCAGCACGAGCGCCAGCACCGTTCCGGCCGCGCCCAGCATGAGCGCGCGCTGGCGGCGGTTCAAGGCTTCGAAGCGGCGCCGGAGCGGCAGCGTCCGCGCTGTCAGCCAGTGCGCGGTGACGGAGGCACGCTGCCGCGCCTCGTTCAGCAGGCGCCGCGCACCGCTCATGCTGCGGCCCAGGCTGCGCACCGGCGGCGCGCTGCTCGCGAACAAGCTGCGCCGCGAGTCGCGCAGCCAGCCCGCCTCCAGTGAGCCGCCGGTGATGTCTTCGCTCACGCCATTGTCGAGCAACCAGCGCGCCAGCTCCCGCCCCAGCTCCGTCATCGAGCGCCAGCGCTCGTCGCGGCGCTTCTCGAGCCCGTGCTGGAGGATGGGCCACGGCAACGGCTCCAGCACCCCACGCAAATTTGGATTTTCCGGCTCCAGCGTGGCGACGGCGTGCATCACCTGCGCGCGGTCCTCGCCGCCGAAGGGCGGCTGCCCCGTCATCGCTTCGTACAACACGACGCACACCGCCCAGATATCGGCGCGCTCATCGACGTCTTCGCCGCGAGCCTGCTCGGGCGCCATGTACAGCGGGCTGCCCATCACGGAGCCGGCCGAGGTCAGCCGCAGGTCGCGCGCGTTCTTCAGCTTGGCGATGCCGAAATCGAGCAGCTTTGGTTGCACGCGCCCGTCGGGCAAGCGCGCCAGGAAGATGTTCTCTGGCTTGAGATCCCGGTGCACGATGCCGTGCTCGTGCGCCGCACCCAGCGCGCGGATCACCGGCAAGAGCACGCGCACCGCCTTGATCGGGCTGAGGCGCTCGCGCCGGTTGATGATGCTCATCAGGTCCTCGCCCTCGAGCAGCTCCATGACGATGTAGGGATCGCCGCGCTCGGTGCGCCCGAAGTCGAACACTCGTACGATCGCAGGATCTACCAGGCGGGCCGCCGCTCTGGCCTCGTGCAGCAGCCGGTCCGTGCCCTCGGCGCTGCCGGAGTCCGCTCGGATGAGCTTCACCGCGCGGCGCACACCGAGTGTATCGTTGCGCGCCGTCCACACCTCGCCCATGCCGCCCGTCCCGATCAGCGCTTCCAGACGATGACCGTCGATCACGTCGCCTTCGCCATAGCCGCGGCGCGAGGGCGGCGGCAGTTCCGCGACCACCTCCGACGTGACCCTCGTTGCCTGGATCTCGGCGTTCGTAACTCTGGGCATTCGTCGTGCAGCGGAGAGGGAGGCTCGGGCCTCCTCGGAGAAGCCCGTGCACGCGCGCTACGCTGAAGCTGGCCGGCGGCTAGACCTGGCGCTCGAGCAAAGCGGGCGTGCTCTAGGGCAGAACGGACCCCGTCCGCGGGACTTGACCCCGTGGGCACGCCCAGAGCGTGTCGCACGAACTCGGCGCATGTGCGACGCGCACGGCTGCGCGCCAGCGCGGCGGCGTTGGCTGTTCCGGCTCGCTACAGGACGCTGACTACTTGGCTTTTCTGAGCTGCGTGGCCAGCTCGTACAGCCGCGCCGCGGTCGGTTCGCCCGGCGTCAAACGTCCCAGCCAACTGCACCCCGTCCGCACGTCGTCGAACACCTTGGTGGGATGCGACGCCCGGCTCGCGAGGTTGATGGCTGTCACCACGCTGCGCACCACCGTCGCCTGAAAACCGGTCGCTTCGAACACGATCGCCGCGCCCGTGAAGCGCGTCGAGTAGCGCCGCACGTAGGCATCCACGCTCTCGCGCAGATCAGGTTCCATGGTCAACTTGGCGCTCGACTCGAGCACGGCCAGAAAACCGAAACTGTCATGTCGGTCCGCCAGATCCGCCAGCGCCCGCCGGGTCAAGCTGATCGTGGTCGACGTCATGCGGTCGCTGATGATCTGAATCAGGCAGCGTCCCGTCACGGCCACGACGTAGCCCGGCTCCTGCGAGTAGACGGTCAGCTCCGCGCTGGGCTCGACCCCGGACGGAGCCGGTGCGCTCGGTTCGCGCACGGGAGCCCTGGCAGAAGCGGGGGCAGAGGCTGGCCCGGAAAAGAGCAGGGTACGAGCAGTGGTCCAGGGAGACTTCGGCACGTCTCTTCGCTGATCGGCTGCGCCCGGGGTGACTTTAACCCGTAAAGGCGTGTGCCCCGAGCGCCATGGCTCACTCCGGCACGTCGGGCAGCAACACTCCGGGATTCATGATCCGGTGCGGATCGATGGCCCGCTGCACGCTGCGCAGGGTTGCAACACCGGCGCTGCCCAGCTCACGCGCGAGCCACTCGCGCCGCACCCGACCGATCCCGTGATGATGTGAGATGGAGCCGCCCAGCTCGAGACAGCTCTCCATCACCGCGCGCCAGCACTCGTGATAGGCGGCGCGCAGATTGGCTTTGTTCTCGGGTTGCACGGCGAAGCTGAAGTAGAGGTTCAAGCCGGTACGGTAGGCGTGAGAGCTATGTGCCGAGCCATTCCAGATGCCTCGGATCGCGCCGAGGCGCGCCACGGCCGCATCGTAGACCTTACCGATCTTGGAGTAGGGCGCTGCGACCTCGATCGTGTCGACGACCACGCCGCTCTCCAGGAAGCTCTTGAAGGTGGGGACCTTGTTGCGCTCCTCCAGCCAGTGTTCCGTCGCGGCGGCGGGAGCTGACTGGCCCCCGGCGCGCTCCACGTGGCGTTGGACGGCGGCGCGCTCCGCATCGACTCGCTCCGCGGGGCCCTCGTGTACCACCAGCAGCAAGCAGTCGCTGTCGCGGCGAAACGGACCAAACAGCCTTCCGACCTCTTTCGCATCGTACTGGCGGAGCACGACCGGGCTCCAGCCGGATTGCAGGATCTCGCGCTGAGCCTCGAAGCCGCGCGCCATGTCCGGCACGTAGAAGGCGGCGCACTGGCGCTGTTCCGGCAGGCGCCGCAAGGCGAGCTGGACCCCGGTGATCACGCCCAGCGTTCCTTCGCTGCCGAGCATGAGCTGACGCAGGTCGGGTCCGGTCGCCGCGCGCGGCCCCACGCCGCTCTCGAGCAGGCTGCCATCGGGGAGCACCGCCTCCACGCCCAGCAGCAGATCTTCGATGTTGCCGTAGCCCGTGGAGAACTGACCCGCGGCGCGCGTGGCCACCCAGCCCCCGACCGACGAGATGCCAATGGATTGCGGGAAGTGGCCGATCGTGAGGCCATCGGCGTTCGCGCGCTCTTCCGCGCTGCTGCCGCGTACGCCCGCGTCGAATCTGCCGATCAGATCACGGCCGTCGACCGAGCGCACGCGCGAGAGCGAGCTCATGTCGAGCACCACGCTCTCGCGGCCGGCGAGCACCCCCCCGCAGACGCCGCTGCGCAAGCCGGAAGGCACGAGCGGCGTACGGCTCTCGTTGCAAGCTCGCACGACCGCCACCACGTCTTCCACGGAGCGAGGCCGGACCACACAGGCGGGCAGGGCCACCGGCGCGTGCTCCAGATCGTCCAGCTCGCTCAGGACCCAGGCGTCCCGGCGACAGGCGCGCAGTGTGGGCTCGTCGCGCAAAACGGCGGCCGCCCCCAGGCGGGCGGTGAGCTCAAGGGCAATCATCAAAAACCTCCAACGCGGCTTTTGCGGGGGACACCCCGCACCCCGAGATATCGGCCGGCGGGGCCACTGGCACAAGCCCCCCGGGAAACTGATATATGGAAGCCGCAGCATGCCCCGAGCCGCCTCCACCGCCGCCGTGAAGACCCCGGAAAAACGAGTCCGACGTGCCCGATAGCTCCGCGCCCAACTCTGCGCCGAATTCTGCGCCCAACAAGAAGGCCGAGGCCACCCTCGAGACCATGCGCAAGATCTTCACGGTGCCGGAGGGGCCGAACTCCACATTGCACCGGCTCGACCGGGAGATCTCCGAGAACCTGATCGGCTTCCTGCGCACGCGCATCGTGGCCGGCGACATCGCGCCGGCCAACCTGGAGCGAGATTTTCAGGAGACCCGCATCCCCGAAGACCCGCTCTTCGTCTCCGAGCAAGTCGAGTTCCTGCTGGAGAAGGTCGTGGCGCAATCGGTGCATACCTCCGCGCCGAGCTTCATCGGGCACATGACCTCGGCCCTGCCGTACTTCATGTTCCCGCTCGCCAAGATCATGATGACGCTCAACCAGAACGTCGTGAAGATCGAGACCTCGAAGGCCTTCACGCCGCTCGAGCGCCAGGTGGTGGGGATGTTGCATCGCCTGGTCTACGGCCAGAGCGACGAGTTTTACGCGCAGTGGACGCAGAGCTTCACCCATTCGCTCGGGGCCTTTTGTTCCGGCGGCACGATCGCCAACCTCACGGCGCTGTGGGTGGCGCGCAATCGCCTGCTCGGTCCGCGCGAGGGCTTCGCAGGCATCTCCGAAGAGGGCCTGGCGGCCGCGCTGGAGCACCACGGGCTGCGCGGCCTGTGCGTGCTGGTCTCCCGGCGCGGCCATTACTCCCTGGCAAAATCGGCTGACTTGCTGGGCCTCGGGCGCAGGCAGCTGATCGCGATCCCGGTCACCGCCCAGCACACGATCGACGTGTCTGCGCTGCGCCGGCAGATTGACGTGCTGAAGGCCCAACGCATCGGCGTGCTGGCCATCGTCGGCATCGCCGGCACCACGGAGACGGGTAGCGTCGACCCGCTCGCCGAGCTGGCAGACATCGCCGAGCAGCAGGCCATCCACTTCCACGTGGACGGTGCCTGGGGTGGCCCGACGTTGTTCTCCGGGCGCCACCGCCACCTGCTGGAAGGTATCGCGCGCGCGGACTCGGTCACGCTCGACGCGCACAAGCAGCTGTACGTGCCGGTCGGGGCCGGCATGGTCGTATTCAAGGACGTGCAGGCGCTCTCCGCCGTCGAGCATCACGCCAACTACGTGTTGCGCCGCGGCTCGCGCGACATCGGCAAGCACACATTGGAGGGCACGCGCCAGGGCATGGCCATGCTGGTGCACTCCGCGCTGCGCATCATCGGCCGCCGCGGCTACGAGCTCTTGATCAGCCTGGGTATCGACAAGGCCAAGCTGTTCGCGAGCATGATCCGCGACGCGAGCGACTTCGAGCTCACCAGCGAACCGGTGCTGAACCTGCTCACCTATCGCTATGTGCCGAAGGCGGCACGCCAGGTGCTGCAGACGGGCTCGCCCGCCCAGCGCGAGGCGGCCAACCTCCAGCTCGACTCGCTCACCGAATCGATCCAGAAGGAGCAGCGCGCGGGCGGCAAGACCTTCGTCTCCCGCACGCGCCTGGAGACCGCAGCGTACGGCGGTCAGGTCCTGAGCGTGTTCCGGGTGGTGCTCGCCAATCCGCTGACGACACCTGAAATCCTGCGCGACATCCTGGAGGAACAGCGCATCCTGGGGGAGCGGCTCACCGTCGAAGAAGGTCACGAGTTCGAATAGTTGTTTGGGGGCTCGGCCCCGCACGCGCCGGTCAACATCAGGAATTCCCAATGTTTCCGCAGGGCTAAGTCGGCCGGCAGGAAGCGCGATCTCTGCAGGGTGACTAGCGGCCTGAGCGGCGTCCGTCCGTAGATTCTGCTACGCCGCGCGCGCGGAACCCCACATGTCCACCTCCGCCCTCGCGCCTTCGGTCTTCTCGGCAGCTGCTCCCGCGAGCAGTCCGCTCCGGCGCCTGCTGCGCCTGACCTGGCACTATCGCTCGGCGTGCTTGCAGGTCCTGATCCTGCAGACCACGTTGCTCGGCCTCAGCCTGGGTGGGTTGAGCACGGTGGGCCTGTGCGTGGATCTGCTGCGCCACGCCCTGGACCCCGCTGCGCCGGCGCCCGTGTGGCCGCTCCATCTTTTGCCGCCCAGCTCGTGGTCCAGCTCCCAGCAGCTGTTCCTGCTCGGGGCGGTGGTGCTGGCGATGGGCACGGCCTACGGATTGCTCAGCTACGCGCATGGCGTGCAGAACGGCAGGATCCAACACTTGCGGCTCGTGCCCGAGCTGCGAGCCAGCGTGTTTCACAAGCTGCTGCGCCTGAGCTTCTCCTATTACGACACAAGCGGCAGCGCCTCGATCATCAACCGCGTCACGAGCGACGTGCAGGCCGCGCGCTCCTTCGTGGACGGCGTGATGCTTCAGGGCGGCGTGCTGGCGCTCACGCTCTCCGTCTACGCAGCGTTCATGTTGCGCGCGAACGTGGCGCTCACCTTTGCTTGCCTGGGAGCGACACCGCTGCTCTGGTGGCTGACGCTGCGCTTCTCCCGCTGGGCGCGCGGCGCGTACCAGAAGACGCGCGATCTGGTGGACGAAGTCGTCCGCACCATGAGCGAAGGCGTGCACGGCATTGTCGTGACCAAGGTCTTCGGACGGGAGGCGGAGGAACTCGCGCGCTTCGAGCTGCGCAATCAGGCCGTGGTCGATCAGCAGCAGGAGATCTTCCGGCGCGCCAGCCACTACTCGTCCTCCGTGCACTTCACCTCGCAGATCAACGTGGCCGTGTTGCTCGGTTACGGCGGCTGGCTGGTGACGCGCAATCGCATCAGCCTGGGCGACCTGATCGTGTTCGCGAACGTGCTCACCCAGTTCGCCACCCAGGTCTCCGCGATGGCGCGCGTGGTCAACACGCTGCAGGAGAGCCTGGCGGGCGCGCGCCGCGTGTTCGAGGTGCTGGACGCGGAGATCGAGATCCAGAGCCCGCGCGCGGCGCTGGTGCCCGGCGCGGGCGGCTCGCCGAGCTTGAGCGGCGCGCTGCGCTTCGAGGGCGTGCAGTTCGGTTACGCCGGCTCCTCACCGGCGCTGAGCGAGATCCAGCTGGAGGTGCCGGCGGGCGGCTGCGTGGCGATCCTGGGCGGCACGGCAGCGGGCAAGAGCACGCTCCTGCACCTGGTGCCGCGCTTCTACGACGTGCGCGGCGGCAAAGTGTCGATCGACGGCCACGACGTGCGCGAGTTCGATGTGGACGCGCTGCGCCGCAATATCGGCGTCGTGTTCCAGGAGACGCTGCTGTTCCGCCAGACCATCGCCGAGAACATCGCGTTCGGGCATCCGGAGGCCGATGCCGCGGCGATCGAGCGCGCGGCCCGCATCGCAGGCGCGCACGACTTCATTCAGTCGATGCCCGCGGGCTACGCGACCATGCTGGCGGAAGAAGGAGCCAACCTCTCGGGCGGGCAACGGCAGCGCCTGGCGCTGGCTCGCGCCGTGCTGGTCGAGCCGAAGCTGCTGCTGCTCGATGACCCGACTGCCGCTCTCGACCCGGAGACGGAGCGCGAGGTGCTGGGCGCTCTGCGGCGGGTGATGCGCGGGCGAACGACGCTGATCGTGTCCAACCGGCTGTCGGCGCTGCGCTTTGCCGATCGCATCGTGGTGCTCGATCGCGGCCGCATCGTCGAGCAGGGCACGCACCGCGAGCTGATGGCGCTAGGCGGCCTGTACTACCGCACGGCGCTCCTGCAGGGGATCGGGGCGAGCGAGGCCGGCGCGGGGGAAGCGCTCGCGCTGGCAGACGAGATCGCGGCAGGGGGCAGGGGGGAGCCCGCGGCGTGACCCAGGCCCTCCGCCAGCAACCTCCGGCGCTCGCCGTGAAATCGGCCGTGGAACGGCCCAGCCAGGTCGCGGAACGACCGCTCGATTTCTCGATCATCCGGCGCCTGTTTGCCTGCACGCGGCCCTACGGGCGGCTGCGCAACTGGCTGCTGGTGCTGGTGGTCTTGCGCTCCGCGCAGCTGCCCACACTCTCCTGGTTGACCGCCAAGGTGATCAGCGGACCGATCCACGACCGCAACGGCTCGGGCGTCGCGCTGGGCGTGCTGGCGTTCATCCTGTGGGCGGGGTTCACCGCCGGCTGCTTCGTCTACCGTTCGCGCTACGCGCTGGAGCTGGGCGAGTACGTGGTGCGTGACCTGCGGCGCGCCATCTACGCCCACTTGCTGCGCCTGCCGATGAGCTACTTCAAGCGCACCGAGGTGGGACGCCTGCTCGGGCGCACGGTGCACGACGTCGATTCGGTGCGCACCGGCGTGCAAGACGTCTTCTTCGTGACCGTGGTCCAGGCCGGCAGCATGGGCATCTCGGCCGCCTTGATGGCCCACTACGACCTGCCTCTGTTCCTGGTGATGCTGGTCATGGCGCCCGGACTGTGGGTGGTCACGCGCCACTTTCGCAAGCTCAGCTCGGCCGCTTACCGCCAGCGCTCGGAGAGCTTCGCGCGAGTGACGGCTTCGCTGGCCGAGTCGGTGAACGGCATCCGCGAGATCCAGAGCTTCACGCGGCAGGAGCGCAACGCGCAGGCGTTCGCGCTGCGCATCGCCGATCACGCCGACCTGAACATGCGCGGCGCGCGTCTGGCGGCGGTGTTCCAGCCGGTCCTCAGCTTCAACGGGCAGTTCTTCCTGGCGCTGCTGCTGGTGCTGGGCGGCTACCAGGTGCTGGGCGGCCATGTCGAGCTGGACGCGCTGATCCAGTTCCTGTTCCTCTCTACCTCGTTCTTCAACGGCATCCCGATCATCGGCGAGCAGTACAATCAGGCGCTCACGGCCATGGCGGGCGCGGAGCGCGTGTTCCGCCTCCTGGATACGCGCCCCGACTGGGAGGACGCGCCTGACGCGCGCGACTTCGGCCGCATCGAGGGCCGCGTCGAGTTCCACGACGTGAGCTTCGAATACGAGCGCGGCGTGCCGGTGCTCAGCGACATCGACTTCGTCGCGCAGCCCGGCGAATCGATCGCGCTGGTCGGACACACCGGCAGCGGCAAGAGCACGATCGCCAACCTGATCGCCAAGCTCTACTTGCCCAGCGCGGGCCGGGTCTCTATCGACGGCCAGGACCTGGCGCGCATGAGCAGCGGCTCGCTGCACCGGCAGATCGCCTGCGTCACGCAGCAGAACTTCTTGTTCACGGGCACGGTGCTCGAAAACATCCTGGTCGGCAAGCCCGACGCCACCCTCGCCGAGGTGGAACAGGCGCTGGACGCGCTCGGGGTGCGCGACCTGGTCGAGTCGCTGCCCGCGGGCTTGCAGAGCACCGTGGGCGAGCGCGGCGTCGGGCTCTCCTCCGGGCAGCGCCAGATCGTGTGCTTTGCGCGGGCGATGATCGCCGCTCCGCGGGTCGTGATCCTGGATGAGGCCACGAGCGCTGTCGACTCCGTCACTGAAGCGCGCGTGCAAGACGCCCTGCAGCGCCTGCTCGCCGGGCGCACCAGCTTCGTGGTCGCGCACCGTCTCAGCACCATCCTGCGCGCCGATCAGATCCTGGTGCTCGAGCGCGGGCGCATCGTCGAGCGCGGGAACCACCAGCAGTTGTTGCGCCTGGGGGGCATCTACGCGCGCTCCTACCAAGAATTCGTGAGCTCGCTGATTGCTACGGGGGTCTGAGGCAGACCCCCGCCCCAGCCGAAGTGCTCCTTTCCAAAGGAAGGAGCGGCTGGGGCCCCACCCCCACCTCCGCTCGCGGACTCGCGCTGCGCGCGGGGCCCCACCCCCGCTTGCATTCCGCTCCGAGCGTCACTCTGAGTGATTCGCGTTGCGTGAACATTTAGTACAAGAAGGCAACGTCATGAGCTCGGAATTCGTCGTTCTCGTCACGGGTGCCACCGGCAAGCTCGGGTCACGCACCTGCCAGGTGTTGCAGCAACATGGGCTGCGCGTGCGCGCGACCGATCAGAAGCTGCCGCCGGACTTTCCGTTCGAGATCGAGCTGGGCGATCTGAAGGACGAGTTCTTCGTGCATCGTCTGGTGCGCGGTGTGAACGCCGTGGTGCACCTGGGCAATCATCCCAACGCCTTCGTCGGCCCCTCCCCGCAGCGCATCCTGGCGGAGAACACGCAGATGAACACCAATGTGTTCCAGTCCTGTGTGCAGCTCGGAGTGCACCGGCTCGTGTTCGCCAGCTCCGTGCAGGCGTTCCTGTACACCGACTTCAATCGCATGGGGCCGCCGTACCGGCTGCCATACCTGCCGCTGGACAGCAGAGCTCCCTGTGCGCCCGGCCCCAACACCTACGGCCAGAGCAAGGAGTTTGCCGAGCGCATGCTCCAGCACCTGTGCGCGGCGCATCCGCAGCTCGCGGCGACCTCCTTGCGCTTTCCGATGCTGGTCGGCGAGCAGATGATCCAGCGCTTCGAGAGCATCCGCAGCTTTTCCGCCGGGTGGTTCAACTTCCACGAATCGATCTCGCACCTCACCTTCGATGACGCCGCCGAGCTGATCGCTTGCTGCGTACGGCGCGAGGCGTCGGGATACGCCCAGTATTTCCCGGCCTTGCCCATCCAGTTCAAGGGGCGCTCGACGGCGGATCTCATTGCGACCTTCTATCCGGACACCGAGCTACGCCGTCCCCGCTCGGAAATTGCAGACTTGATCGACATTTCGGAGATCACGCAGGCCACGGGATGGCAGCCCCGCCGGCGGATTTTGGTGCCGCTGGATGAATAGCGCGGCGATTTCCGCGGATGGTGAGACACATCGGGGCAGCGAGTTGGGGCCCCGTCCGGGGGGATCAAACGGGGGCACCAAACGGGGGAACATCGAGGCTTCGTTCGAGCTCGCATAGTTAGCGACCGCACCCGGCGTGCTGATCTGCGACGGGTGCCGGACTGAAACGACAGCCAGCACTTCTGCCGCTGAAGCGGGCTCCGGCGGCGTTGCGAACGACGCGGAGTGCGTGTTAGGCATGCGATTATGTCCTGTAGTGCGAGCAAGGTGACGGATCGGCGAGAGGGCGCGCGCGCGCTGCGCCTGGGTGGGTTTCTGCTGGCTGCCGTCGTGCCGGCGACGGGGTCCGTTGGGGGGCTGCCGACGGCAGCAGGCTCGCTTGCCGTCGCGGCAACGGTGCTGAGCGTGGCCAGCTCCGCGCGAGCGCAGGAAAGTGCCGAGGTCGAGGCGATCCTCAAGCGCGGCATTCAGCTCCGCAAAGAAGGGCAGGACGAAGCGGCCCTGGCCGTTTTCCAGGAAGCGGAAGCCCTGGCTCCGAACTCGGTGCGAGTGCTGCTGCACGTGGCCACCGCTGCGCAGGCCGCGAGCAAGTGGCTATTGGCAGACGAGTACCTGCGCAGGGCGGACCAGCACAAGAACGACCCGTACTACATCAAGTACCAGAACGAGATCGACGAGGTCAAAAACGTCACGGCGCAGCGCGTCGGCCATTTCCGCGCAGTCGGTGAGCCCAGCGGCGCCGAAGTGATCCTCAACGGCCAGGTCGTCGGCACGCTGCCGATGGAGAACCCGAAGACGCTCGAGGCCGGCACGTATGTCCTCGAGGTCAACAAGCCGGGCTTCTTCCGCTTGCGCCGGCCCATTTCGGTGCCGGGTGGCGTGCTCACCCGCGAGACGGTCGAGCTGAATGAGCGTGGCCCGAATGATCCGGCGACGCCGGGTGATCCGAGCGCGCCTGCAGAGCCGCCGAGCTTCTGGGCTTCGTCCGGCATGACCTGGACGCTGGCGGGCGTGGCTGCCGCTGCCGGGATCACGAGCGGCATTTCGTTTATCTTGCGGGGGCGGGCCGTCGACCACTGGAACGACGACTCGCGTTGCCTGAGCCAGGAGAGCTTGTCGCGGACCCGCGGCGAGGTCTGCGCCGGCGTGCGTGATGACATCGACACGGCAGAGCAGGTAGGGATCGTCAGTGGCGTCGTGGGGGTCGCGTTTGCTGGTGCCGCCCTGACACATTGGATTGCCACGAGCGGCAGCGGCGAGCCCGGTGCGGAGAGCGCGAAACATGAGCACAAGTCCACGGGCAGCGTGAGCTGCAGCCCGGGCTTGATGAACGTGGTCTGCGCCGGCACGTTCTGAATCGTCGTGCGGTTCGCCGCGCCGGCAGAGCCCAGCGTCAGCGGGCCTGAGCCGGCGCGTTGGTCTTGCGCCGCGCAGTTACGCCACGGACCGTTGCGACGAGCCTCCGTACATCGCCCCCCGCACGAGGACCACTCGGGCCTGGGCGGGGGAGGGGAGGGCGGTGACGAGGATCGCCGAATCAGTCCAAGATCGGCGCGTTGTTGGTGCCGCGATCGGGGCCGCGGCTCTGCGAGCCCTGGCCGCGAGACGAGATCACCCAGTCGGGATCCCCGCTGTCACCGCTGGAAGCTGGACTCGTGGAGACCGAAATCGCCGTAGCCGGAGCTGCTGCCGCGGACCGAGCGCTGCTGCGACGCGCGGCGCTCGAACGCACCGCCCGACCGCGCGCTGGCGGATTGAGCGCGAGCAATTTGCCGCTGCGCACTGGCGCGGCAGCTTTCTCCTCCAGTTTGGTTGGGGCGGGATGTACCGGCTCCTCGTGCACGGGCTCCCCGTGCAGCTCGCCGATGGGCTCGCTCAGGCCACGCGCCACCCGTTCAGCCACGGGCTCCTCCACCGGCTTGGTCGCCTCGGCGGAGGGGGCAGCAGCTGACGGAGCGGCGGCCGGCGGGGGCTC
>JAICTU010000266.1 GCA_025936205.1 Polyangiaceae bacterium | reverse complement strand
GGATCTGCCGCGCCCGCTCGGGGTTTGGATCTTGGTACGATACCGTGACAAGCCGGCTATCGCGAATGGGCTCCACCGACAGGTTGGCGCGTACCCGTTGCCCAGTGCGCTCGACGTTGGCCCCGTCGCGAGCTCCCGTGGCGGGAGGCTGCTCGTTGGGCGTCAGTCCCAACAAGAACGCTGCATCGCGATGCAGACCCAGGCGCTGCACCGTCTCTTCCGCCACGACCCGGCTCTGGATGATCTGAAACTGGGTCTTGTAATATTCGGTGTTCGCCCAATAGGAGCCCGTCCCCACGTCCACCACCGCCTGGACATCTTGACCGAGCGGCTTGGGCGGTTTGGGATCGATCTGCAGAACGCAGCTGGATCGATAAATGCGCTTCTGCCCAGCCGTATAGAAGGCGGTGGCCGCGATCGTCGACACTGCGAGAGTAACCACCCATATCCAGCGCTTGCGCAGTACTTTCCAGGCCTCCAGCAGCCCCCTGGAAGCATCTTTCAGGGGGGCGAGCGCCGCGCGCGGTTGTGTGGGCACGTTGACGGTTGATGCCAATGGGGTCCGTTCCGAGAAGTTTGGTTGCACTGGGCCTATCGAACGTTCATGAGAGGCATGTGCTATTCGGTCGGCCGACATCCAGACTCATGGGAGAGCGGTTGTCGTTGTATACGCTCACCGCGGCGCTCGGGTTGAGTGCGCTGGGGGCGGGGGCGATACATTTACCAATCCTTGCACCTTTCGCCCTGCTCGTCACCACGAGCGCGGTGGTTCTGGCCCTGCGTGGGGAGCGGTCCGAGGAGCACACACAGATTCCCCTGCGCTCGCTGATCGCCGGCGGCACGTGGTTTTTGCTGGCCTTGTACTCGCTGCTCCAGTGCATGCCCCTGCCGCGCGGCCTGGTCGAATCGCTGGCCCCGGACAATGCCGACATCTGGGCTCGGGCCTTACGCCCTTTCGGCCTTCCGGCGCCGGATAAAATCAGCATCTCCCTGGCGCCCGGGCGGACCCTTCTGGAGGCGGTGAAGGCCGCCAGCTACGCCCTGATTTTTTGGGCCGCCGCCCGTCATGGCCGGCGTTTCGGCATCAACCGAATGGCCGCAGTCGGGTTCGCGGTGCCCTTTCTGGTCGCGCTCGTGACGACCGTCCATCGGCTCAGCGGCGCCGAGCGCCTGTACGGCATCTATCCCTTGCTCGACGCTTATAGCGTGGCGCCGCTGCTCAATGCGAACAGCCGCGCTGGCTTCCTAAACCTCGGATTTTTCTGCGGCCTCGGGCTGCTCCAAAATGCGGGCGCCCGGCCTCGCGCCGCCCTCCTCGGGTTGGCCCTCACGTTCGTGGCGGCAGAAGTGGTGCTCTGCGAATCTCGCGGAGCGAGCGGCTGCCTACTGCTCGGGTTAGTACTCATCTTGGCCGCGCCACGGCGTTCGGAGTCCACGGAGCTGGGTCGTCCATTGCAAATCAGCGTGCTGTGCGCGATCGGCGCCGGCGCGGCATTGCTCGCCTGGGGGGCGCGGCGCTCGCCTCTCGGCCTCGATGATCGCTCCCTCGGCAAGTTCGATCTCTGGGCGCGATCCTGGCATTTGGCACTGGACCACGCCGGCGTCGGCATCGGTCGAGGAGCCTTTGCCAGCGTTTTCTCGGCCTCTCAGGGCACCGCGCAGCCAGTGCTCGCGGAGCATGGCGAGAATTTCCCCCTGCAGTGGGCTGCCGAGTGGGGATTGCCGATCGCGCTGCTGGCGTTGCTGACGCTGGCCTGGGCGCTCGCGCCTGTCATCTTCAGAAGGCGCGTCTGGACCCACTCTACGCAGCGCGGAGTGCTCGTCGGCTGCATCGTTTTGTTGTCGCAAAATTTCGTGGATCTCGGTCTGGAGCTACCGGCGGTGAGCGCACTGCTGGCCTTTCTGCTCGGAGGACTGTCTGGAAGCGTGCTCGGTAAAGCCTCGAGCGAGCGCGGGCCACGCCTCCGTTGGGTGCTCGTGGCGGGCTCGGCTGTGAGCGCGCTGTGCGTGGCGTTGGCTCTGAAGTTCGCGGTCGAGTCCCCTGCGCGCATGCGTCGGGAACTGCATGACGAGCTCGTCAGCACTTCGGGGGTTCCCAATGAGGACTTCTGGGCGCAGCTGAAAACGGCGATGCTCGCTTACCCCGCGGAACCATATTTCCCTTTATTGGGCGCCTCCGCGGCGCTGGGCGAGGGAAAGAACGCGGTCGCCTGGATTGGGCGAGCTCTGGAAAGAAACCGCACCAGCACGCAAGCCTATTTGCTGCTGGGCCGCATTCTCCACGCGCGAGGTGCGACGGACCAGGCGCTGGGCGCCTTTCGGCATGCGATCGAGCTCGACCCCAACTCGACGGCGTGGGTCCTCGAGCTCGTGACGCATTGGAAGCTTTCGCAGGTCGAACTCGAACAGATAGTGCCCGATGGCGCGGCGGGCGCGCGGGTGCTGCTCTCGCTCGCCTACCAGACCAGCGACATCCCCCTGCGCGTGAGCATTCTGGAACGGGCTTTGGAGCGGAAACCCAATTTCGCAGACGCGCACCATCAGCTGGCGACAGAGTTGCTAGCTGATCTGAGGCGCGGGGGTGAGGTGTGCGGCGGCGCGCGACAGAGTTGCCTGGAGCGTGCGCTCAACGAGGCTCGACAGGGCGCGATGGCAAATAGCTCACGCACAGCGGTACTGACGGCCAACATCAGACGAGAGCTGGGAGAAGGAGCTTCGGCGGAGCAGCAGCTCGCTCGAGACTGCCAGGAGTTTGTCGGAGATCACGCTTGCGCTGAAGCGTTGGTCGATCTGGCGCTCGCCAACAATAGTGAACACTTGCCGGAAGCCATCCACGGCTGGACCGCCATCGCCTGCGTGGATCGAGAACGTTGCGCAGCCGCGGAGCTAAGCCTGGGCCGAAAGCTCGGGGCGACCGACCGCTGGAACATGGCATTGACGCACTTCGAGCGAGCCGCAAGAGAGATGCCCTCCGTGGAAACGTGGCGGGCGATCGCCGACACTGCACAGCGCGTGGGCCAGAAGACGCTGGCGCACGATGCGCTCCGGCATCTCCAGCTGCTGGGAGCCGGTACCGCTACCCCGCCTGCGCCGGAGAGCTCGCGGCGGGACGCAAAACTGGTACCTGAAACCTCTCCCGGCGAATAGCCGCGTGCTCTCGAGCTACACGGGGCGAGCCGAACGCCGAGCGTGGCGCCAACGATTGATGGCCGACCACGCGACGCTCGTCGCAGCCCGCGGCAGCGAACTGTTGAGTAGGTGAGCGGACGCAGTCGCCAGCAGCGCTCGTTGGCCGCGAGGAATCAGGCTCCGCGCGGTGCGCGCACAGACCCACCCCACAGGGTCGCATGGCAGGGCAGCAAGGGCGGCGCCGAAGAATGGATCTCCATGTGACTCGATGCCACAGCTGAGCGCGTACCGCGCAGCGCGGCCCAGACCATGGCGCTCCAGGTGTCGAGCGAGGCGGCCTGGCTCGACCCCAAAATGCCGGACCCAGAGTAGCAATTCGTTCAGGCGCGACCAGCGCTCTGCGACGACGTGATCCGACACAAACTTGCCGATGAGATGGGCGGCGGTGTCGTGCGGATGAGCCAGGTACAGCGGCACTCCAAGCAGTTGGGCATCACGGATGGCGCGGCGGAACAGATCCTGCGTCGACAACCGGTAGCGCGCCGGGCTGAAGAGTTGCTGGTGCAGATCCACCATCATGCCCGACGGAGCCCGAAACGCGCACTCGACCAGGCTGCGCCCGGTGCTGCGCCGGACAAAGCCTGCTCTCGAGAGCAGCTCGACCGCCGTCGAGAATGCGGCTCGAGGCACCAGGATATCGACGTCGGTCAGCGCGCGTTCAGCGGGATCCGCGTAGAGTAGGAGCTGAAACAGCGCTCCCTTCAGCGGCATGACCGGGATCCCGCGTTCGCCCAGCACCGTTGCTACCTCCCGCAGACATTCGCGGGCCAGCACGGACGCAGCGTAGCGCCGCAGCAATCGAGCATGCTGGAGGTGTGGCGCCGGTAGCGTAGCCGCCTCGCGCTGACTCTCAGCAGTATCCCGCATCAGCGCGGTCCATACGGCCGCTGGCTGCACAAAGCTCGAACATCGAGTCTACGCACGGGGAGCCGAAACGTCGTACGCGGAACCCGCGCACCCGTGCGCACATGCGGCCTGAAGGTGTGAAAGCCCGGCTTGACGGCAGCCCGAGGTGCGTTCAAGGTATCGGAAATTTACTTGGCGACGCAGCAAGGTGCACGAGAATCATGACGGCCTGCTCTTCTGGTTTGAGGGAGCCGACGATCTCACCGCTGCGATCACACGAGTAGGCCGCGCTTCCTGGGGCTCAGAGCGGGCCTCATCCAAAGCCAGCGATATCGGCGCATGCGCCAGGCCCATTCGGTGCCGGCTGCACCGCGCACCGCCAGCGGCAAACCAGCAGGAGCGCCGCCCGCCGGGTTGGCTCGATTGGAGCTGGACGGCATCAGAAGCACGGGTTTCGACGCAGGCGGGGCAGGCTCGGATCTGGCGGCAAGGGTCCGATTTTGCGGCAGAAGCATGGTTGCCTCCCGACGACCGCGGCGTGCAAACCCTGTTGGCCGGTCTGTCATCGGCGATCCTGCACGCCCAAGGCGGAGTGATTCTTCACTCTTCCAGCGTCCAGCTCGACGGCGGCGTGATCGCGTTTCTGGGGCCGTCAGGCGCGGGAAAGAGCACGGCATCTCGGCAGGTCGAGGGAAGCGCGCTGTTCTCGGTGGATCGGCTGGCGGTCGCGCCGCGGCGGGGTGGCGGTGGTTGGTTGGCATACCCGCTTTTGGGAGGCACGTTGATCGACGCGAACATGCCGCGAGCCGTGCCAGCTTGGCAGCCGCTGCTGGCCCTGTTTCGAGTCCACCAGTCGAGCCACGGTTGCACGCTGCAATGCTGCTCGCGAGTTGGTAAGCTGGCTCTGCTGCGCGAGTCCACCTACCTGGGGAGCCGCGAAGCGGCCACGGAGCTAGAGCTGCTGTCACGACTCGAGCGATTGGAAGCCGATCTGCCAGTGGCTCGGCTGCACTTCGGCTTGGGTACTTGCCTGACTCCCTTACTACGCCGTTCTGTCGAAACCATGAGCAATCAGGAGCGCTGATCAGATGGAATCCAACATCCAGGGTACGCAACTCACTGGCCGAGAGAGATTGCAGCAGAATGAGCGAACCGCTTCCCGGGTGATGGATGGCAAAGCCATTGTGATCACCATCGACCGCAATCAATTGCACGTGCTCAACGCGGTGGGAACTCGCGTATGGCAACTGACCGATGGTCGCTCGCTCAATGACATCGTCGATGACATCGTGCGGGAGTTTGCTGTCGACCGCGAGCGGGCGCTGGTCGACGTTCTGGCATTCGCCGAGCAAATGCTGGCAGTCGGGGCCGCTCGTATCCAGGGGCAAGAGGACTAGTGGTGCCCGCGCCGGCCCCTGACGAGTCCGCGACGCTCGTCGCAACCCCTGAGAGCAGTACAGCCTCGACAGCCGCGACGCTGCCCGCCTCTCCAGCTTTGCCGAGGCGCCGCAGCGCAGTGAAAGCGATCGCTGCCCGCACCGCTCGTTCGCGCTCTCCCTATGGCGCGATGGTGGAGATCTCCGACCATTGCAATGAAGCCTGCGTCCACTGCTATCAAGTACAGGGTCAGAAGGGCGAGCTCGACACCGAGCATTGGAAACGCATTCTCGACGATCTGGCCGCGCTCGGCGTGCTCTTCCTGACCATCTCGGGAGGCGAGCCGACTCTGCGCAAGGATTTCTTGGAGCTGGTCAGCTATGCACGCCAGCTCAAGTTTGCAGTCAAGATTTACTCGAACGCGCTCAATATCAGCGAGGCGCTAGCGACCGAGCTCGGACGCCTGGCAGTACAAGAGGTACAGATCAGCCTGTACTCCCATCGGGCGGAGGTGCACGACTCGATCACGCGAGTGCCGGGCTCCTTCGAGCAAATCTGTTCCGCTGTGCGTTTCTTGCGCAACGCCGGTGTTCGCGTGCTGCTGAAGAGTCCGCTCATGCAGGCCAACGAGCGCGAGTTTTCCGAGTACATCGAATTCGTGACGTGCTTGGGGGCGGACTATCGCTTGGACCCGAAGCTCAATCCTCGCGAGGATGGTGACTTTGCTCCGGCGGCGCTCGGCGTCTCCAAAGCTACCTATCTGGCGGCCCAGCGAGACCCAAGGCTCGTTCGCCCGCGACCTACCGTACAGATGCCTCTGGACGATCGGCCCTGCGGCGCCTGCGTCGGCAATGTCCATGTCGAGCCCAACGGTGAAATGCGGCCGTGCACGCAATGGAGCATCCCCACGGGCCACGCTCTTGGCGCTGGATTGCAGCAGAGCTGGCACAACGACCCGGTCGCCACGGCGATCCGTTCCCTGCGTTGGGCAGACCTGCCCGCATGCCGCGTGTGCGACTTGCGAGATCACTGCCAACGCTGCTTCGCCGAAGCCGAGCACTACACGGGCAGTGCGCTCGCTGCGTATACCCGTGCGTGCCAAGGAGCTCGCTGGAAGTACGAGTCGGAATCCGGCGTGGAGCCGGAGATCGACTCGCTCGATGGCTTCTGTGACGCCATCCCGGTCGGGCCCTTCCGTCGCGCGGGCGGGCATCGATTCATTGTGGAACGCTCGCGTGTCGATTCAGCGACGGTCTCGCGTCCACCGGACCGCTCCTGGCTCCCAGATGTGGCGAAATCCGGTGCCTCCCCTCACATGGGCGCAGCTGGATTGGTCCAAATTCGACGCAGCAAAGCAGCTCCCCTTACGCCCATGACTCCTCCGCCGTCTGACCAATGAAAATCTGATTTTGCGCGATGGGGGGCGATCGCTCCCTGCGAGTGCTAGTCGGTCGGACCACGCAGAGAGTGCAGGCATGGGGAAGAGCAAGCGATTTTGGGCTTCGTGCGCAGTGGGCGCGGTGACGGTCGGGGCAATTGCCGCCGGCTGCAGTGATCCCGACAAGACGGAAATCTGCATCGGGCCGACGTGTCCCCAATATGACGGGGTCGGCGGCGACGGAAATTACTTTCACAACGGCCCCGACAATGAAGCCGGCAGCGCGGGCGAGAACACCGGCGGTAGCGCCGGTGAAGGCACAGCGGGCAGCGCGGGCGAGAACACCGGTGGCAGCGCGGGTGAAGGCTCGGCGGGCAGCGCCGGTGCGAGCGGAAGCTCGGGTGACCCGCCCGATAGCGGTCCCACCCCGGACGCTTGCCAGCTTGCCTTCGTCGCCCCCGTCCCTGGCGGCGACGCCGGGGCTCTGAGGCTGGACGGCTCGAGCGATACCGACGCCGAGGCCTGCGGCTCCGAATTCGCGATTGCCGTGGGTCTCACCAGCAACGCCAAGAGCGTTACGCTGTTTGTCAACGACGCGCCGCTGGCAGCCCAGGATGTGGTGGATGGCACCGTCAACTTCAACGCCGTACTCGGCAATCGAGGTGCGACCGCGAACGTGCTGCGTGCGGAAGCCACGATGGCGGACAACAGCACTTGTTCGCTGCAATTCGCCAGCAACATACTGGTCGATTGCCCCGGCCCGAGCTGCAGCATCGCCGCGCCGGTTGCCAACGACGATGGCTACCTGAACGCCACTCAGGATAACGATGACGTCGCGGGCGGCCTGCAGACGGACATCGTGGTCAGCACGGAACTGGAGAATCAGGGCCAGCACGTGCGGCTCCAGATCGACGGTACGTTCGACACCTTCCCGGCAGTCGACGTTGTCGATGACAACGGCAGCGGCAGTGCTACGTTCGGCGGCGTCACGCTCGCGGAGGGGCCGCGCACCATTCGCGCAGAATGCCGAGATTCCTTCGGGGTCACGACGCTGTCGGCGCCCGCGGCGTTCAATGTCGATACCAATCCCTGCACCGTCTCGCTCGGCTCGATCGCCGGCGGGGCCAACCCGATCACTCCAGGCAGCGATAACGATCCAATCGCGGCGGGGATCCAGGTGACTGCCACCGGGCAAGTCACGGGCGGGGACTGCAAGACGCTCTGGATTGGCGTCTGTGACGGCGCACTCACGCCGTTGCCGCTGACCGGGCTCGACGAGGACGGCCACTTCTCCCTGCCCGTGTCCCTCACGGGCTCCGGTTCGCTGAACGTGTGCGCGCAGGCCGAAGACTTCGCGGGCAACCTCGGTGCCGAGGCTCAGGAGGCCGTCAACCTGCGGCTCCAGGCGCCGCAAGTGGCCATCTCCAGCCCCGCGGGAAGTACCCGCTACAACCGACTTGGCACGGGTGGAGCCGTCGCGGACGGCGACGATCTCACGACGGCATGTGAAGCCGCCGTGGTGGTGGCGTGCTCGGAAGACCAGCAGAACGTCGATCTGCTCGCGGATGGGCAGCTCATCGCCCAAGCCACGTGCTCGCAGGGTCAAGCGAGCTTCCTGGCCGCCAGCCTGCCCAGCAAGAACGATGGCAGCAGCACGGTGCTGACCGCGCGCCAGACCATCACTGGGTTCGACCCCGTCGTGTCGGCGGGCGTCAGCGTGCAGGCGGACTGCGAAGTCCCGACGTGTAACCTGTCCAGCCCCGACACGGGGCCCGACTTCCTGAACGCGAGCAACGACAGCTTACCCGGCACCGCGGGATTCCAGATCTCCTTCGGAGTGATCAGCGACCCGGATAGCGTCAACGCCACGCTGATCATCGATGACGAAGGGAACAACCCGCTCACGACTGCACTGGCGCCACAGGGTGGCGGAACCGGTGCGACCATCGCGGACGTGACGCTCGCGGAAGGTCCACACAGCGCCAGGTTCCAGTGCGCGGACGCCGCTGGCAACGTCCAGACCTCGACCACCGAGCAATGGACCGTCGACACAGTGCCCTGTTCGTCCTCGCTGCTGGTAGCAGGCGGCGCGAGCCCCATCACGCCCACGAACGATCAGGATCCCAGCGGGGAGCCAGGGCTGCAGGTCACGGTCAGCGGACAAACGACCGGCGGCGACTGCACGAGCGCCCGCGTGGGCAGCTGCAATGCGCTGAGCGGCAGCTTCAGCACACTCGCGGGCAATCAGAGCTTCTCACTCGGCGCTACCCTGCCGAGCACCACGGGCCCGACGGACGTGTGTGTGGAGGTCAGCGACGCGGCCGGCAACATCGCCTCCGTGCCGATCACGGTCGCCGTTCGAGTCGACGTACCCGTGGTGGCCATCACCTCGCCCGCGAACAACAGCCTCTTTAACGTGGCAAGCACCTGCGTAACGGACATCGAAGTCGCCTGCAGCGACGTCGGATCCGACGTTCTGCTGTTGATCGACAACGTTCTGAGCCCGGTCACGGCCACCTGCCAGCTGGGCAACACCGCGATCTTCTCGGGCTTCGCGCTGCCGACCAAGAACGACGGCAGCAGCACCACCGTGACCGTGCAACAGACGGCGGACGGCCTCACCAGCCTGCCCGCGAGCATCAGCGTCACCTCCGACTGCGAGGCACCCGAGCCGCTCATCACCGCGCCCACCTGCGGCGGCCCGGTGCTCGCAGTGCCGGAAAGTGATCTCGACCTGGGGGTCACGCCAGGAATGAACGTCGATGTCGACGTCGACAACGACGGAATCCCGCTGGTGGACCTGACCGTGACCCGGGGCGCCTCGAGCTCCAGCTCGCAGGTCGATGGGGGCGTGGGCGCCACCACGACGACGTTCAGCGCGCTGGACCTGGGCGGCCCCGGCAACATCAGCCTGCAAGCCTGCGTCACCGATGCAGCCGGCAACCCAGGCTGCAGTGACCCGTGCGCGCTGACCATTGCCGACCATCCCGACCTGGCCATCACGTCGCCCGCTGCCGCTCCGGCGTTCCTGAACGCTGCGACGACCGACTGCGCCAGCGGAGTGGCGGGGCTCGACGTGACGGTCGCGGGCACCAGCAGTGCGGCGGACGGAAGCGCCGTACAGATTCAGATCGGCAGCGGCGCCGTTGCCAGCACGACCGTGCTGAGCGGCGCGTTCAGCACCTGCGTGGCCGCGCCGGAAGGCCTCGACCAGACGCTCAGCGTGAGTGTCACGGATAGTGGCAGCGCGCTGGTCACCAGCACTTCGATGCAGGTGAACGTGGACTCGTTGGCGCCGGCGGCAGTGCTTGCCTCTGCCCTCACCGTCAATGTGACCGGACGCCGGCAAGGCACGCTCAACGTCAGCTGGAACAAGCTGGTCGACACGGACGGAGGGGACCTGACCGCGTATCAAATGCGCTGCGCGAACAGCGACATCGTGGATGAAGCTGCTTGGTCCACCGCGACCCCGATTGCCCTGACCGCCCTGCCCAGCGACCCCGGGCCAAACACCCAAGCGTTCACGGGCTTCCACACCGGCAAGAGCGAGTTCTGCGCGCTGCGAGGCGTGGACAAGGCCGGGAACCTCACTGCCATCGCAGCGGGTCAGAGCGCCATCGTGGCGAACCCGTTCCTGACGCAACAGTACACCTCCATCCCAGCAGCCTTCAACGCTGCGCAGACGATTAACCTGTTCTCGATGGCTCCGCTGGGTGACATCAATGGCGACGGTACCCCGCTGGCAATTCCGCCGGTTTTCAAGAACGACTTCATCGTGGGCTATGCGAACAGAGGTGCACAGGTCTTCTTCGGTGGCTCTGCACTGAACACGGCTACGCAGGTCACGATCAGCCCCCAAACCACCGGTTCGGGAGGCCGCTTGGGCCAGGTCGTGGCGGGTCTCGGAGATATCAATGGTGACGGCCGCCCCGACTTTGCCGTCTCCGCTCCGTTCTTGAACACCACGACCGGCGGGACGAGCGCCGGCGGCGTGTTCGTATTCTTCGGGAAAGACACCTGGCCCTCGACGATCACCATGGCCGCGGCCCCCGGGTGCACTGCCGATATTTGCTTCCACGGTGCCGTGGCGGGCGCGCAGCTGGGAACCGCTGTGACTTCCGCGGATTTCGACGGTGACGGCGCCTTGGATATCGTCATGGGCGCGCCGCTGCAGTCGACAGGCGGGCGAGTCTACGTGGTGTTGGGGGGTTCTCACCTCTCCAGCGTCGCCACGGGGACGGTGTTCAACATGTCCTCGACCCCAACCGTCGGTGTAGACGGCTTCGTCGTGGATCCCCCGACGACGACCGCCAATCAGTTCTTCGGCATCACCCTCGCTAGCGTGAGCCCGGTCCAGGTCCCGCCGCCGGCCTCCCCCGGCGCTCTCGTGATTGGCGCCGTCGGCGGCGGCGGCGTAGTAGAGTCCTCCGTCTACTTCCTGGCAGGCCAGGCTTATCCTCCAGCAACAACTGGGCTGGTGCCCGTCTCGCCCGGCGCGCCGTTCGTCACGACATCAGATGGCGGCAAGGGAGACTTCGGGGCCCCGATCGCAAGTCTCGGCGACTTCAACGGCGATGGCCGCAATGACGTCTGCGTGAGCGGCGGTGCCCTCCAGCCCACGCTCAACTTCTGCAACGTGTATCTGGGTAAAGCTGGAGGTGGCTTCGGCACCGATAGCCTGTTGACCTTCACGAATGACTTGGGCACGCAGGCTGATTCGGCGGACAACGACTGGGGCCACTTCGCGGCGGATAGCTTCCATAGCGCGTTCGGCCTGCTCGGAGACCTCGACAAAGACAACAAGAGCGAGCTAGCGCTAGGCTCCGTGTTTGTCTCTTCGCCGCTCAGGCCCGGTACGGTGGAGCTGTTCTATGGCGGCACCGGGGTGACTTCCAACACCCGTTCCAACGCCGACGCTCACCTCAAGACCGCGAGCTCGGGTGCTCTGGGCGTCAACTTCGTGGGCGACATCGATGGGGATACTTTCAACGACGTACTGCTGTTCGACACGAACGCGACCGGCAGCAATCCGGCGACGCCCCGGGTCACGCTCCTGTACTAGCCATACTTTACGAATGGCGACAGAATTGCTAAGGATCCTCCGGGTAGCATGCTGACGGACGATACGAACCAAGGCGGGCAGGCGCGTCTACCGTACGAACCTCCCGCCATCGAAGAAACGTCAGATTTTGAAACGCTCGCACTCACGTGCGGTCACGCGCCGGATTCGTTTTCACCTTTCTGCAGTCCTCCCCCTTACGGACAGGGCGAGCCCTCTTCGGGCTAGCGTCGAACCTCTTCGGGCTAGCGTCGAAAAAGCGTCCGGAGCTCCGGGGCTGGCCCTACTCAGACCAACGCCACCCCGGCCGACCCAGCCGTTGTCGTAACCAGCGAAAGCTAGTGTTCAGCGCCGAGTACGCCCGGCGTTCTCCCGAATCCAGCGCCTGCAGGCACTGAAACTGCAAGCGCTCGGCTGGTAAGAGCTGGGTCTGCGTGGGGTCATACCCGAGCAGCGGCATCGCTGCGCGCGCCGCCCAAGCGGCATAGCGGACCACGGCGGATTGGGGCTGCGACTTCCAACGCCCGAGCGGCTGGCGGTCGAACCGGCGCTGGACGTCCTGAAACGCCGAATTCTCAGACCAATTCGTGGCGCCGGAGGCCCGG
>JAICTU010000117.1 GCA_025936205.1 Polyangiaceae bacterium | reverse complement strand
CAGGCTCGCCCCCTCCAGCAGCAGCAAGCGTTCACTGGTGATGGTGCGGCCCTGCAACCATGTTCCCGAGCCGAAGAGCAGCGCGCCGGGAAACACGGCTGCCAGCTCCGGCCACGGGGGGTGGGCGCGCGGTTCCACGGCCTCGGGCGCAGGGAGCGCCGGGACAGGCTCCTGCGGAGCCGGCGGCGGCGCCGCGGCGAGCAGCAAGGGTGCGAGCCATCCACGGCCGCGCAACATAGGGCCGCGCAGGATAGGGCCGCGCAGGATAGGGCCGCGCAGGATCGACCGGTGGCGGCGCGCGTTCACGCCGGCGCTCCGCTCTTCATTGCTCGCCCACTCCGATGCCGGACATAAACCTGGCGGCGCAGAGCGAGCCAGACTTTAGTACCGCGCCAGGCACGTTGCGCCGCAACTTGCCCCAGCATGGAGGCGGTCATGTTACGACGCCGGATCACGCTCAGGCTCGACATCTCCCGCAGCAAATCGTCGGGGTTGAACGGCTTCTTCAACAGGCGGGCGGGGGACGCAGGGTGGAATTCGACGGCTCGCAGCTTGCCGTCCGAGCAGCGCACGCTCTGCACGACAGATCGAGTCGAGCGCCGCGGCCCGCCGCGCGCGCCCACGTACCCGCCTCGGTGGCTCGGGGTTTGCACTCCTTAGAGCGCAGCGGAGTGAACGCTGGCAGCGGGCTTGCTGCCGCGCAGGGGAGGGCGGGGCGATGGACGGTACCGAGCTGCAGGTCGACATGCTGGTCAGTCACTGGTGCGCAGTGTTGCTTCGTGGCGTCGTCAGCCTGCTCTTTGGTGTCGCAACTTTGCTCGTGCCCGGTCTCTCGCTGGCCGCCCTCGTGCTTGCCTTTGGCATCTATGCGCTCGCAGATGGTGCGTTTGCCGTCGCCGCAGCGCTGCGGCGCAGCACGGGCGAGACACGCTGGGTACACGTCGCCGAAGGCGCCCTGCAGATCGCGGCGGGCCTGGTCACCTTGCGCTGGGCGAGTGTGATGGTCTTCAGTTTTTCGTACCTGGTCGCGGCGTGGGCGATGGTGATCGGTGTGCTTCGCATCATCGCGGCGGTGCGGCTCGGAAAGGCGATCCAAGGAGAGTGGCTGCTCGCTCTGACCGGGCTCGCTTCGATCACGCTGGGACTGGCATTTTTGTCCTTCCCTGCTGCCGGCGCGAGCGCGCTGTGGCTGGGTGCGTACGCGCTGGTGATGGGCATCGCGTTGATGGCGCTGGGCTGGCGCTTGCGTTCCTGGGGATTGCTGGACGCTGACGACAGCCATCGCCACGAAGGAGCCCACGCGCACGGTGTGTCGCACTGAGCCGCGCCGTCACGTGCGCGTAACCTTTTGTTCCTCGTGCGAAACGAGCGCTCCGATCCGGCGGCGCCGCGGCCGCCGGGCTGTGGCGCCGTTCCCGTTTCTTCGATGAAACGCCGTCTACCCTATGTCTCGCGCGATCCTTTGCACGCGCTTCACCGCGCGTTACGGTGTGAGCATGGGGGAACAAGTTCGCTGCTCGCAGCGAGTATCAGCAATCACGTGTGGTCTGGCGCTGCTCCTTTCGAGCATGCCTGTGCGCGCGGGCGAACCGCGCGTGCGGATCGGGCCGTACGTGGGTTATCAGTTCGGTGGGAGCCTCGACGCGACCTCCGAGTACGAGAAGCGCCACATCACCATCCAGGATGCGCCTACCTTCGGCGCCACGCTCAACTTCGCCGCTGCGCGGGATGGCATCGCCGAGATCGGTTACTCGCGCACCGACACCGAGATCTCCGTGCACTCTACGGATGGCTCGTTCGACAAGTATGATCTGGCGATCAACTATCTCACGATCGGAGGCTTGCTGGAGTTTCGCATCCCGGGGGCGGAGTGGTTGCGCCCGGTGATCGGCGGGACCATGGGTCCAAGCTGGTTCGAGGCGAACAACGAGTACTACTCGTACGAGGAGTGGCGGTTTTCGCTGTTGATGGAGGGCGGGCTCGAGGCCCAGATCGTCGACCACCTGGGCGTGCGCTTGCGGGCACGTTTGCTCACCACCTTCTTCACCGATCACAGTGCGTTGTTCTGCGGAACGGGGACGGGCTGCGCGTTCACCTTCTCCGGCACGGCTCTGTTCCAGGGCGAGGTGGGGGCGGGCGTCTACGTCGCGTTCTGAATGGGCCGTTTCGAAACCGCGACGTTCCGAGGGGTGCGGGCACCTGGGCTGGCCTGGCTCGCGCGCCGGCGCCGGCAGATGAAATGCGCGACCGAGTCAGGAGGTCCGCGTCAGCTATCAGGGAAGGCATGCTTGCGCTCCACAGGGGAGGCACACTCGAGCCGAACGTTCCTCGCCGCCCGCTCGCCGACAGCCAAGCTAGATCTCGAGCTATCATCATGAGCATCGACGTCTCGGTCATCCTCTTGAACTATCGAACGCCTGATCTCACCATCAGCTGTCTTGCCTCGATCGAGCCCACAGTTGAATCGTGGTTCAAGGTTGTCGTTGTGGACAACGACTCAGGCGACGGCTCCGCGGAAAAAATTGAGCGCTCCATCACGGAGCGAGGTTGGTCGAGCTGGGCGCGTGTACTGCGTTCTCCCCGGAACGGCGGCTTCTCGTATGGCAACAATTGCGGGATCCGGGCGCAACCCGCAAAGGCTTACGTTCTGTTGAACAGTGACACGCTCGTGCAGCCCGGAACGTTTGCGGGGCTGCGCGTTGCGATGGTGCGCTTCCCGCGGGCGGGCATCATCGGGCCGAGCATGGTCGATGGCCATGGCATCCCGGATCAGAGCTTCTTTCGCCAGCCGGCACCGCCGAGCGAGTTCCTCCGCTCTTCCAACACGGGCGTGTTCACGAAGCTGCTGAGTCGGTACGATCTCGTGCTCCCCTGGCGCGAGGGGCCCGTCGAGGTTGACTGGCTCGGCTTTGCCTGCGTCCTGGTTCGACACGAGGTCATTGAGCAAGTCGGCCTGCTCGACGATGCCTACTTCATGTACTTCGAGGACATCGACTACTGCCGCCGGGTGCGCGAAGCTGGATGGAAAGTCCTTTATTTCCCGGAACCCAAGATCGTGCACCTGAATGGCGGGAGCTCCAGGGTATCGGCCGAAGGGGCGCTGCTGCGGCGAGCGCCGCGCTATTACTATGAGTCACGTTCCCGCTACTTCGCCAAATTCTACGGCAGGCGCGGGCTATGGCTCGCGAACGCTTTCTGGTATCTCGGCCGTTGCGTATCCTGGCCGCGTGAGCTGGCGGGGCGCGAACCCACGTCGAGAGAGAGGGAAGCAGCGGATCTCTGGATCAATGCCGTCGAGCCGCTGCGCGAACGAGCGCGACCGGAAGCCTGAAGCCCGTCTTCGGAGAGAGCATGAACCCTTCTTCGCCAGTCAAACAGCACTCGCACGTCCTCAACGGGCTGCCAGCGCCCGCCGGCATGGGAGCACCTGCCAGCGGAACGCAGCTCGTTGGCTCCGTTGGCAGCGCGCAGCCCATCTCCTCGGTGGGCGAACCGAGTCGCACTGTCTCCCGGGGTGGCACGGTTGCTCCTGGGCACGATGTGCCGTTGCCGGTGGGAAGTCATAACGAGAATCCCTCGGACATCTCCCTGTTCGAGCTGCTCGCGGAGGATTTTCAGACTCACGAGCGCGATCTGACGGCACCCGGTTTCTGGGCCGTCGCGCTACACCGATTGGGGAACGCGCGCATGGGAGTGCGTTCCAAGCTGCTGCGCGCGCCGTTGACGGCTGCCTACCACACCGCCTTTACAGGCTTGAACTGGCTGTGGGGCATCGACCTCTGTTACACTGTGAAACTAGGCCGGCGAGTGCGCATCTGGCATCATGGCGGCTCCGTGATCGGCGCGCGGTCCATCGGAGACGACGTGCACATCCGGCATAACACCACGCTCGGCCTGGTCAGTCGCTCCGAGCCGAACGACAAGCCGATCATCGGCAATCGGGTCGACATCGGCGTTGGCGCATGCATCCTCGGTGGCGTGACGGTGGGTGACGACTGCGTGATCGGTGCCAATTCGGTGGTGCTCAAGGATCTGCCCGCGGGGGCCACCGCCCTCGGGATTCCAGCTCGCCCCGTCAACATGAAGGCGAACGGGACGCTGAGTCACGGGGAAAGAGGAGCTCCGCCCTCCTCCGGAGCCTCGCTCGGTTTCTCAGGGGTTCAGACGGGCGTTCGCGATAAAGCGTAGAAACGCCGTCCCCAATCGCTGCTGCCCGAGGGCATTCAAATGCCCTTCGTCCTGGGCATAACGCGGATCGAGCGTCGGGTAGCGCTGCCCAGCGTGTTCAAAGAGCGAGCGGCGCCCGTCAGGACCGAGAGATTCAGCGCTCGAGAGATCGAAGATGGGGTCGCCCGCGAACGCCGAATGCAGCCGCCGGTTGAACTCCGTCCGTTTGATGTTCGCCTCATCTTCCCAAACGCTACGCCCGATCAGCCGAAAGGCGCGCCACTTCAGCTCGGTCGGATAGACCGTGAGCGGGACGGTGACGTGACCAAGACCGTCTCCCGGTGTCGGGTCTCGAGCCCGCGCAAAGCCTGCTCGTAGTGGTGAAACAGCTGGTCGACGTCCGTCGCGGCCTGGAAGCCGCAGGCGAGCAACAACGCGAGCCGCCCGAGTCCTCGCTGGATGACGTGGGGACGCGCGTCTCGCGACGCTGTCGCACAAAGAAAAGCCATGGTTGGCATCATATCGCCGAGCCCTGCCGAGCGCCGATCGATTGCGGAACGGAGCCCGCAATGATATGGCCGGCTCAGTCTCTGCGCGTTCGGGGCGCGCCGAGTGGGGGGGTCAGCGAGCCTGCGCGGCCATTCACGCCAGCGCCCGACGTCAGGAGCCGTGAGGAGTTCGCAGATGTTTTCGAAAGCCGTGTTGCAGCTGGATATTCCCGCCACGATCAGCAAGATCGCCGAGACGCTTCGCGCCCAGGTGATGGGAGTCCTGCACAAGCGCGGCGTGGTGGTGGGGCTCTCCGGAGGCATCGATAGCTCCGTGGTCGCGGCGCTCGCCGTGCGCGCGCTGGGCAAGGAGCGTGTGTTCGGCTTGTTCATGCCGGAGAAAGATAGCTCCGACGATTCGCTGCGACTGGGGCAGCTGGTCGCCGGTGAGCTGGGCATCAACACGGTGATCGAAAACATCGGTCCTGCGCTGGCCGCGCTCGGCTGCTACGAGCGCCAGCACGAGGCGCTGCGTCGCCTGGTGCCCGACTTCGGCCCGGGCTGGAAGTTCAAGCTCGCCCTGCCATCCATCATGGATGGCCCGGTGACGGGTGCTAGCGCTCGTCTCAACGTCACACAGCTCACCGTCCAGAAGCCCAACGGTGAAACCCAGACCCAGCGCATGCCGCTCGACGTGTACCTGCAGATCGTGGCTGCCACGAACTACAAGCAGCGGGTCCGCAAGATGACGGAGTACTATCACGGTGATCGGCTCAACTATGCGGTCACCGGCACGCCGAACCGGCTCGAGTACGACCAGGGCTTCTTCGTCAAGCAAGGCGACGGCGCCGCGGACGTGAAGCCGATCGCGCACCTGTACAAGACGCAGGTCTACGCGCTGGCGGAGCAGCTGGGCATTCCCGCCGAGATCCGCGCCCGACCGCCGACCACGGACACCTTCTCCATGCCCCAGACGCAGGAAGAGTTCTATTTCTCGCTGCCGTACGATCGCATGGACGTGTGTCTGTACGCTTTCAACCACGGCGTGCCGGCGGCGGAGGTGGCGAGCGCGCTCGATCTCACGGAAGAGCAGGTGCAACGGGTGTTCAAGGACATCGCGCAGAAGCGCAAGACCACGGCCTACCTGCACGCGCGGCCGCTGCTGATCGAAGCCGTGAGCGAGGTCTGAGAGTCATGTGCGGCATCGCCGGCATCTACGATCGAAATGGCACGCCGCCGGGCGTGGAGCAACTGGTCCACATGGCGGGCGCGCTGTCCCACCGCGGGCCGGACGAGTTTGGCGTTTACCGTGACAGCCACATGGGCCTCGCTCACGCGCGGCTCTCGATCATCGATCTGGCTTCCGGCCAGCAGCCACTCGCCAATGAAGACGACACGCTGTACGTCGTCTTCAACGGGGAAATCTTCAACTACGTCGAGCTGCGCGCCGAGTTGATCGGCCTGGGCCACACCTTCCGGACCAAGAGCGACACCGAGGTCATCGTCCACGCCTACGAAGCCTGGGGCAACCGGGCGTTTGCTCGTTTCAATGGCCAGTACGCGATCGCTCTCTGGGATCGGCGCGAGCGCAAGTTCGTGCTCGCCCGCGATCGGGTGGGTGTGAGGCCCGTGTATCTGTCGGAGCAGGGCGGCCGGGTGTACTTCGCGAGCGAGGTGAAGGCGATCTTCGCGGCGGACACGCAGCTGGAGCGGCGCCTCGACCCGGTGGGGCTGGAAGAGACGTTCACGTTCTGGTCGGTGGTGCCGCCTCAGTCGGTGTTCGCCGGGGTGCAAGAGCTGCGCCCCGGGCACGTGCGCACGTACCACCGCGACGGCAGGATAGAGGAGGAGGCCTTCTATGTTCCGCGCTACCCTGGCGCGGGCGGCGATTTTCCCGCCTTCTCCGGGAGCCTCGACGACGCGGTGGTCGCCGTGCGCGAAGCGCTGGAGCGCGCCACTCGGCTGCGCATGCTGCGCGCGGACGTGCCGGTCGGCAGCTACCTGTCCGGCGGCCTCGACAGCTCGTTGGTCGCGGCGCTCGGGTTGCGCGCCAAGGGGGAAAAGTTCCGAACCTTCTCCTTGCGCTTCGAGGATGCCGAATACGACGAGACCTCGTACCAGCGCTTGATGCAGGAGTTCGTGGCCAGCGACCACGCGGAGGTGGTCGTCTCGCGACAGCACATTGCGGCCGCTTTCCCGCGCGTGATCGCTCACACCGAGCGGCCCATCCTGCGCACCGCGCCGGCGCCCATGTTCCTGCTCTCGGAGTTGGTGCGCAAAGAGGGCGTCAAGGTGGTGCTCACCGGTGAAGGCGCAGACGAGATGTTCGCCGGTTATGATCTCTTTCGCGAGGCCAAGGTGCGGCGCTTCTGGGCGCACGCGCCGCGCTCCACGCGGCGTCCCTTGCTGCTGGAGCGCCTGTATCCTTACCTGGCGCGCTCTCCAACCTCGCAGCGCGCGATGGCGCGTGCCTTCTTCGGGCGCGGGCTGGAGCGCCACTGGGAGCCCGGCTTCGCGCACGAGCCGCGCTGGCACTCGGCGAAGGCGCTCCAGCGCTTGTTCTCCGCCGAGCAGCGCGAGGCCAGCCGGCATACGGATGTGAATGCCCGCTTGCTCGCAAGCCTGCCGCCGGAGTTTGCTTCCTGGTCCCAGCTGGCGCGGGACCAGTACCTCGAGGTGCGCACGCTGCTCACCGGCTACATCCTCTGCTCGCAGGGCGACCGCATGTTGATGGCGCATTCCGTCGAGGGGCGCTTCCCGTTCCTGGACGCGGAGGTGATGGAGCTCGCCAACGCCCTGCCGCCCTCGTACAAGCTCAAAGTCCTGGACGAGAAGCACGTGCTCAAGCGAGCGAGCCGGGGCCTGGTTCCGGCGGCCATCCTCGCGCGAAAGAAGCAGCCCTACCGCGCCCCTGACGCGCTCTCCTTCACCGGGCCGCGCTCGCCGGAATGGGTCGAACAATCCCTGTCCGAGCGCGCCGTGCGGGCAGCGGGCGTGTTTGACGCGGGCGCCGTTCGCCAGCTGTGGGCGAAGTGCAAGGCGCGCACCGGCGACGACCAATTTTCGAACGCCGACAACATGGCGCTGGTGGGCATCCTCTCCACCCAGCTGTTGCACGAACAGCTGGTGATACAGAACGCCTTTGCCCGCCGCAACGTCCCCCTGACCACCCGGATCGACCGCCTGCGGTCTGAATCTTTGGAGGCGAGATAGATCATGACTCGAGCCGTCCCGCAACTGCACGACTTCCTCATCGATTCCGCGCGCCGCTTGCCCAGCAAGGCGGCGCTCGTCTGCCAGAAGCAGCGCGTGAGCTACCGCGAGCTGGAAGAGAGCTCGAACGCGCTGGCGCACGCGCTGGTGAAGCGCGGCGTGAAGCGTGGAGACCGCGTCATCATCTTCGCTGACAACACGATCGAGACGGTGATCTCGTTCTGGGCGGTGCTCAAGGCGAATGCGGTCGTCGCGATCATCAACCCGCTCACCAAAACGGAAAAGCTTGCCTACCTGCTGAATGACTGTCGCGCCAAGGTGATGATCACGGACGGCCACCTCACTCCGATCTTTGCCGAGGCGGCGCGCAAGTCACCCGCTCTTCAAGCCCTGGTCATCTCGGGCGCGCTCGACCGTGAGCGCCTCGGCGGCCTGCCCAGTGTCAGCAGCTGGCAGGATGCGCTGAAAGACGGGCTGAAAGATGGGCAAGCCGGGTCGGCGCCTGCGCGGCAAAACATCGACATCGATCTGGCTGCAATCATCTACACCTCGGGCAGCACCGGCGATCCGAAGGGCGTGATGCTGACCCACCGCAACATGCTGACGGCCGCCACTTCCATCTCCACCTACCTGGAGAACACTGAAGACGATGTGATCCTGGGCGTGTTGCCGCTGGCCTTCGATTACGGCCTGTACCAGATGATCATGGCCTTCCGCATGGGCGCGCGCCTGGTGCTGGAGCGCAGCTTCGCGTATCCCACGCGCGTGCTGCAGACGGTGGTCGAGGAAGGCGTCACCGGCTTCCCCGGCGTTCCGACCATTTTCGCGATCCTGGCGGAGATGAAGGAGCTGAAGAATTTCGACTTCTCGAAGATTCGCTACGCGAGCAACACCGCGGCCGCGCTGCCGGTGAAGCACATCTTGATGCTGAAAGAGATCTTTCCCAAGGCCAAGATCTTCAGCATGTACGGACTGACGGAGTGCAAGCGTTGCACGTACCTGCCGCCGGCGGATCTGGACCGCAAGCCCACCAGCGTGGGCATCGCCATCCCCAACACGGAGCTGTGGATCGTCGACGAGAACGACCAGCGCGTTGGACCGAACCAGGTCGGACAGCTCGTGATCCGTGGCGCCACCGTCATGAAGGGCTACTGGGAGAAGCCGGAATCGACAGCCAAGAAGCTGAAGCCAGGTCCACTGCCGGGCGAGCAGGTGCTATACACCGGCGACTACTGCCGGCTCGATGAGGACGGCTACCTGTACTTCGTCGGTCGTATGGACGACATCATCAAGAGCCGCGGGGAGAAGGTCGCGCCCAAGGAGGTGGAGAGCGTGCTCATGAACATCCACGGCGTGAAGGAAGCTGCCGTGATCGGCGTGCCCGACGACCTTCTGGGCCAGGCCGTCAAAGCGTTCGTGGTGCTGGAGCAGGGCGTCACGTTGACCGAGAAAGACATCCTGCGCGAATGCCTGCAGCGGCTCGAGAACTTCATGGTGCCGAAGGTCGTGGTTTTCATCGATAGCCTGCCCAAAACCACGACTGGCAAGATCAAAAAGACCGATCTATCTTGAGCTCATTTACCCACCTCTAATGCAGCTTCCTGATTCACCTGTGCAATAGGCCTCTCATGTCGATCCGCGATCAAGTCCGTCAGTTCATCACCACCAACTTCTACGTGCCCGATCCGCAGGCGTTGGGGGACGACGCCTCGTTTCTGGACACCGGCATCATCGATTCCACGGGCGTGCTCGAGCTCGTTTCATTTCTGCAAGAGCAATTCGGGATCGTGCTGGAAGATGGAGAAATCGTGCCCGAAAACCTGGACACGGTTGCGAATATCGTGGGTCTGATTCAGCGGAAGGGTTGACGTAGCGCCGGTCCCGGGCTCATCTCCCGCCTCGTGCTAGCGCTTTATGCACGAGTGACCGTCGAAACGGGGCAACGCCTGGTCCGCAGCTGGCCGGCATTGCTCGTCCTTCCCCTGTATCCGCTCATCCTGTACGTCGGCGGCATGCTCACCGCGTCGACCGGGATGCTGGGCGGGATCCTGATGAGCTTCGTGCTCGCGGCTTGCTGGTCGAGCTACCTCGAGATCATCTCCGAAGCGGTGACCAGCGTGCGCTTCCGGCTCAGCTGGGACGAGCTGAAGCGCACGTTCGGGGCGCGGTTTTGGGACGTGGTCAGCGTGATGTTCGCCTTCTGGCTGATCAGTCTGCTGACTGACCCATTGCTGCGAAGCCCGCGCGGACCCGCCTTTGCGGCCATCATCGGGCTCACCATCGGCTTCTTCTTCAACGCCGTCCCGGAGCTTTTGTATCAGGGCAATTCACGCTCTTTTTCTCTGCTCGTGGACTCCGGTCGCTTCATGACCGAGCACCCTGTGGTGTGGCTCCTGCCGAACCTGCTGGTGGCGTTTCTGGCGTTCTGGCTCACCGGCAGCATCGACCTGTCTCAGCCTCAGACCCTGCTCGTCACTTTCGCGTACACGTTTTCTTCGCCGACCTACGTGATCGGGCTCCTGCTGAACTTCCCGATCTGGGCGATCCCGGTGGTCATCATCTTTGCGCACACCTTCATGATCTTTCGCGGCCTGTTGTTTCGCGAGCTCTCGCGCGGCGGTGCGAGCCGGCGCCTCGAAGCCTTCCGCAGGTGAGGTGGGGGCCGCCCAGCGCTGGTGAATGCCAGGCTACTTCAGGTAAGCGCCGCAGCGCGGGTCACCGTCGGGCACGTCGTTGGCGCGGTTGCTCGCGGCGGGCAGAAAACGCTCGCGATCGCACAAGGCTGCCAGCATTTCGAGCACGGTCCGTGCGGCTCGTTCGCCGCTGGGCTCGCTGACCATACCTTTCATCGGGCTGCCGGCGAGGCCGTTCTGGATCTTGAACCAAGCCTCGTCGGCGCGCGCCCGCGCGAAGCTGCCCAACGAGAAGCCGCCGTCGAGCGGGAGATCGCGGCCGTCTTTGCCGTGGCAGTCGGAGCACATGAAGCCGAAGAACTCGTGGCCTTGCGCCGCATCGGCGCCGGGCAGCAGCGCGTAGTTGCGCGGTGTATCACGGACGATGCGGTACACCTGCTCGGGGCGCGCGATGCTCCCATCGCGCGACTGCACGAGAAACGCGCTCAGGTCGGCCAGATCCGCTCGTCGAGCACCTGGCCGTAGGCGGGGAGTTGCTCGTCTCCGTGGCCGAGCCAGGCCTGAATCTCCTCCGGCGAGCGCCCGTCTTCGAGCAGGTTGCGCTCCAGCGAGAACGGCTCGGCTTGGTAAGCCGGACCGCTCAGACCCTGCGTGCCGCGCAGGTCCCAACCGAAGAAGTTTTTCAGCCGATAATCGTGCCCGGGATTGAGCATCGGGCGGCCGAGCCCATCGTTGAGGGTGCCGTTGCCATTGGGGCCGCCCTTGCCATCGGGCTCCGCCGTACCGGCGTGATCGTATTCGTAGAGATGGCTCAGCCGTCGTTCCGTGCGCCAGCTGTCATAGAGCCGCCCGCCCGCGGGCGGGGTCGGGTGGCGCGGCAGGCGTGGTTACTGCGGCCGGCGTCGCCGGAGCCGAGACGGCAGCGGGCGAGGTGGCCGGCGGTGTGCACCCGAATGCGCCCAGCCCGCTGGCGAGCAGTGTGCCAGCGAGCAACAATTCTGCAGTCCGGAAGTGCTGAAGCCGTAAAACGGGGGGCAGGGAGCTGGCGTGGGTCACCGCCGCAGCCTAGCGCAACGGAGTCCCGAGGTGACGGTGTCGTCGTAGGGTGGAGGCTCGGCCCCCCTGGCCCACTCGAAACCGGAGCGCGTGCTAGTCTGTTTGAATGTACCCCGTGTACCAGGCCAATGACCTGATCGACGCCGAGCTGCTGCTCCAGCGCATGCGAGACCGGGGAATTCCCTGCGCCCTGCAGAACGGCTTCCTGCAGGGATTGCTCGGGGAACTGCCGCTATCGATGCGCCCCATGGTGTGCGTGCTCGAAGAGCGCGATCAGTCGGCGGGGCTGCTCTGCGTGCGCGAGATGCAGGCCGCGCGGAACGCGCCCGAGGCACCCGACGTCACTTGCCCGAACTGCGGTGACACTAGCCCCGGCAATTTCGAAGAATGCTGGAAGTGCCGCACAGAGCTCGGGTGACAGCTCCGGGGTGAAAGCGCTCGGGTGAAGCGTCATTCCAGAGTCTGGCGCGCCAGGAACGCCTGATCGGAGCCATCATCGCCGGCGCTCCAGACCTCTCGCGACCAGAAAACATCTCCCGCCGCATCCACGCTCACGCTCGTGGCCTTGTCCAGCTGCGGGCCGCCCGTCTCCAGCACGCCGAGCAACTCGCCATCCGCCGACACTCGAGCGACGAAGCTATCAAACGATCCCTGATTGGGCGCACCCCAGTCGGAGGAGGTATAGCCGACAATGACCGCGTCGCCCCCGTCGCTGGCCACGCTCGACACGGAGCCGATGGCGCCCTCATCGAACGCCGTGAGCCAGAGCTGCTCCCCCGCCGGCGAATACTTCGCCACGAAAGGCCGCCCCGGGATCACGACACCGGGCCCACCGACGAACGAGCCACCGAGCTGCCCAGCGATGAACACGTTACCGTCGGCATCCGCCTGCACCGACTCGGCGGCATCGTAGCCGGCATCGCCCAGCTGATGGATCCAGAGCAGCTCCCCGGCGCCGGACAGCTTCGCCACGAAAGCATCCGCCGAGCCATGATTTTCGCCTTCCAGAGCGCCAAAGCTACGACCCGCGATCAGCGCGTTGCCCTCCGCGTCCGTGCTCACGCCGGCGATGGCATCGTCATAGCCCACGCTACTGCCCAGCTGACGCATCCAGAGCGCCTCGCCTGTCGGCGAGTACTTCGCGATCCAGCTGTCGAGATCGTTGCCGGCACGGCTCCCGGCCAACACGCCCCGCGTGAACCCGGCGACCAACACGTTGCCGCTCGCGTCCGCGCTCACCCCGGCGGCTTCGTCCGGAGCCGCCGTGCCGATCTGGTGCACCCAGGCCAGCTCACCGCCGGGCGAATACTTGGCGACGTACGCATCTCCAAAGCCGAACGCCGTGCCCTCCAGCGCGCCCGAGGTGCCCTCCAGCGCGCCCGAGGTATCGCCTGCGATCAGCGCATTCCCCTCCGCGTCGACACTCACGCCTGCGGCCGCGTCCGAAGCCGGCGTGCCGAGCTCCGCCGTCCAGAGCAGATCCCCCGAACCCGAGTACGCCGCTACGAACGCATCGCTGCTCGACTGCTCGCTGCTGACCAGCGGCTTCAGCGTGTAGCCCGTCACCACGACGTGCCCGGCGCCATCCACCGCAACACCGCGGCTCGACACCGACACCCCCGACGCACCCAACGGACGCTGCCAGTCCTCGCTCGCGCCCTCCGGGGTCGCGCTGCTCGGGGTCGCGCTGCTCGGGGTCGCGCTGCTCGAGCTCCCGCCATCCAGCTCCGCGCTCGCCGTCCGCAGCGACGACTCGAGCTGCGCGGAGCCATCATTCCACAGCCCGCAACCCAGCGCCGCCAGCGAGCTCGAGAGCCCCCACCATACACTTCGACTTGCTGCCCCCAACGTCCGCCCGGTCCGTCGCAACACCATTCACCCCACACAGCAAGATTCAGTCCCGGCCCGCACCGCCCGCGACGGTCGGCCACCGAACGTGAATCCAGCAGGATTTCTGGCACAACCAGTGCCCGCCGCATTCCGCCTCGCCCACCAATCCGCCCTCGAGTGGCATTTCTGCCCGCACGACACTGCGCGGATTTGAAGTTTGGGGGCCGGGCCTCCTTCCCACGTCGCCAGCGAAACCTCGGGACACTGGGTGTTGCATGAAGCGCCGCACGGCCACGCCGATGAAGCGAACGGAAGCGGCGCGGAGCGGAGAGTTTCGTCGAACGCTATCCATCCTCCGCGAGCACGCCTTTCGTGAACCCCGCCAACCCCGCCACCTGGTAGCTACGGAAGGCCGCCACCGCGCGGCGAATCGCGCGTTCGTCGCCGTACGTCTCGAGCAGCACGGCGATCATGCGCCGGGTGTTTTCGAAGACTTGCGTCAAAACCAGGCGCGCTTCGCGGCTCACGATCGCAGCCGGGTGCGCCGCGCGGATTTGGGCGATGCTGAGCGTCACGAGGCGTTCCACGAAGTGTTGGCCGAAGCGTTCATGTCGGCTCCCGTCGGCGCGGTCGAGCAGGACCACCACGACCAGGCGTTGGTCGATCCAGAAGTCGAGGAGCTCGGCGGCCCCCGCTTCGTCTCCGGGGCGCGTGATGCCCGCGAGGCGTGCATGGGCGTGTACGCTGCGCTCCAGGAGCTGTTCGAAGCGCGCGACGGTCTCCTCCGGGATCGCAGCCGCGAACAAGTCTTCCTTGCTGGGGTAGTAGCGGTAGAGGTTGGCGACAGCCATGCCGGCGTCGCGAGCAATTTCGCTCATGGTGGCCGCGGCGTAGCCCCCGCGCGCGAAGGCGGCGAGGGCGGAGCGTAGGATGCGTTCGCGGACTTCGGGTTTGAGGACCTGCGGCATCAGGCGCCGGCGATGCGTACGAAGGAGTAGGGGGCCCAGCGGTCGGCCCAGGGCTGTGCCTGCTCGAGCTGGTACGCGAGCCCCAGCAGCAGGTCTTCGCGCCCGGGCGCAGCAGCGAAGTGGCTGCCGATCGGTACGCCGTCCGCGCTCCAGTGCAGCGGCACGGACATCGCCGGGCAGCCCGCGATGTTGTGCACGGGCGTGTAACACACTGCCTGCTCGGTGCGCGCAATCAGCTCCTCGCGCGGTAAGAGCGGCGACATCCAGCCCAGTTGCCAGGGGCGCGTCGCAGAGGTGGGCGTGAGCAGCAGGTCGTAGGGAGCGAGCGCGTCGAGGTACGCGCGCACTGCGGTTTCAAAGCAGGCGCGCACGTCGATACCCCCGACACGTGCCGCCGCGATCAACTCCAGCGTGAAGGGCTCGAGGTCTTCGCTGCCCACCGTGCGGCCCAGCATCGGCTCCAGCATCGCGAGCATGCCTGCGAGCGCGCCGCCCGCGCAGGCAAAATACGCCGCGCTGAGCGCGCGCCCGTCGACGCGCGGCGCTGGCGCTGGCTCGACGCGATGACCCAGCTCGCGGCACAAGGCCACGCTGCTCTCCAGCGCGCGCAGGCACGCGGGGTCCGGCTCACTGCCGATCAGCGTCGTGGAATGGTAGCCGATGCTCAGCGCCGTCTTACCCGGTTCGCGTACATAGCCGAGCCGCGGCAGCGGCCCCTCCGCCTCGACCAGCGAGAGAAACAGGGCCGTATCGCGCACGCTGCGGCTGATGCAGCCATCGGAGAGCAGGGCGTCGTACGGCGAAAGGGTCAGGTTGCTCGGCACGGTGCGGCCCCGGCTCGGCTTGAGCCCGAACAGCCCCGCCGACGCGGCGGGGCCACGGATGGAGCCACCGCCGTCGCTGGCGTGCGCGAGCGGTACGATGCCGGCAGCGACCGCAGCGGCCGCGCCGCCAGACGATCCGCTCGCGGAGAGCGTCAGCCCCCAGGGGTTGTGCGTGACACCCTCCAGCAGGGTCTCGGTGCTGCCGATCATGCCCAGCTCGCTGGTCGCGCTCTTGCCCACCGTGAGCAGGCCCGCGGCGTCCGCTCGCTCGGTGAAGGGCGAGCCCCGGTCCGGCAGGTGACCCGAAAATAGCCGCGACCCAAACGAGCAGCGCAGCCCCGGATAACCGCACACGTCCTTGAACAGGAAGGGCACGCCGGCAAACGGACCCGCTACGCCGTTCGCGGCACGCCGCCGCGCGGCCTCGAAGTCGCGCGTGACGACGCTGTGCAACAGCGGATCGACGAGCTTCAACCGGCGCTCGCAGGCGTCGAGCAAGTCCTGCGCGCCGAGCTCTCCCTGCTGGACGAGCTGAGCCTGAGCCACGCCATCCAGGCGGGCGAGATGATCGAGACGGTGCATGGGGAGTCTCCTTTCCGTAGATTCGAGCTGTCCAATAGTGAATAACACATTCACTATTGGTGCGCCAGCGGCTGGGGCCATTTCGGCCCTCGGCCACCGACGCCTCAGAACAGCCGGTTCAGCCCGTTCAACGCCGCGACCCGGTAGGCTTCGGCCATGGTCGGGTAGTTGAAGGTGGTGTTGGTAAAGTACTCCAGGGAGTTCTTGCCGCTGGTCATCACCGCCTGGCCGATGTGGATGATCTCCGAGGCCTGGTCGCCGAAGCAATGGATGCCGAGCAGCTCCAGCGACTCGCGGTGGAACAACAGCTTCAGCATGCCCACGGTCTGACCGGTGATCTGCGCGCGCGCCATGTTGCGGAATTGCGCGTGGCCCACCTCGTAGGGCACCTTGGCCTTGGTCAGCTCCGCCTCGGTGCGGCCGATACAGCTGATCTCGGGGCTGGTGTAGATGCCGGCGGGCACCACGTGGGCTGCGCGCGAGGGACACTGCCCATCCACGAAGTGCATGGCCGCCGCGCGACCCTGATCGTAGGAGGCGCTGGCGAGCGCGGGGGGCCCGATCACGTCACCCGTGGCGTACAGGTGCGGCACGGCCGTCTGGTAACAATCGTTCACGGCGATGTGGCCGCGGTGATCGATCTGCACACCCAGCGCCTCCAGCCCCAGCTCCTGCGAGTTGCCCGTGCGCCCGTTGGCCCAGAGCAGGATGTCGCTCTTCAGCTTTTTTCCCGAAGAGAGGTGCAACACCACGCCGTCATCCAGCGGCTCGATGCGCTGATACTCCTCGTTGTGGCGGATGATGATGCCCTGGTCGCGCAAGAAGAAGGCGAGCGCGTCGATGATCTCGTCGTCCAGGAACGAGAGCAGCTTGTCGCGCGAGTTCACCAGGTTCACCTTGATGCCGAAGTTACGGAAGATGCTCGCGTACTCGCAGCCGATCACGCCCGCGCCGTAGATGGTGATCGAGCGCGGGTCGCGCTTCAACGTCAAGATGGTGTCGCTCTCGAAGACGCGCGGATGCGAGAAGTCGATCTCCGGCGGACGATAGGGGCGGGAGCCAGTGGCCACCAAGAAGCCGTCCGCGGACAGCAGCTCCACCACGCCGTCGGGCGACGTGACCGTCAGCGAGTTCGGCCCGGTGAAGCGGGCCTGCCCCCGGAACAGCTGCACCTGGTTGCGCTCGTAGAAGGCGCGGCGCATGGTGGCTTGCTTGCGCACCACGTCGTCGGTGCTCTGCAGCAGCCGGGCGAAGGGCACTTGCGGGGGCTCCACCGCGTTCGAGAGCAGGGGGTGGCGCCGCAGCTCCACCAGCATCTGTGAGGCATGGCGCAGCGCCTTGCTCGGGATCGTGCCCCAGTGGGTGCAGCCACCCCCCACGCGCTCGTAGTTCTCGACCACGGCCACGCGCTTTTTGGCCTTTGCCGCTTGCATGGCCGCGCCTTCGCCCGCGGGGCCGCTGCCGATGACGATGAAATCGTATGCGTTCACGGCCGCGGAGCATAGCGGGATCGAGGGCGCCGCGCTCGTTGTTCAGTGTCGCTCGGGCGGCGGCGCGAGTCGCGTCCCCTGGCCGGCGACCATGCGCCAGCGCTCGCCGCGGCGCTGGTACACGCGGGTGAAGCGCACGTCCTCGACGATCGGGGTTTCGCCCATTTTTACCTTCGCCTGCACGCGGCCGGTGACCACGGCCGTCTCACCGAGCAGCCGAAATCTGACCTCCTGCAGGTCGATCTTCTGCACATGGATGTGGCGCTCGGCGAGTTGGCGGTAGCCGGCGAGGTAGGTCTCGCGGTCCTCGACCTCGCCGTCGGGCCCGATGAACGAAAACGCCCGGGTAGGGGATTGTCCCGAGGGGCCCGAGCGTGCTGGCGGCGCTGGTGATCGGCAACCTGGAGGCCGCCGCGGCGTTCGGCTTGCCCGCGGGACAGCTCCGTGCCCGAGCGGGCTTGGGCGAGCAGGAGCTCACGGATCCCGACGCCCGCATTCCCTTCACCACCTATGTCCGGCTGCTGCAGGCCATCGACGCGGCGCCCGGATCGGCGCAGTTCGGTTTCTGGCTCGGCCAAACCGTCAGCGTGCGGTCGCTCGGGGTCGTCGGTTTCGCGATGCAACACGCCGCGGACGTGCGCTCGGCCTTCAAGCTGTCTGGAGCGCTTCCGCAAGCTGATGGGCGAGCGGGTGAGCCCGATCATCGAGGAGGCGGGCGACCATGTCGTGTTTCGCCAGACGGAGCCGCCCGAGATCGCGCCGCTGGCGTCGCTCGGCGTCGCGGCTCCAGTCGGCACCTTGACGTTGCTGCGCGAGCTGAGCGGCTGGAGCCACAGCACCGAGCTCGGCGTGGAGGCGACCTTTCAGTTCGCCGAACCCGCGGAGCTCGCCCCCTACCGCGCCGCGCTGGGCTGCCCGCTGCACTTCGGCGCGAGTGAGACGCGGCTCAGGATTTTGCGTGGGGTGTTCGACGTGCCCCTGCGCCGCGCCGACGCCAGCCTGTTCTCCTACCTCGAGCGCCACGCCAGCGCGCTCCTGGCTCGCGTCCCCGAGTGCCAGACCCTCTCGGCCCAGCTGCGCGACGCGCTGCTGGCGCAGCTCTCTGAAGGGGAGCCCGAGCAGGCCGCGCTCGCCCGCCGCCTCGGCCTGAGCGAACGCACCCTGCAACGCCGCCTGCGCGGCGAAGGCACCAGTTTCGCGGCCTTGCTCGACGAGTTGCGCGCGGAGCTGGCGTATCGCTACCTGAGCGACCCGCAGCTGGCGGTCTACGAGGTCGCCTACTTGCTCGGCTACTCGGAGCCGAGCCCCTTCCACCGAGCGTTCCGGCGCTGGACGGGCCAGACCCCCCGCGAATATCGATCCGAGAGAGGGCTCGGCACCACAGCACCGAGCCCGACCCCAGGATGAGCCCGCCTCAGAAGCAGCTCCCGAGGGCGACGTCATGCCCGTTGACCGAGACGTTTCCGCAGGCGGGGCCGAAACTCCAGCGCTCGTTGCGGCCATTGGAGTGGGCGACTTCAATGCTGCCGCTGGCGGGGTAGCAGCAGCCTTCCGTGCGCGTCAATCCAACGCTGGTCACGTTCGCGCTCCCGGAGCCGAGATCGTCCTGCAGCGTGAGTGTGCCATCCACGCGAAAGCCTCCGTTGGCCCCAGCATGGAGAGTGTCTGTTCGCCCGAGAAGGTGATCTTGGACCGTGCAGCCCCCTTTTCGTCATAGCGTTCGATGCGGCCCTGGGAGCTGATGGTCAGGAGCGAGGGCGGAGCGTCGAGCAGCCGCGTATAGGAACCCGTCCGGGTCACTTGCGGGAGCTCGATTCGCGCGCCGCTCGGCGCAGTGTAGACGAGGTCCGTGGTGGTGCTCGTGTAGCTGACGTCGACCGCTGTTCCGGCGTCGCAATTCATGTCCGAGAGGGTCTGCGAGGCAGCGATCTGTAGAGCGCCATCCAGCTTGCCACCGCCACTCAGCTCGCAACCCTCGAGCCGAATGGATCTGCTCACGGGGGTGGTTTCGCCTTCGCCGGTGTCGCACGGAGACGTGGTGCGCTCGGTGGTGACGGTGACCTGGCCCGGGCAGATGCCTTCACCCAGTGCCAGGTCGTGCTGCTGTTGCTCGAGACGGAATAGAACGCGATCGGCGGCACCACCACGCAGCCTCGATCGGGGAAGGTCATCTCGACCAGTTGCACCTCTTCCCAGACGGTGGCCTGGCACACCATGCCGCTCGAATCACTGACCGCATCGCTGAGCGCCGCCATGACTTCATGCGGAGATGCCAGATGACGGGGGTGCTTCTGCGTCGTGTTCATTTCGCGCCTGTGATCGGCGCTGGAGTCAGCCGCCGATGCCGATGGTGGGCCCGATCGTCCAGGCTTTATAAGGCGTGCCGGTGATGGCCTGGTAGTCCACCTCCACCCCGAGCGTCACGACACCCAGATACAAATCCAACCCGCCACCCGCCCGCCATGCCGCGCCACCGTCGCTCGGATTCGTCAAGAAGCCGGCCCCAACGCCCGCCTCCGCATAGGGAGCGAGCACGCCGAGCGGCACCGTTGCGCGACCCGTGACCATGAGTGCGCCGATGAAGCGGCTCTGCAGGTAGTAACCGCCGATCAAGCCGCCCGGCGCGAGGATCACCGGACCTGCGGGGATGCCGTAGTGCGCCGAGAAGTCTGCGCCGACACCCACGTTACCCTCGGAGGGAATCAAGAT
>JAICTU010000676.1 GCA_025936205.1 Polyangiaceae bacterium | reverse complement strand
GTGGTTGGGTGTGGCCGCTCGGCATCGGAGCCGGGCTCGCCTTGCTGGGCGCGCTCGCGATCGGCTTTTCCTTCAAGGTCCCTTCGCGCGGCTCGGCGCTGCCAGCGTCGAGCGTCGCAGCGGCCAGGGCGGACACGCCCGCCAGCGCCGCCTCCCATGCAGCGAACGCAGCGCAGACCGCCAGCGCCGGCGGCGAACTGGATCCGCATCCGCCCGCTGCCACGAGGACGCCTCCGGCCGCCGATGCCGACGACCTCGCGCAGCGCAGCTCGGCACTGCAGCCGCAGAGCAAGCTGACCCCACGGCGCACCAAGCGCAGGGCCGCCAATCCCGTCGCAGCATGGGAGGCGCCTGCGGTCGAACCGAGAGCCACGCCGCGTCGGCCGGCGGGGGGCGCCGCCGAGAACGAGCTGGACGGCTTGTTCCGTGAGCCACGCGAGGCAGCGCGACCATCTCCACGCAGTATTGAACGCGATACCGAGAGCGATGGCATCAGCGGGGGCAATGCCGCCCGCGGTGCCAACGATTCACCGATCCCGGACTGAGCCCAACCCAGCGCGCAGGGCCAACGCGACGTGGGAGGGTAGCAAACGTCATCCGCGAGCCTCGCCCCCGGTCAGCTCAGCGAGGCTCGCGTTGACGGATCAGGGTGCGTGCTCGGCGGGGGCATCCAGGACGATCTGGGGCAGCATGCGTTGTAACAGACGTGGCCCGATGCCCTTGATCCGCAACAGATCGCTCGGGCGGCGCAGGCGCCCGAGCCGCTGACGCAGCGCCACGATCGCGGCGGCGCGCTTCGCGCCGACACCGTGCAAGCGCTGCAGCTCGGCAGCGCTCGCCACATTCAAGATCACGCGACCGTCTGCGGTGGCGCCGGGCGAAGCGCCGCCCTGCAGGGTGAGCTGCGTCGTGGGAGGGTCATCGCCGCCTGCGCGAGCGGTCGCCGTTGCTGCCGCTGCCGCTGCCGGCGCGCAGGGGACCGGCCGCGCTGCTGCTGCGGCGGCCCCTCCCACCGAGGAGGCAGACCGCAGCGAGGTGCCCGCGACCCCCGAGCCCGCGATCTGCGCCAGGCCGAAGGAGAGGGGCGCGCTGGTGAGCTCTGCTAGCTCGCTCGAGCCTCGCGCTGCCCAGCCGATGCCGGCCAACCCGAGCAGGGCGAGAGCCGTCGCCAGGACTCTCGCCAGGATCGGTGCCTAGGCGCGCCAGTGGTGCAGCCCGACCTGCGCCTTCGCGCTGGGCGAGCTGCCGTCGGTCAAAGTGCGGCCCGGATGGCCCGCGGTCCCCTTTCCTTCCTTGCCCCGCGGCTCAGCTGAGGGGCGAGAGATAGTCGCCTCCGCCATTCGTCGATCGGTTCGCGGCCGCACCGTGCGACTCCTCTCGCGGAACGTAGTCGCGAATCTGCATCTCACCGGAGACGGGAATGGCTTCGAGCTTCACGTTCATCGAACCATCGGTGTTGATGAAAGCGACTCCGATGCGATTCCAGAACTTGCGCGCGTTGCGCTCGGAAATGACGTAAACGATCTTCATCTTGTTGGCATCCATGGCTATCTCTCCCTGGCGCCCTCGGCACCGGCGCTGTGCCGGCGCCCCGCGAGCGCGCTCACGGGAAGCCATTGCTCGCGCCGTGCCGGGCGCGCGTCAGGCTCAATTCCGCGCTTGCGGGCGCGCGCAGGGGTGGCGGGCGCCGCCATCTGCCAGTGGCTGAGAGCCAACCGCGGGTCTCAGCGGTACGCTGCGTACAGTAGCGCCAGGTATCCCAGGCCGCTCGCGCCCCAGAGGACGGCGCGCCTATACATCCCTTGCCTAAGTGCCCAGTAGAACGCCAGAGGGGCGAGCGGCGGCAGCAGGCAACAAGCAGCCCGCCAGCGCGGGGTTTCAGCGAACAAAGCGACGATGATCGAAAGATGCACCGTCAACCAGCTGGCGAAGCAGATCACCAGGGCCAGGCCGAGCATGGCCAGACCATGCGCTGCCGAAAGGGGTTCACGCGATGAATTTGCCGAGCGCGAGCCATTTCGGGCAGGCGGCCTGCACTCTCGCCCTGCGGAGAGGTGAAGAGTTTCGCAAGGCTGGCTGTGGGCGAACGCGCTGTCGATGTTACACTCGACTTGTGCGTTGGACTGCCTGGTTCATGACCGCCCTCGTGGGTGGCCTCCTCGCCTCGATGCCCTCGGGCCTCGAAGTCGCCAAAGCGGGAAGTGCCACAGACCGCCCTGACGTCATGCCCGTCGAGAAGATTCGACCGGGCATGAAGGGCTACGGCCTCACCGTCTTCGAGGGCACCAAGCCCGAGCGCTTCGGCGTCGAAGTCATCGATGTCATCAAGAACTTTCGCCCGCGGCAAGATGCCATTCTGATCAAGACCGTGCATCCACGGCTCGACGTGGTGAACGTGGTGCGCGGCATGAGCGGCAGCCCGATCTTCATCGATGGCAAGATGATTGGCGCCTACGCCTATGGCTGGAGCTTCGGCAAGGAGCCGGTCGCAGGCGTGACGCCGATCCAGAGCATGCTCGAAGATCTGGCACGACCGCTGCCGAAGTCGCTGTTTGGTTGGCCCCTCTCGCCGGGTGCCATGCCGCTGCAAAACAACGGCGCGCGGCCGCAGGCCAAGCGAGTCGAGCCGCCGGATTCCTCCGCCAATCGCTACGCCGGCGATCCCGGCGAATATCAGCTCGATCGCCACGCCGAGCAGCTGCGCCAGCGCGGCGTCAGCGCCGAGGCCAACGCGCGCGGGCTGCGCGCCGTGGCCACGCCGATCCTGCTGGGCGGCATGGGCGATCTCGCCACCGGCATGGCGCGCGAACTGCTCGAGCCTCTCGGCCTCGAGCCGCTGCAGGGTGGCGGTGGGTCCGGCGTCGAGCCCGGCGCGCCGCTGCACTATGAGGACGGCGGAGCCATTGCCGTGAACCTGATCACCGGCGACTTCAACGCCACCGGCCTCGGCACGGTGACGCGCGTGGAAGGAGATCGCCTGGTCGCCTTCGGACACCCGATGATGCAAGGCGGTGTGAGCGCACTTCCGACCGCGGTGGGGCGCGTGCTCTGGATGCTCGCGAGCGAAGCCTCTTCGTTCAAGCTCGGCATGTCGGTGCGCCCGCTCGGCGCGCTGGTCAACGATCGCCAGGCGTCGATCGTGGTCGCCGAGTCCGCCAAGGCGCCGGTGATCCCGGTCACGTTCCACATCGACGGCGTGCCCGGAGCGCCCTACCGCGACTGGACGTTCGAGGTCGCGCACGAAAAATTCATGACACCCACCTTCCTGGCCATGGCGCTGGGCGAGGCGCTGCAGGCCACGGGCGCGGAACGCCAGGACGTGAGCTGGACGGCCCAGAGCAAGGTGGCCATCCAGGGCCATGGGGAGGTCACGCTGGAGGACTTCGGTGTATCCATCGGTGGCACACCGGATCCGCGCGAGTTCGTGCGCTCACACCTGGTCTCGACGGTGGGCGCGATCCTCAACAATCCGTGGGAACCGGCGATCGTGAGCTCGGTTTCGGTGAAGATCAAACTCGCTTACGCGCGCGAGATCGTCCGGCTGCGCGAGGCGCGCGCGCTGGAGACCGAGGTCGACGCCGGGCAGCCAGTCAACATTCAGCTGACCCTGATCCCGTTCGCAGGCCCTCCTTTCACTCGCACGATCACGGTGCCGGTGCCCAAGTATCTCGCGGACACGACGCTCAAGCTGTCGATTCGCCCGGGCCACTCGGTGGAGCGCGAGAAAGCCAACCCCGAGACCCTGGACGAGTTCATCGCCAACCAGGAAGACCCAATTTACCCCCCCAAGGCCGTGGTCGTTTCCTATGCTGCAGGTGGTGGTGTGAGCTTCAAGGGTCGCGTCGCAGAGAATCTTCCGCCGGGCGCGATCGACGCCATCCGGCAGCGCACCGCGAGCTTCTCCC
>JAICTU010000637.1 GCA_025936205.1 Polyangiaceae bacterium | reverse complement strand
TGCCGAACGTGCGCGCTTCGTCCGGGATGATGGGTACTACACGGCGGCCGACGCCCGGATCGCGCATCAGCTTGGACAGCATGCGCGCGAAGACCATCGTGGTCGACGCTTCGCCCTTCTTCATGCCAGCCTTGAACTCATCGTAGAGCTTGGAGGGCGGGAGCTCGAGCTTGATCGAGGGCCGCCCCTTGCGCTTGGGCACGGAGCCGCCGAGGGCGCGCCGGTGCTCGAGCATGTACTTGACCTCCGGGCTGTCCATGCCCGGATGGTAGAAGGGAGCCTCCTGCAGCTGATCATCGGGGATGGGCAAGCCGAACTGATCGCGGAAGGTCTTGAGCTCCTCGAGCTCCATCTCCTTCTTTTGATGGGTGCCGTTGCTGCCCTCGAACGCCTCGCCCAGGCTCCAGCCCTTGACGGTGTGCGCGAGGATCACGGTGGGCTTACCGTTCTTCTCGTGCACGGCGCGGTGATACGCCGCGTAGATCTTCTGCGGGCTATGCCCGCCGCGCCGCAGCTTGGTGATGGCCTGATCATCGAGCGAGCTGACCAGCTCCAGCAGCCGAGGATCAGTGCCGAACAGGTGCTGGCGGATGTAGTCCGCCGACGCGACCGTGTAGCGCTGGTACTCGCCGTCCACGACTTCGTTCATGCGGCGCACGAGCACCCCGTGCTCGTCCCTGGCGAACAGGTCATCCCAGCCATCGCCCCAGATCACCTTGGTCACGTTCCAGCCCGCGCCGCGGAACACGCCCTCGAGCTCCTGGATGATCTTGCCGTTGCCGTAGACGGGCCCATCCAGACGCTGCAGGTTGCAGTTGACGACGAACACCAGGTTGTCGAGGGACTCGCGTGACGCCAGCCGCAGCTGGCCCAGCGTCTCCGGCTCGTCACACTCACCGTCGCCGACGAAACACCAGACCGTGGATGCCGAGGTGTCCCGGATGCCGCGGTCGTGCACGTAACGCAGGTAACGCGCCTGATAGATCGAGTTGATCGGGCCAATACCCATGCTGACCGTCGGGTACTCCCAAAACTCGGGCAGCAAGCGCGGGTGCGGATATGAAGGCAACCCCGGGCGCTCCGCCTCACGCCGGAAGCGGTCCACCCGATCCAGATCGATTCGCCCTTCCAGGAAGGCTCGCGAATAGATGCCCGGGGAGGCGTGGCCCTGGAAGTAAATGGCATCCCCGATGCCGCCCGCGTCCTTGCCGCGGAAGAAGTGGTTGAAGCCCACCTCGTACAGGTCCGCGCTGGAGGCGTAGCTCGAGAGGTGCCCGCCGATGCCGTGAAAGCGGGTATTGGCGCGTTGCACCATGGCCATGGCGTTCCAGCGGATGATGCCGCTGATGCGCGCTTCCATCTGCCGATCGCCCGGGTACGCCGGCTCCTCGTGAGCCGGGATGGTATTCACATAGTCCGTCGTGAGCGGCAAATCGGGCCGGACTCCCATGCGCTGCGCTTCCTGCAACACGCGTCGGATCAGATAGGCGGCACGCTCCTCCCCAGAGTGTTCGAGAACGGCCTCGAGCGAGTTCAGCCAATCGGCAGTCTCCGCCGGATCCAGATCGATGGGTTCTTTGGGATTGCTTGTCACGGTGAGAGCCTTATTACTCGGTCGACCAGCGTTTTCAACATAGCCTCTGCCCGAGGCGGCGACAGCCCACATTCCCGGAGGTGTCCGGTTGCCACGCGTCGGCCTAATGACCAAGGGCGAACCTCGGGTGTGGTGTCAAAAGAGCAGCGAGCGAAGTTCGCGCAAGCACCTCGAAAACTCTAGGCAACTCGAAATCTGGGCGCGCCTTCGCGTAAGCTCGGGCGATGTCTTCCTCGGGAGCTGCGCCAGAAGATTCCGAGGCTGGGGGCGCGAGCCCACTGCCGAGCGCGCAGCTCGCCTGGACGATGCTCGAAGGACTCTCGACCCCCTTGTGTCTGCGCGACGAAAAATCGCGCTACGTGTGGGCGAACGCCGCCTTTCAGTCCGCGTTCGGTCGCGCGAGGCTGGAACTGATCGGTAAGACTGATTTCGACCTGCTGCCGGAAGAACAGGCCCGGCTGGAGCAGATGCGCGATGCCCGTGTGTTTCGCGAAGGGCAACACCTGTTCTTCGAAGATCGCTCCAGCCTCGGCTCCACGCTGATCGGGCTATCGGGCTGGCACATTCCCATCCGGGGCGCAGACGGCGCGGTCGTCTTCGTGTTGCGTCAGTGGGGCGCGGTGGGCCACACGGGAGCCCTGGAGGTAGAGACGCCGCCCCCGGACGCGGAGGAGAGCGTGCGCTTGCTGCGGCAGCAGCAGGACGAGCTGCTCAAGAAGGAGCGCCTGATCGTCCTCGGGCACCTGGCGGGCATTCTGGCCCACCAGCTGCGCAACCCGCTGTGCGCGATTGCGAACGCGGTCGCTTTTCTCCGACGGCAGCTCGCGGACTTGACGGCCCCCTCGATCGAAGATGCGCTGCAGATCGCAGGCGAGGAGGTCTGGGTCGCGAACCGCATCATCAAGGACCTGCTCGACTACGCGCGCATCCGTCCGCCGGCGGCCCGCAATTCGAGCGTGCAGGAAGTGGTCGAGAGCGCTCTCGGACGCGAAGCGATCCCGCCTGGGGTGCTCGTGGAACAACACCTCGGAGATGAGCGCGTTCACGTGGACCCGAACCAGATCTGCGACGCCCTGTGCAAGCTGATCCGCAACGCCTGCGAGGCCATGGAAGGCTCGGGTACCTTGACCATCATCTCGCGTCGCGACGAGGACGCCGTGGAGCTGACCATCACCGATACCGGGGTCGGCATCTCTCCCGAAGAAGCCGCCCTGCTGTTCGAGCCGCTGGTGACGAACAAGCCGCTCGGCATGGGCCTGGGCTTGACCACCGCGCGTGCGCTGGTGGTAAACCAGGGCGGCACGCTGGAGGCGGAGGGGGAGCGCGGCAAGGGCGCGCGCTTCAAACTCCGGCTACCACTCGCGTCGGGGCTGCTATCGCAGGCGCCGCCGCCCAGTAGACCGTGAATGCCAGACCGGACGAGGAACCCAGGATGCTGATCGATCAGATCAAACAGCGCATGTTTCAAGCGATGAAGTCGGGAGCAAACGTCGAGAAAGAAGTGCTGCGCACTGCGATCGGCGAGGTCACCCGTACAGGCGAGGCCGCGAGCGACGAGCGCGTGTCTCAGGTCCTGCGCAAGCTGGTCAAGGCCAACCAGGAGACGCTGCGCTCGGCTACGGACGCCGCCCAGCGTACCGCCCTGGAGCAGGAGATAAAGGTACTCGAGGAGTTCCTGCCGCGCTCTCTGGGAGCGGGCGAGCTCGTCGAGCTGCTGGGGCCAGTGGCCGCCGAGATCCGCGGCGCAGGCGGTCCGGGGCCCGCGCTCGGAATCGCAATGAAGTTCTTGAAGTCCAAGGCTGCCGCCGCCGAGGCCGAGGAAGTGCGCGCGGCCGTGACCCAGCTGCGAGGTGGCAGCTGACACACGCGGCATAGGGATTCGAGACGCGCGATTCGGGGCATGCTCTCTGCTGGGACACCCCCCATCCCCAGCTGGTCCAGCGGCCAGATCCGCTGTGTGCCGTCGAGTTCCAGCGCGGGAAGGAACGAAGCCAGAATCGTGGCTTTTGTGACGCTCGTCACGAAGACTCGGGGTAGTGTCCGGGCATGAGCCGAAACACAGCCCCGCGTAAAAGTCGTGGCGGGGTCTCTTCCCGATTCCAGCTCGCGCGGCGAGCTTCTGTTCGCTTCTTTGCCATCTGCGGGCTCAGCTGGACTGCTGCCTGGGTTGCTTCTTGCAATGATGATTCCGGGGATCGAGTCTGCACCCCGGGTACGACGCGGCTGTGCGCGAATCTGGGGCGCTGCCAGGGCACCCAAGCTTGCCTCGACAACGGCTCGGGCTACGGGGAGTGCGACTGCACGGGACCACTGCGGCAGGGCTCAACGGACACGAGCGACCAGGCGCTCACGCCTCTGGTGGGCCGCCGTTGCGCGGCGGACGCCGACTGCGGAGCAGGCCTGCAGTGCTTCACGGAGAAGTCGAACGCGATGTTGGGCGGTGGCCCCGCCGGCGGTTATTGCAGCCTGCCCTGCGCCGGCGCCGACGCCTGCACCGCGATCGATCCGAATTCGGACTGTCTCGCGCTCACGGCCACGCAGAGCGTTTGCGTGCGCACCTGCCGAAACCAGGATCCGACCTCGCTCGCCGAAAACAAATGCCTCACCCGACCGGACGTCGTGTGTCTCTCGGAGGTCGCGCTTGGTCAGGCCATGTTCAGCGGCTCTCGTCAGCCGGGCTGGTGTCTCCCGCAGTGCGGTAGCGACGAGGATTGCCCGGGTCGCGTCTGTGATCTGCAAC
>JAICTU010000595.1 GCA_025936205.1 Polyangiaceae bacterium | reverse complement strand
GTCATGCCCAGATCCTTGAATGACCCGCTGTGGCTATTGCCGCAGAGCTTCACCCAGAGATCGCTGAGCCCGATCTGCTTGCCGTAGCGCTCCGCCCAGAACAGGTTCGTGCCGCCTTCGTCCATCGAGACGATCAGGTCGTCATCGACACTGGGCATCACCCATTCGCGCTTGCCCCAGACGCCGGACCCATAGGGCCAGCGAGTCCCCTTGTAGCGCTGGTCAAACAGCGCGCGCCATTCGTCCCCACTCCGGGAGCGCAGCGCCTCGATGTCGTGCTCCACCTGCAGCAGCCCGCCGCAAGTGGGACAGCTGTAGATGGCCTGCGTGACAGGCCACGTCCCCGTACAACCGGACAAGCAAGTGAAACGCGCCGAGTACGTCACTGCGCGCATCTACGGTAGGGGGAACCACAGTGTCAACATCTGGAGGGAAGCCTCGGCCCATGGTCCGCGGCGGTTTGCGCCCGGAACTGCCGCAAGGAGGAAACTACCCTTTTCGCGAGGGGAGTTGATACGCTGGCCGGGGATGGCCACGAGTCCGCTCGAGCACGACGAGTTGCGGCACATCGAGAAGCGACTCGACGAGGGTAATACAGCGGAAGCAGCGCAGCTTCTCGCCCGCTTTGCGAACTCGCGAGATCACGAGGTCGCCATCACGTTCCTCGCCACGCGCTTACTATTCCAGCGAGGGCGCATCGATACGGACGGCGCCGCAGATCGCCTCAACGCGCTCTTGGAACGCGCAGGACCATTTCCGGAGGCAGAGGACTGGCTGGCGGAGCTGGAAGGCCGCACCGAGCCCAGTGCGGTGCCGAAAGACGCGCTGGAGAGCGCGCCCAAAGCCGCCGACAAGGACAGCGAGGAGAAAACCTCGCCGAATCATCGTCCCCCTTCACAGGCACCGAGTGTGCCGCGCGCAACCAGCGCACACCCGTATCTGGATGAGCTGGGCGCGGACGACGATGACGAGGAGGTGACGCCCGCCGAGCCGATCGCGTCGGGGCGCCTGGCAGTGGAGCGCCAGGAGGCGCTGGAGCGTGCCGTCGAGCGCGCGGAGGCGGAGCGCACGCAAGATCCCGTGTTTCCACCGCCACGGAGTGGAAGCAGCTCCGTGCCGCCGCCGCTTCCCTCCGCGCGCTCCTCCGGACTGATCCCCGCAGTGGCAGCAGAGGCCGGCAGAACAGAGGCCGTTGCAGCAGAGGCCCTGATAGCGGAGGCAGCGGCTCGCTCCACGCAGCGCCCGCCGCGCCCTTCGCCCCCGGAACGAGCCTCTCACAAGCCGTTCGACAGCATGCGTGCCAAGGAGCAGCTGGCGGCCCACGCGGGCCGCTACCGTGCGAGCAGCTACCCCGACGAGCTTCTCGCCCCGACGCCAGCGCGGCTGAGCCGCCCGGAAGTGGCTCCGCCGGCGGGCAATGCGGCCCAGGTGCGGCAGGCCATCCTGGACGCATGGGAGCGTGTGCTCGGCGGGCGCTTGGAGGAAGCTCAGGCGCTCCTTCCCGAGGAGCCGACGCCGCAAGAACTGGACGCCGAGACGCGCGTCGCCCTGGCCCGAGTGCTGCTCGAGCTGGGGCACGCCGAGCGGGCGGCACGCGAGGCAACGACGGCACTCGATGAGGCTCCGGATCTGCCCGAAGCGCGCTTGATGTTCATCTGGAGCGCTGTCCGCCATGCCCGGCAGCGGGACGACGCCTGGAGCCTGGAGCGAGCGGAGCTGTTGCTCAAGGAGTCGAATCTGGGGCCGCCGCCGGAGGGTGGCCTGGTGCTGGCGTTGACCGCATGTGTCGAAGCACGCATCGGCACGCCGGCGGTCGCGCTGCGGCTGGCGCAACGCGCGCTGCGCGCCAACGCGGAGTCGACCGACGGTTTGGCAGCGCTCGCGGAGGCGGCGGCATTGTGCGGTGAAGAACCGCGCGCCGAGGCCGCGCTGGAGCGCCTGTACACACTCTCCGCCGCCGCCGCCGAGCAGATCACGCCCCGCTTGCGCCGCCTCGGCGTGGGCGAACAGGGCCCCACCTCGTCCGCCTCGGTGTGGATGCCGCTGGAGCACACCCTCTCCAGCGGCGCGCGCGATGTCGCGCTCGAAGGGCTGGAAGCGCTGGCACGCGACAAGTTGCCGGAGCTGCAGCTCGAGTCGCCCGAGAGGCGCGAGGCCGCAGGGCGCAGCGTCAGCCATTTTCTCACGCTGGCGCCCATTTTTCGGCACTTTGGCTGCTACGATCTTTCCTTGCCCAGCCTGGATCGGCTGGAGGCGGCGCTCGGGCTGCTGTACGGCTCGGGCCCTCGCCCGCTCGATGTGCAGGGCTCCAGCTCGACGCTGTGGCGAGTCGCCGGGCTCTACGTGGGGGAAACGATGCGCAGGGTCGCCGGCGGCCGCTGGCGCGGAGATGCTCCCCTGGAAACGGCGATCCTCGAGGTGTTCGACCAGGACGTGATGCCGTTCCAGATCGTGCGCCACCGCATCGCCCACGGGCGGCATGCCACGCTCGCCAGCGCGCTGGAGCACGTCTTCGCGATGCTGCCGCGTTCGAGTACCACCGGCAAGAACGCGAGCTGGGACGGCGCGCGGGAAGTTGCCCCGCCCTTGCCGTGGGAGCGCGACTGGCCCGCGCTCGAGGACCTGCCACGACTGGGTCGCGCGCTCGGTCATTCGGTGGTCGCTGTCTATTGCGCGGGCCAGGGTGTGTCGGCGCTCGACCGCACGAGCAAGACGCTCTCGGCGCTGGATCGCTACCTCGAGCTCGTGGCGCCTCCGAGTGCGCCTCTGCCCGCTGAGTCCACCTGGGCGCGCTGGCTCGCAGGATTTCTGGGCGGGTATTTCGGCGAGGTCCTGTGCAAGGAGTTCGGCGGGGTCTGGGTCCGCGGAGACGGTCAGGGGCCTGAGGTGGCCGCCATCCAAGTGGCCGGGCGTCGGCTGGCGCCGGTCGCCTTGTTGCACTAGACTTTGACCGGCGGGCCACGCCTCTCGCTCGAGAACTCGGCGGCAGAACTACGGAAAACGATGCGTCATTCGGACGGCCCAAGAGGTTGACCGAGGCTCACGGACCGGCGGCCAACAGCGCTCGCCCTAGCGGACCGGTCTTTTCCGCGCCACAAAGGCCTTTCCAGCCAAATTGCCGGCTCCTAGACTCCGCGGCGTTCGCCGGGCCAGTCATCCCCGGGCATCCATGCTTAGAAAACTGAAATTCCCCAAGCTGGGAGAACGCTTCGCGTTCTTGCGGTCCCGTCCGGTTCGTTACGCGCTCGATCTGATCCTGCTCACCGTGTTCGTGGTGGCGCTGAGCTTCTGGCTCAACATCCGCTACCCGATCCCGATGGAGTGGTCCGATTACGAGACCTTGTGCATCGAGGTGCCGATCACCCTCGGCCTGGTGGCCCTGGCGCGGCGCGTCGGTCTGCCGCTGCGCTGGTGGGTTTTCGTGCTGCTGGGTGCGTTCGCGCTGCTGGTGCGGCTGTTCGAGACCGCCGACAACATCTCCCACCGCTTCTTGTACCGGGACTTCCACGTCCTGCTCGATCAGCACCTGATCAAAGAGTTCTTCAAGCTGATGTACGACACCAGCGAGGTGAACGCGCTGATCGGCTACGGCGCGGCCTTCGCGACCTTCGTCATCGGTAGCATCGCTCTGGTGGCACTGATGCTGGGCGAGGTGTATCGGCGCTCGCGCTATCCCTTCTTCCGGCGCGCCGTTGCCGGCCTGGTGTTGGTCACGGTGGGCATCGTGGTCAGCCAGGAGCTGGGTGGGCCTCAGATCTACCAGCGCGAGATCTCACAGCGCATCGCTCAGGAGGTGACCCACACGCTGCATCTGCCGAAGGATCGCAAGCAGATCCGTCGTCAGATTCAGGAGGTCAGCGAGCGCATCGGCCACAACGTCTTCCTCGACAAGCTGCACGGTAACAACGTGCTGTTCGTGTTCGTCGAGTCCTACGGGCGCACCGCGTACGTGACTCCCCGGCAGCGCGAGCTGCTGATGCCGCGCTACGAGGAGATGCAAAAGAACCTCGCCGACTCGGGTTTTCACGTCGTCTCCGACTTCGTCACCTCGCCCACCTACGGAGGCTTCTCCTGGTTCGCGCACATGACCGTGGACACCGGAGTGCGCGTGATCAGTCACCTGCACTCACAGCTACTGGACGAGCTGCACCCGCCTGCCCTCGCCGATCATTTCCGCGACGCCGGTTATCTGCCCGTTCTGGTGATGCCGGGCACGACCCGCGCCTGGGCGGGCATGGACGACTACTACGGCTTCCGCGACCACTATTTCTCGTGGCAGATGGGCTACAACGGCCCGCGCTACGGCTGGGCCCCGATGGCGGACCAGTACACGATGTACCACATCCAAAAGGCGATCATCGAGAAGACGACGCAGCCGCTCTTCCTGCAAATCGCGCTGGTCTCGAGCCACGCTCCGTTCAACGACATCCCGCACTACATCGATGATTGGTCGACGATCGGCGACGGCTCGATTCTGCACGAGGCCGGGCGTGACTCGTTTGATACGACCTGGGAAGATCCGAAGGAGATCAATGAGGGCTACGCCGCTGCCATCGCCTACGAGATGCGCACGATGGAGGGTTTCCTCACCAACTTCGTCAAAGACGATACGTTGGTCATCTTCGTCGGCGATCATCAGCCGCACCAGCAGGTGACCGGTCCGGATAACCTGACCTGGTCGGTGCCGATCCACATCGCCTGTCGCAACCCTGATTTCGTCGCTCCCTTTCTGCGCCGCGGCTACCACCCCGGCATGATTCCGGATCAGCCGCTGCCGCACGTCGGCATGGAGCGCTTCATGGAAGAGTTCCTGAGCGATTTCAGCACCGAGCCGCTGGCGGTGGATCCCGGCATCTGGCCCCCGATTCAGGAGCGGCTCGACGCTGAAGCCGCCGAGCGCGCTGCGCAGGAGCAGCACTCCACCAACGCCGCGACCGACACTGCGCAGCCGCTGCGCTGAGCACACTGCGCAGCCGCTGCGCTGAGCACACTGCG
>JAICTU010000313.1 GCA_025936205.1 Polyangiaceae bacterium | reverse complement strand
TCGTGGTCGAGGTAGGCGCGGACGGGATGCCCCTCCTCGCCGATCTGGTAGGCCTCGTCCGCCTTGAGGCGGTGCTCGCTCTTGCGGTCCTCGTACGGGAAGACGGCGACCGTGCGGGCGCCGAGCTCCGTCGCGGCCCGGAAGGCTCGGACGGCGATCTCGCCTCGGTTGGCGACGAGAACCTTGCGGAACATCGGACCTCCAGGGTGCGGGGGCGACTGGGTGGTCCGCGTCGACCACGGTCGGAAGCCTAGTGGCGCGCCGCACGAGAGCCAGTCGTGCATCGTCTGGCGATCGGCGTCGCTGAGCGGCGCCTTGCTGTCCGGCGGCGGCATCAGGCAGTCCTCGAGGTCGGCCTTGATCGAGAGCGACCAGTCCCCGATGTCGATCGGATTCTTCAGCGGCCAGGGCCCGGTCGGTTCCGCGCCGTTGTGACACTGATTGCAGTGCGCGTCGAAGAGCGGCCCCACCACGTTGGCGTAGCTCGGCAGCTCCGCGGGACAGTCGTACGAGAGGATCGGGCACGCCGCCGTGGTCGGAGCGGCCGGGTCGTCGCTGTTGCCGCAGGCGAAGAAGCCGCCGGCTGCCAGCCCTCCCGCGGGGACGAGCAGGCAGGACAGCTTCACGCTGCGCAGGAGCAGTACAGGCCGCCGCATCGTTTGAGTCTGGTCCCAGGCGCCGCAGCCCCGCAAGCCTGAACGGCGGGGCAGCTCACTTCGGCCGAGTGCGCGGCAAGGACGGTGGCACCGTGCTCGGAGGCCCTTCGCTGGGGGGCGGCTCCGAATCGGTGCGGGACGCCCGCCTCGGCTCGACCGGCGGCGGCGGATAAGTGCTGGTGAACTCCGCTACCGACGCCGGAGCCGGTGGGGCGGGCGGCAACAGATCCGCGAACGCTGCGCCGTACAACTCCCAGACAGTAACGAACAGCGCGGCCACGATCGGTCCCACGATGAAGCCGAGCGGACCAAACAGCACCAGTCCGCCGAGCGTCGAGACCAGGATCACGATATCGGGCAGCTCCGTGTCCTTGCCGACCAGCCACGGCCGCAAGAAATTATCCACTGAGCCCACCACGAACGCGTTCCAGACGAAGAGGCCGATGGCGGCGCTCCACTGCCCGCTCAGCGCGAGGTACACGGTGACCGGCACCCAGACCAGCGCGTGCCCGAGGCCGGGGATCGCCGAGAGCACCGCCATCATCGTGCCCCACACGGCCGCGCCGTTGATGCCCGCCACCCAGAACGAGATGCCGCCGAGGGCGCCTTGCACCGAGCCGATGATGATCGTGCCCTTGATGGTGGCCCGCGACACGCTCATGAAGCGCTCGAGCATGCGCGTCTCCTGCTCGGGCGGCAGCGGCACGTAGTACAGCATCTTGTCGAGCACGGACTTGCCGTCCTTCAAGAAGAAGTACATGGCGTACAGCGCCACGAACAGCATCAGCGCGAAGGTCGCGGTCTGACGCGCGGCTTCGGTCACGAACGCGACCGACAGGCTGCCCAGCTCGGAAGCGAGCTCTCCCAGCTTGGGCATGATTTGATCGCGATAGGGCCGGAGCACGCGCAGCTGTGGCAGGCGATCGAACAGTCGATCGAGCTGGGTGAATCGGCCCGCATTGGCCTCCACCCAGGGCCGCGCGATCTTGCTCAGCTGAATCACCTGGTCGGCGACCATGACCAGAAAAACGACAACTGGCGCGATCACCACGAGCAGCACCCCGCCCACGGTCAGCGCGGCGGCCCAGCCCCGGCGGTAGCCGAGGCGGCGGGCGATGCGCCGGTAGAGCGGGTGGAACATGCCGCTCAGGATCGCCGCCATCAGCAGCGCGAGCAGGAAGTCCCAGATGATCCAGATGAAGAGGAGCGTCGTTCCCAGCGCCAGCACGACCAGCGACCGGCGCTGAATCTGGGCGCTTCGATCGGTAGGTTCGTACATGGGTGCTGCTGTTCTACACCCAGGGCGGCGCTCGAATCTAGCGGGCGCGAGCGGGGGCTTTCTTCGCGGATTTCCGCTGCGCTGCGCGCGATCGGGCCGCGGGCTTCGCCGCGGGGCGTTGCCTGGCGGTGCGCTTCTTGGCCACCGGCCGCGGTTTGTTTGCCGCTGGGACAGCGTCGGCGGCCTGCTCGCCCCCCTGCCCCAGGCCTGCCACCAGCCGCTTGGGCGCCTGCGCGCGGTAGCTCTCGTCGATCCACGCCTTGAACAGCTCCAGCGGTACGGAGCCCTCGGGCAGCTCCGCCGTGACCCAGCCGCTCTTGCCGAGCCCGTAGGGCGTGGGCGACGTGAACGGCAGCGTCAGCGCCTCTTCACTCGACTGCGGTAGCTTGCAGGAGAGCTTGAACGGATCTCCGGGCGCGCTCAGATATGCGAAGGTCTTGTCCTTCACCGCCAGATCGAGATGACCGGGCCAGGGGCTCTTGGTGTGGGCACCCGGATACGTCAGACCAAACGCTCGGAGCTCCGCCATCGGATCGCCGGAGCCGCTCGCCTTGCGTGCTGCCATGCCTGGCTCTTAGCAGCAGGCGCGACCGGCGGCCAAAATGGCCCGCCCCGCCACAATGGGCTCATCCTGGCGTCGCGAAAGGACGCGCAATGCCGAGCCCAAGCCTCTTCGCTGCTCAGGCGCCGGCGCCTTCGGCCGCGACCAGCGCCTGCGCCAGGCGCCGGCGTCCGCGGAACAGGCGGCTCATCACCGTACCAACGGGCACGCCCAGCAAGACCGCCGCCTCGGCGTAGCTGTGCTCTTCGAGATCGACGAGGCGCAGCGTGCTGCTGAACGGCTCCGGCAAGCTGTCGAGCGCGCGCTCCAGGCTGGGCAGCAAGAAGGAGGGCGCCGGCGCGCTCCAGCCCGTGACGCCCTCGGCCAGCGTGGCGCCCAGCACGCCCAGGGCGCGCCGCGCGCTGCGATCGCGGCGGCCGCGCGAGACGAGCAGGTTGTGCAGCACGGTGTGCGCCCACGCCTGCAGGTGGCCTTCATTCTCGAACTTGTCGCCGTGGCGGCAGGCGCGCAGCAGCGTCTCCTGCACCAGGTCGTCGGCGCGTGCGGCGTCGCGGCACCAGCGCAGCGCACGCCGGCGCAGACCCGGCATCAGCGCGACCAGCTCGCCCTGTGTGGGCGCGCGCTTCGCGCACGCGTCAGCTGTGGTCTGTTCCCGTGCAGGCTCCGCCTGCGTCAGCAGCGCGGGCGCTGGCGGGACCAGCGCGAGGCGCGGGCGCGAATAGACGGAAGAGCGCGGTTCGAAGTCGGCACGCAGGCTGGAAGCAAGGCTCGCGGACATGCGCAGACCTTGGAGCAAGCCACGTGCCATGCGCCCACAAGGGGCCGAAACCGCAAAAATGCCGGTAAATTTGGCCTTCGACCACGCCTGGGATCGGCGCGCTCGCCTGCCATTCTGTCAGGCCTCCCCGGGTCTTTGCCAGGGAGACAGGCGCGCGCTCGAGCCCTCGGCGCCCCTCAGGCTGCGACGCGGCGCGCCTTGCGTTCGCGCAGCAGCTCGATCGCGGCCGGCAGCACGCTGATGCCGATGATCAGAAAGACCACAATCGAGAAGTTCTTCTTGATCAGGGGGTTGTTGCCGACGGCGTAGCCGATCGGCACGATCAAGCCCACCCACAACAGCGCTCCAACCAGATTGAACGCGAGAAAGCGCCGATAACGCATCTGCCCGATGCCGGCCACGAATGGCGCGAAGGTGCGCACGATCGGCACGAAGCGCGCGATGATGATCGTCTTGCCGCCGTAGCGCTCGTAGAACTCCTGCGTGCGCAGCAGGTGCTTCTTGTTCAAGAAGCGCGAGCTTTCCGTCGTGAACACCTTGGGCCCGAGAGTGCGCCCGATCGCGTAATTGACGGCGTCGCCCAGCACCGCTGCGACGAGCAACAGCGGAACGATGACGGCGACGTTGAGCGCAGAGCCCTGTACGGCGCACAGCGCGCCCACCGCGAACAACAGCGAGTCGCCCGGCAAGAACGGCGTCACCACCAGCCCCGTCTCGGCGAAGATGATCGCGAACAGGGCCAGGTAGAGCCAGCCGCCGAGCTGCTGAGACCACTCTGCCAGGTGCTGGTCGAGGTGGCGCAGGACGTCGAAGAACTGAAGCAAGACCGACAAACGAAGCTCCTCCCCGGGCGACCGCCCGAGACGGCCTACCCCATAGCAGACGGGGCGCGAGGTGTGGAGGCTACTGCTCGGTCTCCTTCTGAATCGGGCCTTCTGAATCGCTGTCTACCGTCGAGATCGGCGAAGGCCAGGACTGCCCGGCCCTGAGCTCGAGGTCATGACCGGCATAGCGGACCGAGACGCTGCCGGAGCGCACCTCGACGTGCGTGGATGTATTCCCGATCGGATCCACCGAGATCAGAAAGCGCGCGGCGTGCGAGGTCAAATGGGTGTCCGGCGTCTCGATGGCGAAGCTGCCGCCCAGCGCGAGATCCGGCAAGTCGACCTCGACGCGCCCGGTGCCGAGGAAGAAGACCTCCGTTTCCTGTGTCGACAGGATGGCGAGGCGGCTGTGGTCGGAGACGCTGACGGCAGCGCCGCTGGAGAAGCCGAGGCGCGCCGTGCCTTCGTCGGTGCGCAGGCCATAGCCTTCGGAGAGCGAGGCATAGCCGCCCGCCGCGTGGCCCTGGCGATCGCTCACGGAGACCTCGCCCTGCACGGCGCCGAGCAACACCCGCGACTCGGCGCGTGGACGCTCGGCATCGCCACTCAGCCGCCGCTGCGCGAACCAGATGCCGAAGCCCACGCCGAGCGCGGTCAGGATCGCGGCCGCGCCGAGCGCCGCCGTGCTCAACTGCTGGATGCGCCGGCGCCGGCGCGCAACCAGGCGCAGCGCGCGCACGAGCACGCGGCTGCCGCCAGGCGCGATGCTGGAAGAGCGCGCCCGCTCGCGGAACTGCCCGCGCCAGACCGAGAACAGCTCTTCGAGATCGGGCAGCGGGGCAGGCTTGCTCGAGCTCTCGCCTTCACTCCCGGCTTTGCTCTCCGCCAGCGAGCCCTGCTCCAGCCAGGCCAGCGTCAGATCCTTGTGCGCGCGCACCAGGCGCGACTGGGTTGCCGCGACGGAGAGCCGCATCAGGGTCGCGATCTCCGCCAGTGGATGGCGCATCAGATCGTGCAACACCACGACCTCCGCGCGCGCCGGGGCGAGCCGTGCGACGCTCACCCGCAACCATTCGAGCGCGCGGCGCTGAGCGGCCCCGCGCTCCGAGCCGGAGGGCACCACGCCCGAGCGCCCCACGCCGGGAGCCACGAGCGCTACCGGCTGCGTGTTGCGGCGCAGGCGCGCGCGCAATCGGGCGAGCGCCACCTGCGCGGCGACGGCGCCCGCCCAGCTCTCGAGATTGCAAGCCTCGGCGTAGCGGCGGCGCGAGACGATCACGATCATGCGCTCGAAGCTCTCCCGCACCAGCTCGTCTTGCTTGCCATCGCGGCGCTCCAGCACACCGCTCAGCGCGCGCTCGACCTCCGGCAGCAGCCGGCGATACAGCGCGGAGGCGACACGCTCGTCACCGCGCACGATGCCGTCGAACAGCTCCGGATCGCTGTAGTTCGAATCCGTGGCGGGCGCGCCGCCCGTGAGCAGGCGCAACTGAGGCCGCGGACGCGGCGCTAGCGGCTCTGCCATCCGCGCTCCTCCTGCCAGCAAGCACCCGGGACCGAACAGCCGACCCTGGCGCTCCTGAACCTCAGACTTCTGACCGGTACCATCGCTGCCGAGCTCGTCCGATGCGCATGTCGTAGCGCACCTCGGCGTACACTGCCGTTAGCGTCGACGAGATCGCCAAACAAAACTGGCGCGGGTGGAACGTGTTTTCATCGCAGAGCTCTGTTGCAGCGGAGCGAGACGAAAAGCACGCCATTCCGGGCTGTTCCGGGCCGACACAGCGGCGCGGCCGAATGCCCCCGATGGGCGTCCGGGGGGCATCGTCATCCACACGCATGCGCTGGGCGTGCGCGAGTCACCGCCGCGGGGAATCGCTGATCCTCGCGACCCCCGCTCTTTCGCAGAGCGTCCAGCAATGGGCGCAACTGGAGCGAGCGACGGACCGACGGTGTCGGACGGACGCGCTGGTAGCTGGCATGCGGAAGCGTTGCGGGCGACGATGTTCAGGCAGTTGCGGCACCTGCTCGCGCTCGCTCTGGCCTTGGCCTGCAGCGACGTCACGCAGCGAGCGGCTCCGCAGCCGCAGTGGGAACAGGCGGCGCAACCCCGCGCGCGCCTGCCCGAGGGGCTGCCCGAGCACATCTCGATTCGCTCCGTGCAGGCAGCCCGGCGGGGCACCGAACAAACCCTCGACATCGAGCAGACCTGGCAGGGGTTCAAGGCCGGCGAACGCCGGATCGACGCGGCGTTGATCGAAGCCTTGCTGCGCGCCGCCTCGGCACCGCTCGAACCAGAGCTGAATGCGGAGCGCCTTCGACCCTTGATCGGCAACGTGCGCGCCGAAGCTGAAAAGGACGGTCTCTCACCGCACACGGCGCAGCACTTCGCCGAACGGGTTCTGCAACGCGAGAACCTGCAACAGGTGCTGAAGCGCTTGCAGGCCACAAAGGTGCTCGACGATTACCCCGGTCTTCACATCGAGATGCTGTGGGCAAGCGGGGCCACCCTCGAGCTCAGCTCGACGAGCCGGGCGCAGCTCATGTTGCCGTGGTCTGTGAAGGGCTTCGGCACGACCTGGAACCCGAGCATCAGCGCGGCCGTCTCGGCGCTCCTGCCCGAGGCGTTTCTCAATCGGGACCGTGTTCTGGGCAAGCACTTGACGGGGAGCATTGCCCGGTATGGCCGCGAGTTGTTTGAAGATGAGATCGGCGCTGAAGAGGCGGCGGAGCGGCATGGCGCGGCTCTCGAGCGGCTGCGCCAGCGTTTTCGCATCGAGGAGAGCAGCGTCTCGAGGCGCTATCGCCTCAACACCCGGTACGGAGATGGCGTCTGGTGTGGCAAGCTCTTCGCGCCGGGGAGCGAGCCGTTCGGCTTCTCCTTGTGCCTCTCGACGCAGCAGCAGCTGCGGAGCTTCGAGCCGTTTCTGCGGGATGCAGACTCACTGCTCACCCGCGCCCGCCAAGTGCCTTGGCTGCGCCATTTTGCCGAGGGCCACGCGGATGCGGAAATCCTGGTGGAATACCTGGGCGATCGTTCGCTGGGGGACTACGCGCGAGGCACCCTCCTGTACGACATCGCCCATGGGAAGCACCCGTCCGCTCTCGACCAGCTCACCGATGAGTTGCTCCAGCGCAGCCTCGGTGTGACCGTGCGCTACGGTGGCGAGTCGGGCACGTGGATCGTGCTGCCCGATGGGCGCGGGCTGCTGCGCGCAGGCAAGCCCGTCGGCGCGCTCGAGCCGGATTTGGAGAGCGGGCAGCTGATCGAGGCCGACGGCAGCGGCGGCGTGATGGAAGCGGAGCGGCAGGCGCAACGCGAGGCGCAGCTCGAGCAAGCGCAGCGCGCGCTGCGGCAGGCCGAGTTCGAACAGCGGGTGCAGAGCCAGACGAGGTCCATTCGCTCCAGCTTCGCGGAAGTTCGAGAGAGCGCGCGCACGGGGACGCTGACGGGCGACGCTCGTCGTGCGCTCGATGCGCCGTTCCATGCGCGCGGGAGCGCGCCGTCGCCGTCGAAGTAGCACTCCTTGACGAGCGCCGGCGCGGCGCCTTCCGCCCGCGTGGACCCGGTCCGCCAGCAACAGCGAGGGTGTCGCTGAGCTCCACCCTGTGAGCTCAGAAGATCAGCGCAAGGTGCCCCCGTTGACCCACTGCCGGATCAGGGCAAAGTCGGCGCTGGAGACGCAACCGTTGCTGCCGGGCGGCCCATTGCAGGTATCGGCCGGCATCTCGCCGTCTTGGATCAACTCGACGATGTCGCGCGCTTCGCGGCGGGCGGCGTTGAACGCGGTCTCGATGTTGGCGTTGGCGAGCTGCGGCAGGCCACCGTTGGCGTGACAGCGCGAGCAGTTGGTCACCAGGATCGGATAGATGGTTGCGAAGGTGACATTGTTCTGATTCTGGCCCTGGTTGCCGCCGGCCTGGTTGCCGCCGGCCTGGTTGCCGCCGGCCTGGTTGCCGCCGGCCTGGTTGCCGTCATCGTCGTCGTCGTCATCATCGTCGCGGTCGTCGTCGTCATCATCGTCATCGTCGTCCTCGTCGGCCGCTTGATTGCCCCGCGGGCTTTCGCCACTGCTCGGCGGGTTCAACAGGACGTCGTCTTCATCGATGACGTTGTCGCTGGGAGCAGGCGCGGCGGGCGCGGCGCTCGGCGGAGGCGCCGCCGCCGGAGCAGTCGTGGCTCCGCCGTTCGCGCTGCTGCTCGTGCCGTTGCTCGAGGCGGCCGGCGTACCGGTGTTGCTCGAGCTTTGAGCAGAACTGTTCGCGGGTCGCGTCGATGTGTTCGTGTTGCTCGGCGATGGAGTGGGCGTCGACTCCTCACCACCACCCGCGCCCGCGCTGCAGGCCATGGCCAGGGCGCCCATGGTGAACACCACTCCGCTGATCTTCAGCCACTCGCTCGCGATCAATGCTGAACTTCGCATGCACTTTTTCAAGGTCGGCCTCGTCTCGGGTGAGCAGCGGCCGTGCCGTTGGGCATCCTCGCGGACCTTCCACTCACTCGGGGATCCGGTTCGCGCCGCTGCAGAAGAGTCTGCTTAGTTCCCGCTGCCCGCGGGATCAGGCAAGGGCGCGGACGATTTCCGCTGTGCGCGCGTCTGTGCGCGCCGCGTGCAGTAGTGTGCGCCGCGAAGATGGCTCGCCGGCTTGCTGCTCGCTCCGGGCACGGAGCGCGGGAAGCGTCGATTTCGAAGCGCCAGACCCCGGGAAAAATGCAAGCGATCGCACAGCTTCCGCGGTCACGGTCGATCGAAGATCGGGGCTTTCGACAACCCGCGCAGCGGCCTGCGCAAGGTGCGCCGTGCTGCAGCACGGACGCATCGTCGAGACCTATGGCTTCGACGTGTTCAGCGACGGCTTGCCCTTCGTGGTCACCGAGCACCTCGCCGGCGCGCCCTTGCGACAGGGCTCGATGCGGACGCATTGCCGCTCGAGCCGGCGCACGTGGTTGTCGTCGACCCTGGCAGCGGGAACGAGCGCGTGAAGCTCAGAGGCTTCGGGATCGCCGTGTGCCTGTCGGCGCGCCGGGGGCCTCGACGCGCGCTCCGACTCTGGAGAGCATCAACGAGGCCGCGAGCCGAGGCGGCTCTCGCCGTGGCGGGCGGCGATGCTCAGTCGCTGTCGTCGTCGCACTCGAGCTCACTCGCCTTGCAGAAGGGCTTGTCAGGCTCCTTGCAATCGGCGTTGGTCAAGCACTCGACGCAGACGTGGTTGGCGGGGTCGCATACGTTTCGGTCATTGTCACCCCCCAGGTTCGCGCAGTCCGCGCTCGACACGCACTGCACACAGGTGTGCTGCGCCGGGTCGCAGACCTGCCCGGCAGCGCAGTGCTCGCGCCGGGTGCACGGGACGCAGCGCTGCGCGCTGGTGTCACACGCCGGCGTGGGCGCGCTGCAGTTCGCGTCGCCCGTGCACTCGACGCAGACGTTTCGCTGAGGGTCGCAGGCGGGTGTGGCCCCGGCGCAGTCGGCAACGCCCACGCACTCCACGCACAGGCCATAGTCGGGGTGGCAGCGCTGCTCGCGCGGACACTGCGAGCTGGCGCTCTCGGGAGCACACGGCAGGGAACAACTGCCCGTCCACGGATGACACAGCCAGGGCGTGCCCGCAACGATACACGCCGAGGGCTCGGCTGCGCAGCTCGAGCACTCGAGCGAACGACATGCCGGTTGTTCCGGCGCTGGGGGCGCGGGAGGCGGCGCCACGCTGGCGTCGGGCTGGGCGGGCTGGGCGGGCCCGGGAACACCGGAGTCGGGGGTCGCGCCCAGCACGGGGAAGAGGCGCACTTGCTGCGCCTCGCAGGCGAGCAGCCCGCACGCACACACGAAGAGCGACGCTCTCATGGCTCCTCGAGCAGCTCGCGCGCCTCCTGAGCCGCGTACCCGTCGGGGAAGTCGCTCAGATAGCGGCTGGCTTCGCGGCGTGCCTCGTCCCTGCGCCCGAGGCTGCGCAAGATCCGGAGGCGCTCCACGCGCGCCTCCTGACGGAGCGGAGACGCCGGGTGGCTCCGCAGCAGGTGCGTGAGCTCGCTCAGCGCGTCCTGCGCCTGGCCCTGGTTTTTCAGCAGCATGGCGCGCGCGAAGTGTCCGTTCTGCTCGGCGAGCTCGCGCGACTCGCGCGCGCTCGGCGCTCGCCGGCTGCGGGTCGCCTTGCCGGCGTGCTTGCCGCGAGGCTTCTCGCGCACGGATTCCTTGCTCGTCTCGACGTCGCGCTCGAGGCTCTCATCGCCGGCATCCGCCGCGGCCGGCGCCTCGAAGTCGTCCGGCCAGTGCTGCCCGGCGCTGAGGCGGACCTCGCGGCCCTGGTGCTGCCCCGACACCACGCCGTGCGTGACGCTCACCGCGGTGCGAATTTCGCGCTCGTTCTCTGGAGCGACGCTCACGCTGAAGCCGGTGCCGTGCACGACGACCTTCGCGTCCGGCGTCTCCACCGAGAAGCCGCGCTCGCGGTCGAGCTTCGGCACTTCCACGTCCACGCGACCGCGCGTCAAGAGCAACGATTCCGTGCGCTCGGTGGCCGTCAGCGTCAGGGCACTGCCCCGCGCCACGCGCGCCAGAGCGCCGCTCGAAAAGCCGAGCGAGGCGCTGCCTTCGCCGGTGCGGACGCCGTAGCCCTCGGCCAGGCCCGATGGGTCGCGGAGCAAGCTGCCGTGCGCGTCGACCACGCGCACATCGCCGACGCTGTCATTCAGCAGGACCGCGTGGCTCGGGGCGCTCTGCTCGCCGGAAGTATCGTGGCTGGAGACCTGCCGTGCTGCGAGCGGAGCAGCCGAGCGATCGTGCATCCAGAGCGAGAGGACGATGCCGAAGACACCCGCGGCGACCGCAACAGCGATGCTCGACCTGCGCAGCAGGCTGCGCCGGCGCCGCTTG
>JAICTU010000651.1 GCA_025936205.1 Polyangiaceae bacterium | reverse complement strand
TCTCGCGCTGGTCTCCTGCTGCCTCCAGAAGACGAGCGCCGCCCATCGGCTCCCACTCTCGCGCGCGGCGCACGGGCTCACGCTGCGCCGCGGCGCGCTCGGGCTCACCAATCTCACTCCACGCGAAGAAGGCGTCGAGGCCAACATGGCCGAAAATCTGCGCGCCCGTGAGGCGCGTCTCGCGTTGCGCTATCTTCTGCGCGCGCGCGGGCTGTCCGTCGCCGCGGGCGAAGAGATGCGCGGTGTCAACCGGCGTCGAGCCCAGAGCGGCTTGCCCGATCTGGCGGCTCATGCCCTGGAGCTGCGCCAGCTCGCTCGGCCGTTGCCCACCGAGCTCCGGCAGCACGCCGAGGCGGCCCAGCGCGACTACGCCACCATGCGTAGGCTGTCCTTGCCGCGCAGCCTGCTCGCGCGCCTGGTCGAGCTCGCCGTGGTGCTCGACCGCGCCGCGGCCCTCGAGGAGCGCGGCCTCGCCGTCGCCGTGGTCCAGGGCTTCGCCGCGCGCGTCACGCCACGCAACACCGTCCTGTTCGCCAGCGCGAACCCGGATCGCCTGCGCGCGCTCGGCAGCGCCGGAACGGGAGCGCACGAGCTTCAGGGCGAGCCGACGAGCTGATCGGCGGGACGCACGGGTGACCCGTAGCGCCAGCCGTGCGGGCTCCAGACCGCGACGGGCACGGCCTGATCCACCGCCAGCTGCTTCAGGCGCTGAATGGGATCCGCGAGCGCGGGCAGCTCGAGAAAAGCCCGCAGCTCCTGTCGCGCCGCCGGCAGCGCCGGCAGGTCCTCGCACGCCTCGCGCTCCAGACGCGCGGCGGCGCTGCGCAGCGCGCTCAGCTCCCCCGAAGGGCATTGCGCCAGCAGCTCGGGCCAGTACGGCAAGGCCACCAACAGCGCCACCGCCTGCGGCCAATCCTCCCCGATACAGACGGCGTTGCCCTGCGTGTCGAGGTGCAGACAGCAGCGCTTCTGGCCTAGCTCGCAGCTCACGTACACTCCCCCCGTTCCATCCCGTCCCACCACGGAGACGCTGGCGCCGGGGACCACGAAGGCAGGAAGCCAGGGCGCCGGGGTCGCATATGCCTCCGAGTCCAGCGCCCGCTCGAACACGTCAAAGTCAAACGTGAACGCGAGCACGTCCCAGACTTCGCGCACCCGACGCCAAAACGGCTCGCGCACTGGCGGTAAGGTCTTGGTCTTCATTGCGTCAAGTCGATGTGGACAGGGCTGGCCGGCTCCTGCTCTGGATCTCCGAACGGGATTCGCTCCTCAACCCGAGTTTCAGCAGGAGCCGTTGCAGGTGGCACCTGCGCGGACTGGGCGCGAGCGCGCGGATGCAGCTTGACCCCGGAGCGAGCCGGGCCCTTGGCTTGCTTCGAGCTGCTCAGCGGCAAGACTCGCGGCGCGCCTGCCGAACGCGGGCTGGAAGAGGGTTCTGCGGCCGCGGTCCGCGGCTCTACGCTGACCGGTGCTTCGGGCGCAGCGGGCGGCTCCGCGCGCGCCAGGCCTCCAGGCGCGGCCCCGAGCTCGGTCTTCGCGACGCTGAGCGCCTCTGCCGCCGCTACCTGCGGTGCGAGAGCATTCGCCCGCTGCTGATGGATCATCCGGTACCACAGCGCGACGGACACGCCCACGGCCCCGGCAAACAGCGCATACTTGGCGAGCTGCCCCAGCGTCGTGTCGTGACTGGGGCGCGGCGCCGCTGCGCCTCGCGCTGCGGCGCCGCTGCGCGCGGGCTCCGGCCGAGCTTGCCCCGGGGACGCTCCGCAGATGGCACGCAGCGCGTCCAGCGCCTCGCGCACGGACGGGAAGCGACGCTTCCGATCCAGGTGCGTGGCGCGCGCGAACCAGGCGTCGAAGCCCGCTGGCGACGGACCGAGCTGCGACGGAACGGGCCGCTTCGACTCCTCCAGCACCGCCAGTGCGACCTCGAGAAAGCCCTTGCCGAAAAATGGCTTGCGCCCTGTCAGACATTCGCAGGCAATCACCGCCAGGCCCCACAGATCCGCATGATGGTCGAGCTCACCGGAGGCTCGGATCTGCTCCGGACTCATGTAGCAGGGAGTGCCGAGCACGGTGCCGGGCGTGGTCACGAGGCTCTGGCCTCCGTGAAACACCCGCGACTTCGCCACCCCGAAGTCGAGCACCTTCACGACCTCCTGGTCGAGCTCGCGCGCGATGAAGATGTTCGCCGGCTTCATATCGCGATGCACGATGCCGGCCGCGTGGGCCTTGCCCAGGGCACGCCCCACTTGCTCGAGGATCGCTGCGGTCTCCCCGGCGGAGAGGCGCGTCACGCGCCTCAGCCGCTGCTCGAGCGTTTCCCCTTCCAGCAGCTCCATGACAATGAAGGGCTGAGCGCTGCGCTCGTCGAGCCCTTGATCGAGGATCTGTACGACGTGCGAGCTGCGCACGGCGGCCGCGAGCCGGACCTCTCGATCAAAGCGCGCTGCAAACTCCTCGAAGTCCTGCGCCGGCGGCACGAGCAGCTTGAGCGCGACGGGCGCTCGCCAGTCCAGTCGCTCGGCTCGCCAGACGCTGCTGCTGCCCCCGTCGCCGATCAGCGAATGGAGCCGGTACTTCGCGCCCACCACGTCGCCGGGGCGCAACGCCACCTCGCTGTGCCTCGCCCAACGCCCGCTCGTCAGCGCTCGTGCGACGCTGGGCGGGACTTCGCGCGCAGCGCCAGAGAGCTCCTGCGGCCCCCCGGCAGCGAACACGACCGCGTCCCGACACGCATTGCAAGTACCCAGATGCGCCGCTGCCCGGGCGAGCTGAGGTGCAGGGAGATCCTCGGAGATGAGCAGGCGCACCGTCTCCGGGTCCAGGCAACGATCCTGCTGGCGCTTGTCATCCCGGGGCATCTCCTCACGGTAACGAGTCGGGCCGGACTCGGCAAGAATGGCCGCACCCCGCCTCGGCCCTATTCTCGGGCCAGATCGCGAGGTTAAATGACCAGCGGCGCGAGCCGGAGCTGAAAACCTGCGACTTCAGCGCATTACTGCCGTGTAACGCAGCGCTACGCGGGGGAGACGGCACCCCCCGCTCGGCTCCTGCTCGCTCAGATCGGCTTTGGATAATCCTGGAAGATGCGCGCCACCCCCGACTGAATGCGACCTGCGGTGTCGCTGCTGCACTCGAGCACGCCTTGCAGGACACCGCCGAACACGACTTTGGCGGCGGCGGGGTCTGCGAGCCCGACGACCAGCGTGCCTTCCGTGTAGACCACCGGAATTTCCACCATCCATGCGCAGGGGTCCCACACATAGCCCCAGCCCGTCCACCAGTAACCAGGCGTACATTGCCAGGTCGTTCCCATCACCTTCTGGGTCCCGGCGATGTTGAACAGCGCCAGATCCGGCGGTGGATCGCTGTCCGGCGCCACTTGCGTCAGGCCGAGCTTCTGGAGCTCCGCCACCGCCGCGGCGTTGGCGACGGCGAGGTTTGTGGCCACGTCCACGGGCACATCCGGCAGGGCATCGTCCGGCGCAACGGAGAACGTCTCGAATTGCGAGAAGTCTGCCGTCGGATCAGCGCGCGTCACCACCTGATCGCCGGTGCAAATTTGGTCGTCGAAATCGTCATCGTCGTCGCAAGCCGAAAAAAGCGCCAACCAGGCCATCCCAGCCAAGAATCCAAACCGCGCAATTGCCATGTGATCGGTCCCCCATCGATATCTCCGGCTCTGCTCGACACCTTCGTCCCCGCGCCGCTCGATGCTTCGTTGTCGTAACTCTGATGGCGCGGGCGATAGGAACGGCATCCGGAGCTGCTGCCCGCTGGAAAGCACGAGCTGGGCCAGCGCGGCGCGCGCCCGGGCTGCTACCGGCGCGAGACGTTGCCCATCGGGCCGTGAATTGGGGTTAGCGGGCGCTCCAGGTCAGCGTGCGGCCTCGAGCTCACTGCCCGTGTCGTGCACTGGGCATCTGCTGGAGTTGCTCGGCGTCGTGGGGGTCCGAGCCCCTGAGGTCCGCAGCCGTCCGCTGCCATCCGTCTCGTTGCGCCTAGCGGGCTGCTCTCTCGGTCTGCGCGGCGCCCAGCGCCTCCAGCGCTGGCGCGCCCTGCCAGCTCGACCGCTGCCGCGCGGGCACGCGCTCGTCCGCGGAGTCCAGCTGAGCGCGTCGCGCTCGCAGCTCGGCGTCGAGCGGCGACGGACCGATCAGCGCCGTGCAGCGCCGTGCCACTCCCAGCGCCAGGGAGCCGTTGCTCCGTCCCC
>JAICTU010000633.1 GCA_025936205.1 Polyangiaceae bacterium | reverse complement strand
GCAGCCCGGGCGGCGTACTCCGGACACGCCAAGCCCCAGCGCGGGACCCCTGAGGGGCCGCAGAACTTGGACAGCGAATGGAGGACTCGGAGTACTCGGTCGCAGCGCGGACCGCACGGCGGCTTGCAACGGTTCGGCATCTTTGATTTTTGGGGCCGGGCCTGATCCACACGCCGGCGCGCGCACCTCGGGGCGCTGCACGCCGCTCACGCGGGTTGCCGCAGCCCGCTCTCCCTTCAGGGCTGGAGCACGGGAGTAAGCCAGCCCGGCGGCGGCGGCCCGGACGGAGAAGCAGCCATCTGCTTCCATTCGTCGTCCGTCAAGCGCTGGAAATTTTCCTGGATGAGCTCACGGTACGCGAAGGCGAGCCCGGCGTACGCGCGAGGCCCGCTGCAGCTGTCGGCGGTCACGACCATCAGCTGGGGCGAACCGGTGGCGACGTGCAGGATCAATCCGACCTTGTCGCCCGCTTCGTTTTGGGCTGCGGTGTGAACGTCGGCGATCGTGGGATCGCATCATAGGAACGGTGCACGGCTTCGAGGATCGAGTCCGCGGAGACGTAAAGCGGTAAGTCCTGGGTGTAGATGGCAGCGTAGCCGTCCCCGAAGCTCGGGCACGTCCGGGTGCTGGAGATCACGAGCCCACGTTTGCCCACGGTCTCCAGCTCGGCGGCGCTCAGTGCCAAGCTGGATCGCTGAATCAGATCGAGGTTGCGCGCAGTGCTGGGGTCGTAGCCGAGTTCCGCGCGCGGCGTGAAGGGATGTGCTGCCTGGAGCGCTGCAAAGGTGCTCGGGACTTGCTCGAGCTGCTGCTGGAGCGCCCCCAGCTCGGCAGCGCCCTGTGCCGAAAGCGAGACGCTGACGCCCGAGCCCGGGTCAGCCGTGGTGCCATTGGGATTCTCGATCGCGCCGAGCGCTGCCGGCGACCCCGGCTGCGCGGGCTCACCCGCTGAGCCACCGGGTGTGACTCCGTCACCGGGCGCGGCGCCGCTCCCAGCAGCTGGCCCCGACGCGGCGTGGGAGGAACATCCCGGACCGAACACTAGAAGACCGGTGAGGAGTACCGCAAATCGCATCGGCTTCTTCTTCGCCAGCATCTCGAGCCCAGAACGGCTGGCCACCGAGAAGCAAGCAAAGCGCGTGCCGCGGCGATCACGAGAAAAAGCCGCGAAATTGCCGAGAGCGGGCGCTGGCCGCGCAAGTGGCGGCTGGCACAGTGCGCTGCCCGTGTCGCACCGGTGGCACACGCGAAGCCGGCACGTACCTCTCGTCCAGCTCGTCCAGCTCGTCCAGCTCGTCCAGCTCGTCCAGCTCGTCCAGCTCGTCCAGCTCGTCCAGCTCGTCCAGCTCGTCCAGCATGAGCGCGCAGCGCCCCGAGGTGCCGGGCAGAGTGTTCCAGAGTGAGCCCGGCCCCCACTCTCTTTCTTCTAGCTCCTCTGGCTCGATCGCTTGGCCTTGGCCTTCGTCGCCGCCCGCTTGGGGGAAGTGGCTCGCAGCTTCGCGCGCCGGCCCTGTTTTGCGCCGGCCTGGGCGCGATTCGCGCTACCTCGGCTCGATTTGCGCGAGGGCTTTCCCGTCGCGGAGTCCTCGAGCGCGGCGGTGGCACGCGTGCTGGACCGCTTGGCGTTGCGCGCGGCAGTCGAGCCCCCGCCAGCTTTGCGATCACTGGCGCTCACGCCGGGCTGCGAGGTGTCGACCTGATTCGACCAAGCCAGCACCCGCTCCAGGTTGGCTGCGGAGCGCCCGACGCGCGCACCGATCAAGCTGCCTTCTGGCGGGGCGGGGCGCGGCATCGGTTCATTCTTCGTGCTGGTGGTTTGAGCACGCGCACGCTCCCGGCGGGGCGAGCGGCGCCCGATCGCTATCCCCGCTCGCCCCAAGCTGCGTCGCACCGTGCGCTCCGTGGTGTGGCTCGCCTGATCGAAGGCGTGCCAGGCATCCACGCCCTGTTCGCGAATTACCACGCTCGGCAGAGAGCTGAGCACGACCTTGATCTGGGAGACTGTATCGACACCGCCGCGCGGCCCGTTCACGTCGTCAAAGCGCACGCTGACGCGCTCGATCGCCGGCGCAAACTTGCCCAGCTTGCGCCCGAGCTTGGCGCGCACATAGTCACTGAGGCCGGGGCGCGACGTTACGCCGAAGGTACGCACGTGAAGTGGCGTTTGAGGAGCGCCGGTACGACCGCTCTGTGGTTTGAGGGATTTCGGGATCTCGCTGGGGAACGCGGCGCGGGCTGATGTCATGACCGGCGGGTCTGCAAGCGCCATACCTAGTGCCCGGGTCCTTCATTCGCTGTCCAATTTCCGCGGCCCCTCAGGGGTTGAGGGCCGCAGAAATGGGCGGCGATCACCCTCTTTTTGACTCGCGGCACCCCTGTTTCATGGTTCCCGAATGAATCATTCGGGACACTAGCTTCGACTCAGCGCTCCGCCAGCGCACGCGCCGGACTGATGTGTGTGGCAGCCAGCGCGGGCGCCAGTGCGGCGCACAGCGCCAGAGCAAAAATGCCGAGACATACGCTGGCGTAAGTGAGTGGGTCGACGGCGCCGGTCTGGAAGAGAAATGCTTGAAGGAAACCGCGCCCGAGCCAAGTGAGCAGCAGACCACCGGCCACGCCGAGCGCCACGATGGCGGCGGTCTCGCGCAGCACCATCCACAGGATGCGACGCCGGCTCGCGCCGAGTGCGCGGCGGATCGCGATCTCGGGCGAACGCTCCGCGACCGCATAGCTGGTCACGCCGAACAGGCCGATCACGGCCAGCACCAGCGCCGCGGCGCCGAAAGCCGTCAAGACGCGCTCGAGCGCCGTGCGCTCGCCGAGCGATGTGTTGATGCGATCGTGGCTGAGCTGCACTTGATTGACCGCCGCGTTGGGCATCACCTCGCGGATGAAGCGCGGCAAGGATGTCAGGAACGGTGCCGCGTCGCCCTGCGGTCGAACTGCGACGACGAAGCCCAGGCTGCTCTCGCTGCCCCAGACGCCGGGCGAGGCGAGAAACGGGAGGTAGATGGCGGGGGAGGCCGTCTCCGTCAGGTCCTGCTCCAGGACGTCATCCACCATGCCGATGATCTCGATCCAGGGCGCCAGCTCGCCGGTATAGCCGGGTGGTGCGGCGGGGCGCAGCCGGCGGCCGATGGGGATCTCTCCGCGCAACAGCCGGCGAGCAAAACTGCGATTGACGATCGCCACGGGCGCATCCAAGCCATCGTGGCTCGTGAAGTCTCTGCCGGCGAGCAGGCGGATGCCGAGCGTAGCGAAGCACCCCGGGCCCATGTGGTGGATCTGCACGCTGCGCGAGGGCTCGAGCGGCGCCAGATCGCTCTCCACCTCTCGGGCGTTCGCGATCCGGTCAAACGGGAGCTCCGCGGCCAGGCACGAGCTCGAGGCGCCGGGCAAGGACTGCAAGCGCTGATACAAGACGCCCACGCGCTCGCGTTCGTCGGTGCGCTTGCGGCTCCAGCCGGCGTCGCCATCCTCGGGACGGGCATGAAAGGTGGGCACCACGACCACCGCCGTCATGCCGAAGCTCGTCTGGTAGCCCGGATCGATGGCGAGCAACGCTCGCATCGAGCGGATCAACAAGCCGGCGTTGATCAGCAGCGCGAGGGTGGCAGCCACCTGCACCGCCAGCAACAGCTCGCGCAGGCGGCGCGAGCTGCGACTTTGCGAGCCGCGGCCCTCGCCGCGCAGAACTTCCATCGGGCGTAGCTTTTGAGTGCGTAGAGCCGGCGCCAAGCTGCCGGCCAGCGTCGTGAGCGCGAGCAGCCCCATGAAGGTGCCGAGCACACGCGCGTCGAGCCGCGGCGGCGCGTTGGCGAGCAGCTCGGCATAATCGCGCGCAGCCACCTTCACACACTGCAGCGCCAGGGCTAGGGCGAGCGCGCCACCGAGCAAGACCAGGATCGCGGCCTCGAAGGCGCTCTGGCGCAACAGCCCTGCCCGGCTCGCGCCCAGCGCCGCCCGCAAGGCCAGCTCACGCTGGCGAACGGCGGCGCGCGTGCCCAGCAGGGCCGCCAGGTTGGCGCAGGCGAGCAACAGAAAGGCCAGCACGGCTCCGACCAAGAGCGCCAGCGAACTACTGCGCGCGCCGATCAACGAGTCTCGCAAATGCGTGAGCTGCCCCCCGATCAGTGCGCCCGTACGATCCCGGTATTGCGCGCCCGATGCCAGCGCGTCCAGGCGTTGCTGCGCCCGCTCCAGATTCACGCCGGATTGCAGGCGCGCGATGGCGTAGCCGAACGGCATGAAGCGGCGGCCGACCAAAACGGTCTGATCTGCAGGTATCCAGGCGTCCGCCCAGATGGGCACGGCCTCATCATCCGGCAGAATGCCGATCACGGTCTTGGTCTCATCGTTGACGCGCACCACCTGACCCACCATGGGAGCG
>JAICTU010000623.1 GCA_025936205.1 Polyangiaceae bacterium | reverse complement strand
TCCCGCCCACGTCGCGCTGCACTCGAGCGACGGCCAGATCGAGGGTGGCTTCGATGTGCGTCTCGATTTGAGCGCGGCCAATGGCGAGCTGGGCTTTCCGGGTGCAGCAGCGAGCGCCTCGATCGAAGACCTCAGCATCGCGGGGGCCACCGCTCGCGAGTTCGGCATCCAGGCGCCGCTCGACTTTTCAGGCTTCGAGGCGGGTCTGCTGAGCTTCAGCACCGGCAGGCAGGGCTCCGATCAAATCACGGGCTCGCTCACGGCGACCGGTCTCAACCCGGCCTACCCGAGCTGCCAGCAGAACGGCGGTGAAAGAACTTGCGGCAGCACCGGAGGCCCGATGCAGCTTTATTCCGTGAGCTGGTCGCGGCCGCTGCCCTGAAAGGGCTACTTGCCCGCGGGCTCGATCACGGGCCGCCGCGGCGCGGACGGCGGCACCGAGGTGCGGGTCGCACCCTCGGACACGGCCAGCGCGCTCGGGTACCGGCTATGGCCGACCATGACTACCGAGCGGGCGCGGTGCAGCCGCAGGATCAGTCGCGAGCCCCAGCCGCGGCCGCTGACCAGGCGCATGCTGCCGTGGCTCTCTTCGACGGCGAGGATCAGGCGGCCGAGCGCCTCGAGCCCGGCCGGAGGGTGGTGGGGCGCGTTCATCACGCGATCGAGCGCGCCCGCGGGCACGCCGAGATCGAGATCATGGATGATGAGCTCCAGGTCGCGTGACTTTTCGCGCAGCACCAAGACGGGCGACTCTTGCATGGCCGACTCGGTCAGGAAGGAGCGCAGCGCGGCGGTGAGCTGTGCACGTTTTCCGATGCAGTGGGCCGCAGACATGCTCGGCTCGAGCAGCACCTGACGTTTGAGAGCGCGGTTGGCGCCCGCGATGGCGTCGCGAACGACGCTCGACAAGGGGAAGGAGCCGAGCTCTTCGACGTTGATGGAGATGACCGGCGCCCCGGCGCTGGCGCGTCCGCCGCCTTCAGCCGGGCTCAACGTGGCGACGAAGCCCGTGACGTGGTCCACCGAGAGGGCGGTCTTGCGCAGCGCCCGGCAGCGCAGCACGAGTGACTCTCCGCCGCTCGCGGCAGGAGCCGTCACGGGCAGGCGCAGCGGCTCCTTCGAGCTCACCAGCTCCGCGAGGCGCTGGCTGGCCACTTCCGGGGTTGCTCCGAGCAGGCGCTCGAGCACGCTGGCCAGAGTCAGGGCGCCGGCCGGCACCAGCGCGTCATCGCGCAACGTGGGCAGCGTCGCGCCGAACGTGCTGAGCCAGGTGGCGAACTCGCGGCTCAGCATGCGCACGTGACCGAACGAGTCGGCGAGCATCAGCCCGACCGGCACGTCGCGCACCATCGCGTCGAGCAGCGCCATCTCCTCGTTGACCACCTGGGCGCCGCTGGCGAACTCACCGTTCGAAGCGCGCGGGCCGTCGACGGACAGTTCTTCGAGCGAGGCCCGCCCCAGCCGCCGGCGCCTCATCAGCAGTCCCAGCTCGACGCTGAGCCGTGCCGCAGTCGAGGGGTCCGCCTTGTAGGCCGTCTCGGCGCGATCGCCGCACAAAAACACGTAGCCCTCGATCTCGCCGAGCGCCATCAGCGGCACGACGAGCACGGGCATCTCCTTCATCACCAGGTAGTTGCGGACCACCCGGATGGTGGGCACGCCTTGCTCATCGCAATAGGGCGTGCGGCGGATGTCGCGGCGCTTTTCGTGGATCAGCTCTTCGCCTGCGCTGCCGTGGTTCCAGAAGCGCAAGTGCCACTTGCGCGCCGGCAGCTGCGCCACCAGCGTCACGTTGGCGGGATGCCATTGCTCGGCGAGGCTGCCGATCTTGGCGTGAAACTCGGCGTCGTCCAGCTGATCGAGGCCACGCACGCGCGACAGCGCCGCGCGCTCGATCAGCTCGTTGGCTCGGAGCAGCGCCCGCCGTTCGCGCACCAGCTCCGGAACGAGCAGCGCGGCCGCGCCGCACAGCCAGGCCAGCGGCAAGCTGACCAGGGGCAGGACCGCGACGTCGGCAAACTTGGCCAGGCCAAAGCCCAGCGCCAAGAGCAGTGGAAGCAGCGGCAGAGCCAGCCACATCCCGCGACGATAGCCGCGCCGCATCACGGTCTCTGCCCAGGCTGCCGCGCTCGCCAGCGCACCCAGCGAAAGCAGCCAGCCAGGCACTCTGCGGCGCGCGCCTTCACCGGTGAGGGCCGCGGCGAGCGAGCGCTCGAGCTGCTCGTTCTCGGGACTCTCGTCGAGGACGGCGGTGAGCAGCACGTGCCGACCGCGCAGCAGATCGAGCTCGACCTGCCCGCCCTGCACCTGGTTCCAGTCGAGCGTGGGCAGTGTACCCGTCGCCAGCGGACGCACCCACTCGGACAGCTCGACTCCGGCGCTCGCCTGCCAGCCCGCGACGCGGCCCAGCGCGTCGCGCCGCGCCGAAACGCGCTGCACCTGCCGCGCATCGGGCACCGGGCACAGCAGTTGCAGCGGTTCCAGCGCTGTCCAGTCGATCGCGCCGCCGTCGCGCAGAGCGGCGGCGATGGGCGCTCCGCAGTCGCCACGCTTCAGCGCGTCGGACTCGATGCGCAGCCGCAGGGCGGACTCCGACGGCGCCGAGCTCGCGGCACTTTGCAGCACGCTCACGTTGGCGAGCTGGTCGAGCGGCGAGAGCGGGGCCAACCAGAGTACCAGCAAGGTCGTGCCACCCGCGCGGACCCAGGCGGGGATTCGTTCCCACAGGGCGCGCTGCCGCTCGCGCACGGCGGTGGGACGCGGCTGCTGGTACTGCTTGGGGATGCGGCGCGGCGAGAGTGAGCTCATGCGCACGAACTCACTCGAGAACGCGCCCGCCCGTCGCTGCGCCTTCGCCGCGCTACAGCCATCCAGTCCACTCGCTCTTCCCGTTCATCTGCCGACCCGAGGCTTGGCTCTGGAGACGGCACGTCCTGAAAAGTCTAGCCGGCCGTACCGGATCGGGCGAGCTGGCTTCCTGATTCCGTGCGGCTCGAGTAGGTGCCGAGCCCCCCTGCTCTTGCGTTTGCGTGAAGGTGGGTACACGTGCGCGCGCCCCGCTCTTGTTCCTTTGGGGCGCAGCGCCGTCATGCCTGCGGGGGTCTGCCTCAGACATCTAGGACTTGTTCTCGCTTCCGCTGCACCTCTTTCCCACCAACGGCCTCGATCGCAGCCTGCACGCTCCGGTCGTCATCGGGCTGGTGCTGGTGACGTTCTTCACCGAGGCGTTCGGCTGGACCTACGCCGGCCTGGTCGTGCCCGGCTATCTCGCGGCCACGTTCGCCGCGGCGCCGGTGACGGCTTGTCTGGTCCTGTTCGAGGCGTGGCTCACGCACATGGGCGTGCTTTTGATCGCTCAGGTGATCCCGCGCCGGACCGGCGCTTGGTCGACGGCATTCGGGCGCGAGCGGTTCTTTCTCTACATCGTCATCGCCGTGATCGTGCGCCTGGCTATCGAAGGGTCGCTGGTGCCGTGGGCGAGCGCACGCTGGCCGCTGAGCCATAGCCGCGAGCTGTACAGCATCGGCCTGGTGCTGGTGCCGCTGGTGGCCAACGTGTTCTGGTCGGCGGGGGTCATCCACACGGGGCCGCGGCTCGCGGTGGTGACGGGCATCACTTATTTCATCGTCACCCGCGGTCTGCTGGCGTTCACCAACTTCTCGCTGTCGCGCTTCGAGGTGGCCAACGAGAGCGTGGCGCTGCACTTCCTCGACACCTCCAAGGCGTACCTGCTGCTGCTCACGGGGGCGTTGCTCGGCGCGCGCGGCAACGTGCGCTACGGCTGGGACTACAACGGCATCCTGGTGCCGGCGCTGCTGGCGGTGGCCTGGTACGAACCCACGAAGCTGTTCGGCACGGTGTTCGAGGCGGTGAGCATCTATTTGCTCGCGCGCTTTCTGTCCAGTGTGCCGCCGTTTTCGCGCGCCGCCCTGGTGGGCTCGCGGCGCATGTTGTTCGTCGGCGTCATGGGCTTCGTCGTCAAGCTCGGCATCGGCCATGCGCTGTTGCACTGGGCGCCGCAGGTGCAGCTCACCGAGTATCTGGGCTTTGGTTACATCCTGCCCAGCCTGCTGGCGATCAAGATGTGGAACAAGTCGGCCATCGGCATCGTGTTGATGCCGACGCTGCACGTCTCGCTGATGGCATTCGTCGTGGGCAATGCGCTGGGCTTCGGCTTGAACTGGCTCAGCGGTGGGAGCCAGGCCTCGACGGCGGCCGCGGCCGAGCTGGGGCACGTCGATTCCACAGCCTTTGAGCTGTTGCAAGCGAGCACCGCGCCCGCGCGGCGCCCCGGGGAATGTGTGCCCAGCGTGGATCCAGGCGAGCTGTCGGCGCTGGTGCGGCGCAGCTTCGAACACGAAGCTGTGTCGCCGCTCGATGTTGCCTCTGCTTCCGATGGCGCGCTGCGTGTCGTGCAAGGTCCGGGGGGCTGGTATGTGATCGAGCCCGATCCCCAGCACGAGAACTCCTGCCAGAACTGGGCGCTGGCGATCTCCCCCGGTCGGGCGAAG
>JAICTU010000800.1 GCA_025936205.1 Polyangiaceae bacterium | reverse complement strand
GCGCAGCACGGCCAGGTGCGGCCGCAGTGAGCCGGGCCCCATTTGAAAGGCACCGAGGATTTCCCCGGCAGCGCCCCGCACCTCCTGGGCGAGCGCGTTCAGCAGATGCTCGACTTGGACTTGCCCGTCGGGAGCGCGTAAAGCCTCGCGCTCCGCACGCCGCATCAGATCGAGCAAGAGGCTCGACAGGCACGCGCGCTCGCGCGCGACGGGTTGGCGAGCGAGCGCGCTTTCCACGGACGCCTGCAGATCGGGCAAGCTGCTCGTGGCGCGACGGAACACCTCTTGCGTCGTGAGGTCGCCGGTCAGGCACTGGGAGAGCAGATGTAGGGGCGTGACCTCGGCGTGCCGGCTGGCGTCCGCGAGCGCCTGCGTGGCCACGATGAGTGATTTGGCCTCGGGTGAGTAGCGGTCGAGCGAGAGGGTCGTGATCTCTTGTTCCGCCATGCTATATCGAATCCTTCTTCCGCCCGGCGCCTCGTGAACACACCGACTGAGTGGCTTTTGACCTGCACGGCGTTGACCTGCACGGCGTTGGCCCGCATGGCCTCGACCTGAGTGGCGCTGATCTGAGTGGCTTTGACACTGAGCGATCTTCCTGCGGCGTTTCTCTTGGTCGTCGGCGCGATTCTGGGGCTGCTCTTCGGCAGCTTCAGCAATGTGGTGATCTACCGCTTACCTCGCGGCGAGAACATCGCATTCCCCGCCTCGCACTGTCCGGCCTGCGGCACTCCGATCGCTCCGTACGACAATCTGCCGGTCCTGTCCTACCTATGGCTGCGTGGCCGTGCCCGCTGCTGTAAAGCGGCCATCCCGGCGCGCTACCCGCTCGTGGAATTGCTCGGCGGGCTCTGGGCGCTCGCGGTGCTGCGCTGTCTGCTCTTGCCGAACGCAGCGGCGCTCCCGCTGTGGAAGGGCGGGCTCTTGTTTGCGGTTTACCTGGCGCTCGGGTTGCTGTTGATTTGCGCCATCTTCATCGACCTGAGCTTCATGATCTTGCCGGACGCGATCACGCTCGGCGGAGCGCTGCTGGGGCTGGTGACGGCGCCGCTGCGGGGCCTGGGGCTCGGCTCCGCAGTGCTCGGCGGCGCGCTCGGCTTCGCGCTGGTCTGGCTGCTGTTCGTGGAGGGCTATCGGCGCCTGCGCGGCTACCCCGGCATGGGGCTCGGAGACGCGAAGCTGCTCTTGTTCACGGGCACCTGGTTCGGCTTTCAGGGGGTGCTGTTCGCGCTGCTCATGGGGTCGGTGCTGGGGACGCTGACGGCGCTCGCCGTCTTTCTGGCGCGCGGTCGTCTGGACGAGCCAGAAGGGGTGCGCGCGGAGCGGCGGGAGCTGGCCGAAGCGCTGGAACAGCTCCAGGGCGAGGAGCGCGCGGAGCTCGAAGCGGAGCTCGCCCGAGACCCTTTGTTCGCCGATCCGGGACCAGGCCTGGGCCGCGCGCGCTTGGCATTCGGGCCTTTTCTCGCGCTCGCCACGCTCGGCTACGCGCTGATCGGACCCGAGCTGATCGATGCCTATTTGCTCGGCTCGACATGAGGCGGACAGCCGCGCTCGTGCTCTGGGGCGGGCTTTCACTGGGCTGCGGGCGGAGCAGCTGGGCCGTGCCGGACTATCCACAGCCCGACTACGCGCCCGCCCAAATGATTCCCCAGGAGCCGCCGCCCGCGCAGATTGAATATCTGCCGGATCAGCCACCCGCGCCGGGCTGCCGCTGGGTGGATGGGCAGTGGATCTGGGCCTCTCAGCACTGGACCTGGCAGCCCGGCGGGTGGGTGCATCCGCCGGCGGACTGTCGTTACTCGGCACCCGCGGCCCGCTGGGATCTGGCTCAGGGCAGGCCAGCCCTGTACTACCGACTCGGACGTTGGTACTCCCTGAGCCGCCCTGAAGCGTGCGTGCCCGTGCCCTGCGCCGAAACCGGCAGCACCGCCACTCCGCGCGGTCCCGCAAACTCGCCCCCCGCCTCCCCTGCCCCGAAGACATGAACCAACCCGAGCCACTGCAAGAGGACGCCTGGACGGTGGCCCGCGTGCTGCGCTGGGCGAGCCAAGATCTGAGCCGGCGCGGCGCGAGTGAGAGCGCGCGGCTGGACGTGGAGCTCTTGCTCGCGCGCGCACTCGGCGTCGACCGCGTGAAACTGATCGTCGACTCCGAGCGCCCGCTCGCCAGCAGCGAGCTCGCCACGTTTCGAGAATTTCTGCGCAGACGGCGCCGGCGCGAGCCGGTGGCGTACATCCTTGGCGAGCGCGAGTTCTACGGCTTGCGTTT
>JAICTU010000699.1 GCA_025936205.1 Polyangiaceae bacterium | reverse complement strand
GGCAACTTGAGCGACGGCGTGCGTCTGGTGGAACAGGCGCTGTCGATGTTCGAGCGCCTGCGCGACGACCTGGGGATGGCGCAGTGCGAGGCCGCGCTGGCCGAGCTCACCTACCTGCAGGGTAACTACGAGCGCGCGCGCACTGCCGCCCAGCGCGGCGCCGACCACTTCGCCGCGCGCGGCCGCCCGCTCGGGCGCGGCCAGTGCATGCTGCTCTCGTGCTGGATCGCGCACTCTGAGGGGCGCACCAGCCGCGCGCGCCGGCTCACGCTGGAGGCGCGCGCCGAGCTGGAAAAGTCCGGCTACCGCCCGGGCCTCGCGGAGACGACGCTCTTGCTCGCGCACATCGAGCACCGGCTGTCGAACTTCTTCGGCGCCATGTGCGAGGCGCAGGACGCGCTGGCGCTGTTCGAAGCGCTCGGCATGCCGCGCGGGACGGCCAGTTGCGAGCGCCTGCTGGCGATGATCGCGGTCGACACCGACGATCTGGACAACGCGCATGTGCACGCCAGCCGCTCGCTGCGCCTGTACGAGATGCTGAAGGAGCCCTCGGGGCAGAGCGAGGCGGAGCTGCTCCTGGCCCAGGTCAACCTGGCACGGGGCGAGCTCGTCGAGGCGCGTGCTGTGCTGGAAGGTGTGGCCGGAAAATTCGGTGAGGAGCGCGGACCGAAGCAGCACTGCCTGCTCACGGAGGCCTGGCTGGAGCTGGAGCTGGGAGACGTGGACCAAGCGCATCACGCGCTGGGCGGCGCAGCGAACTGCTTCTCGGAGCTGTGCCAGGCCGGCGAGCACACCTCGCAGCTGCTGGCGCGCCTCTCGCGGCTCCGCTGGCCGGGCACGGAAGCCCTGGACCTGATCGAAGAGTGGCGGCGTGCGATCGACGACCACGAGCGGCGAGATCAGGATTAGTCTGCCCCCGCCATGGAAAAGCAGAAAGAACGTTCCCACCAGAAGTCGCAGAGCCTGTTCGAACGCGCCGAGCGGCTGATCGTGGGGGGCGTCAACAGCCCGGTGCGCGCATTCCGTGCCGTCGGAGGCTCACCGCCCTTCATCGCCAGCGCGCAGGGCTGCACGCTCACGGACGCGGACGGCAACCAGTACATCGACTACGTCGGTAGCTGGGGCCCGGCGATCGTCGGCCACGCTCACCCCAAGGTGATCGAGCGGGTGCGTGAAGCGGCGCTCTCCGGCTTGTCCTTCGGCGCGCCGACGCCGCTGGAGGTGACCTTCGCCGAGGCCGTGGTGAAGCGCTATCCGAGCATCGAGCTGCTGCGCTGCGTGTCGAGCGGCACCGAGGCCACCATGAGCGCGCTGCGCGTGGCGCGCGGATTCACCGGGCGTGCGGTGATCGTCAAATTCGACGGCGCCTATCACGGCCACTCCGACTCGCTCCTGGTCAAGGCCGGCAGCGGCGCCGCCACCTTTGGCGCCCCCGACTCGGCGGGCGTGCCCGAGGATCTGGTCAAGAACACGGCCACGCTCGGCTACAACGACACCGCAGCGCTGGAGGCGCTGTTCGCCGCGCAAGGCCAGCGCATCGCCGCCGTGATCGTGGAGCCGGTGGCGGGCAACATGGGTTGCGTCGCTCCGGAACCTGGCTTCCTGGAGGCGATCGTACGCTTGTGCCGCGAACACGGCGCGCTCTCGATCTTCGATGAGGTGATGACCGGGTCGCGCCTCTCGATCAGCGGCGCGCAGGGCCGCTACCAGCTGCGCCCGGACCTCACCTGTCTGGGCAAGGTAGTCGGCGGCGGCATGCCGCTCGCGGTGTACGGCGGTCGGCGCGACGTGATGTCGCGCGTCGCTCCCCTCGGCCCCGTCTACCAAGCAGGTACGCTGAGCGGAAATCCGCTGGCGGTGAGCGCAGGTCTGGCGACATTGGAGCTGCTGGATGAGGCTGCCTACGGCCGGCTGGAGACGCTCGGCGCCCGGCTCGAGGCCGGTGTCCGGCGTGCGATTTCGGGCTCCTCGCAGCCAGTCTGCGTCCAGCGCGTCGGCTCCATGATCACGATCTTCTTCCATCCTGGCCCGATCCGCTCCTGGAACGATGCCAAGAGCGCTGATACCCAGGCCTTCGGCCGCTTTCACCGGGCGCTGCTCGGCGAAGGCATCTACTGGCCCCCAGCTCAGTTCGAGGCAGCCTTCCTGTCGCTCGCCCATGATGAAAATGCGGTGGACCGCACCATCGAGGCTGTGGCCAGCGCGATCGCCCGGGCCTGAGTCGGCCTGACCAGCCGAAACGCCCGGCTGGCTACTGCGGGGGGCCCCGCACCCCGAGCTTCCGCGCTTGCCCGGTCCATTCAGGCTGGCGCTGGACGTGCTAGGGTAGAGAGCGTGAGGATTGTTTGCCCCGCGTGCAAGAAGGTCATTGAGAACGCTCCGGCGGACTTTCCGCCGCGCCCGTTCTGCTCGCCCAGCTGCAAGCTGGCGGACCTGCACAACTGGCTCAGCGAGCGCTACGTGATTTCACAACCGATCGCCTCGCTTGGCGGCGAAGAAGACGAGCACTTCAACTGATCTCGATGAACGACTCCTCCCTGCGTGCCATGACCGACGACGCGGCCTTTCGCGTCATGGCCGTGAACACCACCCAGACGGTACGCGAGGCTCTGAGTCGGCAGGCCCCGACCGGCATCACCCGCAAGGCCTTCGGCGACTTGCTCACCGGAGCGGTGCTGGTGCGGGAGACGATGTCGCCCAACCAACGCGTCCAGGCGATCCTGAAGCGCCGCAAAGAGACGGGCTCGCTGGTCGCGGATACCCATCCGACGGAAGGCACGCGCGGCCTGGTCAGCATGCCCGCAGCCAGCCCTCCGTTCGCGCTGACCGACGCGATGCTGCAGGTCATGCGGCGCCTGCATGACGGCAGCATCCATCAGGGCATGGTGGAGGTCCCCTCGGGCGGTGACGTCTCGGACGCGCTGCGCGAATACATGCGCGTCTCGGAGCAGGTTGACACGCTGGTTGCCGTGGGCACCCTGTTCGACGGTGAAGAGGTGGCGCATGCCGGCGGCTACCTGGTCCAGCTCCTGCCCGGAGTCGGCACGGCGCCGCTCGCTTTCATGACGGAGCGCGTGCGCGAGTTCGGCACTCTCGACGAGCATCTCGCCTCCGGCAAGGCCGAGCCCCGCGCGCTGATCGGCGCGCTGCTGGACGGAATTCCTTATACAGAGCTCGACCACAGCCAGCTCCAGTTCGGTTGCTGGTGCAGCGCCGAGCGCCTGCTGGGCGCGCTCTCCACCCTGCCCAAAGCCGACATCGATGAGTTCGTGCAGCGCGGCGAGGTGCTGGAGATCTCCTGCGACTACTGTCATCGCCAGTATCGCATCCCGCCGGCCAAGCTCGTCGGCCTCCAGCTGAAGAGCTGAACCGCGCGCCTCGGACTGCCGCGAGTGGTGAGAATCAGACAGGGCTCGGCGCCACAGGCCCCTTCGCGTCCCTAGGATATGCCCGCTGCCGCTCTCATTTTTTGAGCGGCTGAGGCTCCTCTCCGGCGCAGCGAACTTTGGGCTCATCCTGGCGCCGGCGGGTGCCGTGCGGGCCGAGCCCCGGTTCCTCCTCGCAAGGCGAGGTGCTCCGCTTGATTTTTCAGGGCCGGGCCCCTGAG
>JAICTU010000481.1 GCA_025936205.1 Polyangiaceae bacterium | reverse complement strand
TCACCTCCTCCTCGCTGATGAACGGGCACTGCACGCGCAGCGTCTCGTTGGAGCCGTTCATCTTGACCAGCGAATCGCCGCGGCCCAGCAGCAGCTCCGCGCCCTGCTCGTCCAGGATCGTGCGGCTGTCGACCTTCTGCGCCACGCGGAAGGCGATGCGCGTCGGGAAATTCGCCTTGATCATGCCGGTGATGACGTCGACGCTGGGGCGCTGCGTGGCCAGCACCACGTGCATGCCGGCGGCACGGGCCTTCTGGGCCAGGCGGGCGACGGCTGCCTCCACGTCCTTACCTTGCTGCATCATCAGGTCAGCAAACTCGTCCACCACGATCACGATGTACGGCAGCCGGTCCGGAAGGTTAGGCGGCGCGTCCACCTCCAGCTCGCCGATCGGTGAGGTGACGGCCGACCCGGGGCCGTTGATCAGCTCCATTTCCGCCGCACTAGGGGCGGGCAGCTCACCGGCCCGGACGCGGTCGACCCAGCGGTTGTAGGTGGTGATGTTCTTGGTGCCGGCGCTGGCGAAGGCCTGGTAGCGGCGCTCCATCTCGTCGACGGCCCACTTCAGCGCCTTGGCGGCTTGCTTCATGTCCGTGACCACGGGCAGCAGCATGTGCGGGATGCCGTCGAAGGGCGCGAGCTCGACTACCTTGGGGTCGATCATCAGCATGCGCAGCTCCGCGGGCGTGCGCCGGAACAGCAAGCTGCAAAGCATGACGTTCACGCCGACGCTCTTACCGGCGCCCGTGGCACCGGCGACGATCACGTGCGGCATGGCGGCCAGATCCGCGTAGAAAGGCCCACCGACGATGTCGCGGCCCATCACCACCGGCAGCGGCGCTCGCTCGGCCAGTTTCTCGAAGCGCGCGTCTTCGATCAGCTCGCGCATGTTGACCGCGGCGCGGGTGTCGTTCGGCAGCTCGAAGCCGATGCGGCTCTTGCCGGGAATCGGCGCGATGATGCGCACCTTGCGCGAAAGCCCCAGCGCGAGGTCATCGGACATGCCAGCGACCTTGCTGACCTTGGTGCCCGCCTGCGGGGAGACCTCGTAGGTCGTGACGGTCGGTCCCGGGTGAATCTCTTCGACCTTGCCCACCACGCCGTAGTTGGTGAGCGTCGCTTCCAGACGCTGGGCGAGCTCCAGCACGCGCTGGCGATCGATCGGGCTCGCTTCCACCGGCGTCGGCTGGAGCAGCTCGGTGGCGGGCAACACGTAGTCCCCCGCCGCCGTCGTCTCTTCCTGATGCGAGCTGGAGCGCACCAGGCGGCTGTGCGGGCGCGTATCCACGATCGTGGGGCCTGCCGCAGCGGCTGCCTTGCGCGCCGCCAGGGGTACCGGCATGGGCGCGGGCGCCGGCTCGTCTGCTTCTTCTTCCTCGGGCTCCGGACTCGCCTCCTCGGCCTCCACCTTTTCTGCCGGCTTGGCCCGGCGGCGCCGCGGGCGCGGTGGAGCGGGAGTGGGCTCGGCTGCCTCTTGCTCTGCTGCGCCAGCAGACTCTTCCGAGTCCGCCTCGAGCAAGGCCTTCGCGGCGAGACCGAGCTGGCTGCGCAGCGCAGCGGAAACCGCGAGCGGCGGTGCGCCGGTCTGCTCGCGGGGCTGCCAGGGGGCTCCACCGTCGAGCGCCGCGGCGGAAATCCCGGGGAGCTGCAGTTGCAGCGCGCCACCGCCGCCCAGCGCGGCAGCGCCCTGCCGGCGCAGGCGGCGCGCCTCGCGCCAGGCGCGAGCGAGGCGCCGGCCCAGCTCCACGCAGGCGCGTTGCAGGCGGCGCAGGGCGCCGAGCGCGCGATCGCACCACTCGATGAAAGAGAAGGCGCTGCGGGCGATCAGCAGCAATGCGACGGCGGTACCGCCGATCAGGAACGAGCCCAGCGTCGAGAACAGGGCGCGCAGGATCTCTCCGAAGAACAGGCCCACGTTGCCGCCGACCGGGCCGCGCCCCTCGTACAGCGACTCGGGAAACGCAACGTGCAACAGCGACGCCAGCAGAATCCACAGCACCAGATCGCCGGCCAGGCGCCGGCCGAGCGCGAGGCGCAGCGGCTGATCGCGAAACACCGGCGTGGCCATCAACACCAGCTCGATGGGCAGCAGCCATGCCGCGGCTCCGAACGCGGTCACGAACGCCTGCGCGAGCCAGGCGCCCACGGGCCCTACCCAATTGCCAGTCTCTTGCTCGAGGCCTGCGGTCAGAGGCTGCAGGCTGGCCAACGCCAGGCCTAGATAAGCCGCGGCGGCGATCAGCAGGAGAGCTGCGGCCTCACGGCCCAGCGGGAATCGGGAGGGCTCTGGCTCCCCCTCACCCAAGCTCGCGCGGGGAGAAAACAGGCGGACACCCATTGGATCACCTCAACCTACCCTCTCGGGTGCCCCCCGGCCAAGTCCGCGCGGGGGGAAGCAGCAAAGTGACTCGCCCGCCGACCGACGAGAGGTCCACAACTTGAGAGCTCCGGGAGACGGGTCGTATGATCGTCGCGGCGCTGCTCCAGCTGACAAACAAGTGGCACCGCCAGATTCACCACGTGAAGGGGACACCCAGCATGACAGACCACGCACCCGTTCGCCGCAACCTTCGCCACCTGACGCTGGTGGCCTGCTTGGTGGCTGGCACGGGCTGTCGCACGGACATGGACGACGTGCATCGTTGGGCCGATCGGCAGCAAGGTCCCAAGAAGCTCACGGCGGTGATGACCCATGAAAAGTACGTGCCGGAGCTGCGCATCGAAGCAGCGATGACACTGGTCCGGATGAAGCCGCGAGCGGGCCGCCGCGTGGGCATCGACGAGCTGATCGCGGGCCTCGCCGACCTCCCTGCGGCGCGCCGCGCCGTGATCGTGTCGGGGATGGTGCCGCTCCTGGTGCAGGAGATCGAGAAGCCCCCGCCAGCGCAGCCGGCCGCCAACGCCGCGCGCGAACCCGACACCACTTTTCCGTACAAGGACGCGGCGTTTGCGCTGCTCACCAACGAGGGCGAAGAGCTGGTCGCCGACAAGGCGCAGCGACAAGCGCTGCGGGTGGCGCTCGGAGACTGGGTGATGGCCGACTTCTCGGCGCGCATGGACGACTCGTCGCAGGCGTACGGCATGGGCCAGGTGCTCGCCGAGCTGGGCGCCGACGGTGTGCGCCGGCTGCCGCAGCTGATCGTGCCGGAAGCACAGAAGATCGGGAATATTGCCGGCTTCATCGCCGATTTCGGCGATGCGCAGACCAAGCTGGAGGCCAGTCAGAAGCTGGTCGACGTGGCCAAGGAAGTCGATTCGAAGGCGTGGCTGGATCGCAAGGCGCCGGCCCTGCGCGAGGCCAACCAGGCCTCGGGGCAGAAGGTGGAAGGCGCTCGCTTCGACGCGCAGCTCGCGCTGTACCAGGAAGAAGAGTTGCTGCGCGTGCTCTCCTCCCTGAAGCAAGTGGGCCAGGCGCCCGCGGTGACGTACTTGCTCTCGCTCGCGCGCGACAAGACCAAGAACGAGAAGCGGCGTGAAGCGGCGCTGGCCGCGATGGAAGGCCACGTCGACCGCAAGGACACGGCCCTGGTCGACGGCTTGCTGGAGCTGGCCAGCGCTGAAGACACCCCCGACAGCGTGCGCGATCAAGCGTTGCGGCGCGTGGGTGAGCTGCCGCGCAAGCAGGTGATCGGGCCGCTGTATGGTCTGTTCGCGCAGAAGAACTGGAAGATCCGCTGGGTCGCGGCGGAGCTCGTGCTGCGCACCAGCGAGTCGCAGCACCTGCCGGAGTTCATGACCAAGCTGGGCGCCGTGAAGAACATGGCGATCACGGAGCCGCTCCGCTACGGCAAGCTGATCGCCGGCGTGCCCGGCAAGCCGCCGGTGGCCGATGTGATCAAGGGCTATTTGGCTCCGCAGTATCCGGCGCCGGTGCGGCTGACCGCGCTCGGTTACTACCTCGATCAGGGTACGCGCGATCAGCTGGCCATGGTCGAGCCGTTGAAGAGCGATGCGACCAAGGTGCCCGAGTGCGTGAAGGACGCGGAGGGCTGCGAGTGGCAGTGCGAGATCGCATCCGGCGGGGAGCAGGTGGTCAAACCCGTGAAGACCGTCGGCGAGTTCGTCGAATACTGCGTGAAGCCCGCGATGCAGGCGCGAGCCACCGCCGAAGCCGTCACGCAAGAAGCCAAAAACTCGCCCTGAAACGGGCCTCGCACGAGGCACCGCTCCGCCGTGTTTTTTCTGCGGGGACACCCCGTACCCCGAGCTCCATGCAAAATGGCGCCCTGGCGGGAATGCGCTAGGATGAGCCGTGACTTGCTGACTTGGCGTTTGCTCTGGGGCTTTGTGTACCGGCCTGTTACAGCAAACTGCCGCTTGATAGTTGAAGGGCGTACCGACAACTGGTAGGCGGTTATCGCACTCGTTTCCCGGCATCGCCGGGGTGCAACCGGGCCGAGTCTTCCGGAGGCGGCCCGATCGAGTAGTGTGCCCCGCATCTGGAGGCTTCAGGGTTTAGCCATGACCGACAACAGACAGACCACTCGCACCTTCCAATGTCGCGAAGCACTTTGGGCGTGTTTCGAACAGATGGCTCGAGAGCTCGAGTGCTCTGTGGATTATCTGCTGAATGATGCGATGAAACAGTACGCGCGGCAGCGCGGCTACAACAGCATGGGCGCCGACTCGCATTCGCCGAGTCCCAGCACCAGCTCCATGCCGCCGTCGCTGCGCCCGTCCACGCCGATGATGCGTGCGCCGCTGCCGCCTGCGCCGATGGGCCAGCAAGGCGCGCCGCTGCCGCCCGTGCCGCCGCCGGGGCGTCAGGCGCCCTACTACCCGCCGCAAGCTCCTGGAATGGGAGCGCGCGGTGGTGCGCCGCTACCGCCGCCGTCGCAACCGGCCGTGCGTCGCCCGCCGCCGGCGCCTTTGCCGCCGCCGCCGGCCACGCGCCAGATGCCTGCGGTCGCGATGAGCCCGCAGGGCGGCTACTACGTGCCGTCGTCGGTGCCGCCGAACAACTACGTCAACAACCAGGTCGCGCCGATGGGTGCGCCCATGGCCGGCGGCGGTCGCCCCACCGTCAACATCTACTACATGGGCGAGCGCTTCCCCGTGACGAAGGACCGCTTCATCATCGGCCGCGGGCGCCAGTCGAGTGATCTGACGATCAAGGACCCGAACGTGTCCCGCCAGCACGCGATGATCGAGTACCTGAACGGCTACTACTACATCGTGGACATGGGCTCCACGAACGGCGTGGAATACGCCGGGCAGCGCATCCAGCGGCGGGTCGTCGGCGAAGGCGACACGTTCCGGGTGTGCGATCACGAGCTGCGCTTCTCGTATCATTGAAGAATAGGGGCTCGGCGCCCCAGCTCGCAGTCCGACACCAGAATGTGCCCTCCTGATCGCAGGCGGGGGCCACATCCTGAAAAGGCGCGGCGCCAGATGGCGCCGCGCGCCGCTTTCTAGGTGCGGAATGGGTGGCTCGGGTTAGGGTTTACCCTTCCCGATGGTGTCCATCGTCCATGCGGCCCGCGATCTCGGTCGGGTGCGAGACATCTCCAAGGTGCTGGTCCGGCACGGCTTTGGAGAGATCGTCAACCGTCTGGGCATCGGCCGCGGACGCCGGGCCGGGGACAAAGGGGGCGATAAGGGGTGCGACGAGGCGGCCAGTGAGACTCGGCCCACCTCCGGTTCGGTGGCCGTGCGCATCCGCAACGTGCTGGAGGACCTCGGGCCCTCCTTCGTGAAGCTCGGACAGATTGCCTCCACGCGCTCGGACGTGCTGCCCGCAGACGTCGTGAACGAGCTCAAGAAGCTGCTCGACGATGTTCCGCCGGTCCCGGCGAGCGCCATCCGCGAGCGCATCGAGAGCTCGCTGGGAGCGCCGCTCGACGAGTTCTACGAATCGTTCGAGGACGTGCCGCTGGCCGCGGCCAGCGTCGCTCAAGTGCATCGGGCCACGCTGCGCAGCGACGGCGAGCTGAAGCAAGTGGTGGTCAAGGTGCAGCGGCCGAACATCGCCGAGACCATCGCCAGTGATCTGGACCTGCTGCACACCTTTGCGGCCCTGCTGGAGCACGCGATCCCGGAGAGCCGCGCGTACTCACCGGCGGGCCTGGTGCAGGAGTTCGATCGGGCCATGCAGAACGAGCTCGACTTCACCGTCGAGCGCGAAAACGCGGCGCGCTTCGCCAGCAACTTCCGCGATTTTCCGGGAGCGCGCTTCCCATTGGCGCACCCCGAGGCGTCCAGCAAGCACGTGCTCACGCTCGAGTTTCTGGATGGGCTCAAGATCTACGAGGCCGTGCGGCGCGGCTACGATGGGCGCGACCTCGCGCGGCTGGCCATGCACATCGTGGTCAAGCAGATCTTCGAGGACGGCTTCTTCCACGCCGATCCTCATCCCGGCAACGTGCTGGTGCTCGGCACGCCGGAGAAGCCCGAATACGCCCTGATCGATCTGGGCATGGTGGGCAGGCTCGGCCCCCGCATGCGCGACCTGACGGTGGATCTGATGGTCGCCGCTGCGCGCGAGGACTACGACGCCGTCGCGGACGCCATGTACGCTCTGGCCACGCCCACCAAGAAGGTGGACATGCGCGCGTACCGCAGCGAGGTCGCAGTCCTCGCAGAGCGGTACCTCAAGAAGAACCTGCGCGACATCGAGCTCTCCTCGCTGATCAGCGACCTGATCAGCACGGCCACCCGCTACGGCCTGGAAGTGCCGCCCGACTTCGTGCTGGTGGGCAAGGCGCTGATCACGATCGAAGGCGTGGGCAAAGAGATCGCCCCCGACTTCGACATCATCGCCGAATCGCGCCCGCTCTTCCTCGAGCTGCTGCGCAAGCGCTACTCACCCCAGCGCCTGGGCAATGAAATCCTGCGCCGCATGGAAAAG
>JAICTU010000189.1 GCA_025936205.1 Polyangiaceae bacterium | reverse complement strand
TGCCGCATAGCGCCCACTCCCCCCTGAGCCCGCGCAGCGGGCGATTTGGGGGGAGCCACCGCCCGCAGCGCGTAGCGCGAGGACGGATGGCGAGGGGGGCATCTATCCCAGAATCAGGCTCAAAAAATCGCGCAAGTCGAGTCTAGCGAAAACCGACCGCATCGACGCGGATGTGATCGCGCAATTCGGCGAGGCGATTCGGCCGGAATTGAGGCCCTTTCCGGATGACGCTCACCGGATCCTAGAAGCGATGATGACGCGACGGCGCCAATTGATGGATATGCGTTCCGATGAGATGAGGCGCAAGCACACGGCACTTCGAGCCCTGCACGCGAGCATCGAGACGGTCATCGAGTTTCTGTCGCAGCAGATTGACGATGTCGATGGGGACATCGAGAAGCTGATGAGGTCAACGCCCCTGTGGCGCGAAGCGGACGACCTGCTGAGGTCGGTTCCTGGTGTGGGCCCGGTCCTGGCGGCAACGCTGACGGCATTCGTGCCCGAACTTGGGAAGCTCAACCGCAAGCAAATCGCCGCCCTGGTGGGTGTCGCGCCTCTGAACGATGACAGCGGAGCGTATCAGGGGAAGCGCAAGACTGCGGGTGGGCGAGCCCCGGTCCGATCCGTCCTCTACATGGCAACGCTGACGGCTCGCCAAGCCAACCCTGCGCTGAAAGCATTCCACGACCGGCTCATCGAGCGCGGCAAACCCCGCATGGTCGCCATCGTAGCGACCATGCGGAAGCTGCTGACCCTCCTGAACGCCATGGTCCGCAGTCGCCGCGCCTGGACACCCCAGCTCACCGGATGAAAATGTCCTCGACAAAACGCACACCTGCTCCTGGCGTCGCCCGCCGCGGCACGGCACCGAGCCTTGCGCTGGAAGCCGTGAGCACGGCTGCGAGGGCCGGGCAAGTCGGGCCACCGAGGAAAGCGTCATGGGCTGATGCCGCAACCGCGCGTCATCCGGGCGCCGGCGCGTCGTCACAATCGATCGGACCCGCGCGTTGGTAGCCGACCCGCAAGAGCCAGCTGCGCGCGGCGACGACCGGCGCATCGAGAGCGCCGCTCTGCCACGCCCACTCTTCGCGTGCCGCCCTTGCGCCAAACACCAGCTCGCTCGGGCGGCAGAAGCCATCAAACCATGGCGCCGAGGAGCGCGCGTCCACGAAGCCTGGCGGCATGCTGGCGCGCGCGTGCTTGCGAGCATTGAGCAGCACATAGCGCAGCGCCAGTTGCACGCTGCGCGGCGTCTTCAAGGCGCGCGCGTGGTAGCGGTCGGCAAACAGGCTGCCGCTGCGCTCGAGGCGCCGGTTCAACGCCCGCGCCAGGCGCACGGACAGACCCTGCACACCGCGGGACAGGGCGCGCTGTTGCTCGGCTTCCACGAGCAAGTGCAGGTGGTTACCTTGCACCGAAAACTGAGCCAGCCTGAAGCCGAAGCGATCTTTACCGGCGGCCAGAGCCTTGCGCACGACCGCGAAGAGCGCGGGCGAGCGCAACGAGGGCAAGCCGCTGCGCACGCGCAAGGTCACATGCGAAGGGTGATGCCGTGAGAGGGATGGCTTTCGCGCATGGGAGACGCCGGCTCGTTCCCCTTTCGGCGGACGCCCAGCGCCCCGGCGCGCTCCGCCGCGCCTGCGGAACACGAATGCGAGCTGGCTGCCCTTCCCCACACACTGCATCTAGGGCACGGCAATGCGCACCGCAATCCGCGGAGCATCGGAAATGGATTGGGCAGTGATTTGAGAGTCGGGGAGGGGGAGGAAGGCGCCGGGGGTTGATGTTGCCGCGCATCTCCATTGATGTGATCGGGCAAGAGATCGCGCGTGGAGCGAGCAGCGACGCGGTGTCGGCCACAAAAGCTGACGAGCGGAGAGGGCATCATCTCTCGACGATGCGTGTCGAGAGTTGGGTGGAGAGTTTGCCGTCCGCCGAGCAAGTGCGTCCGGGCTGCTGCAGCCGGTGTGGGGCAGCTAGCCAGCCCTGGGGCTCCGCGCTCGTACCTGCAAGGCCATGGCGTCCGCTGGCGGCAGGTGTGGGGCGCCGCGCACGCCGATAGCGAGCCAGAAACGATGGTGGTGGCGGTCCGGCGCTACCGCTGCCAGCGCTGCGGTGGGATCACGACGGTGTTGCCAGGTGGTCTCTGCGCTCGGCGCCCCTATTGGGCGTCGGCAATCGGCCTGGCGTTCTGCCTGTTCGGGCTCGCGAGGCTCTCCATGGGAGAGACCCGTCAGCGCGTGCAGTGGCGGGTGGGCTTCGATCCAAGCCGATGGACCCGCTGGGCAGCAGGGTCGACGCGGTGGGATCAGGCCAGCTGTTGCCGCGCATCGTCGCGTGGCGGCGCTGGCCTGCTCACGGCTCGCCGCGGCAGGGTGCAGAGGGAGTCGCAGCGTGCGGGATCCCTCATCGAGCAAGCGTTCGCGGCAGCCGCGCTCGCTGCCTGAGGGGCGGGGGGGTCTGCCACTCGTGGAAGAACGAAAGCCTTCATCGACGCCCACCGTTCGCAGCGCCCTCCCAGCGCGCAAGGGTCGTCCTCGCTGGGGGCCGCCATCTGCTGGGCGCGCAATTTCCCGTCGCCAAAGACGGCGCACGCCTCCCTCCTCCAACCCGCTGAGCGGTGTGACCCATGGCCATGCTCTTTGGTGCATCGACTTCAAGGGCGACTTCCTCGTTGGCAGGAGCCGTCACGTGAGTGGGCCTCGGGCGCGTCGTCGCGCCAGGCTATCCGTCGTGCATCGGAAATGATTCGGCAGTGATTTGAGCGCGCCGCAGCTGGGGTGTCTCGCGATGGGTGCCGAGCCTGGGTTTGATCCGGATACAGACCTGACAGGTTGATCCATGGACATCCCTGACGCTGTGTTCCGCTATCCGGGGACATCCCTGACACTGGCACTCATGCCCTGGAAAGAAACCGATTCGATGAAGGAGCGCAAAAGGCCATCCCACCTGGGGACCCGAGAAGCTACGTGCCTGCTGGCAAGCGCATCCACGGCACGACCCGCAAGGTGCCATGGGAGCTGTTCGAGTCCACAAGCTCGTCCGAGTTCGTCTCGACCAGACCACCGTGCGCATCTACTTCGGGACCGAGCTGATCAAGATGCACCCCCGGCAGCGTCGCGGGGGCGCGCGACGGATGTTGCCGATGATCCCGTCGGCAGAGCGGCATGCGCCATGCGCAGTGTCGATTCGGTCCTGGCCAAGGCCGGAGAAAAATGGACGCGCACATCGGAGCCTTCTTGGAACGGTTGACGCCCAGCCGCCCCCGAACTCATCGACACCCAAAACCGCGACCTCACCCGCGGTCCCGGCGCCGGCGCTGAACGACCTCACCTTGCGGCTCGCGCGCTGGCGGCATGAGCCTGCAAAACCCACCGCGGGACCGACGGCTGACCTGCGCGTCGTCGCGCACCGCCGTTGGCGCGGCGTGTCGGAAATGGATTCGGCAGTGATGGGAGCGCGCCGCAGCTGGGGAGTCCCTCGCCGCAGGATGCCGCGTGGTGCCGCGACGGGGTCGAGCAGGGCCGGCTCCAGCCTCGTCTATCCACGGGGCGTTGCCTGCGCGGTATCGGCACGAGCGTAAACAGGCCCGTTTCGATTGTGTCCCCAGGTCGTCCACAGGCCGCAGCATGTTTCCTAGCAATCGCCAGTCCCCGTCGGCCCGATGACATCGACACGAGCAGCCGAGGAAGGTATGCGGCTCTCTACAACGGGAGCGGTCATCGATGGATTTTTTGACGCACTGGAAACTGGTGGTGCCGAAGCGCCTTGCGTCTTCTTTTCGCAAGGTTCGCGCCGCGATCGAGCGGGACGATTTCGTGAGTCCGGATGTGAAGAAGCTTACCGGACATCCCTTTCATCGGGCCAAGCTCGATTACGACAGTCGGCTGTTGCTGCAGTTCGTCGAGCACGGCGGGAGGAGGGCTTGCCTGGCGCTGGAGCTGATCGAGTGCCATGCCTACGATCGTTCGCGCTTTTTGCGCGGGGCGCGCGTCGATGAAGAGCGGGTCGTGGGCATCGAGTCCGAAGCCCAGAGTCCGCTCGAGCAGGCCCTGGTGCCCGTGCGTTATCTGCACCCGGGGCGCTCGGAGTTTCACGTGCTCGATAAGCCGCTCTCGTTCGATGATCGGCAGGCAGAGCTGTTCCGGCTGCCGCTGCCGATGGTGCTCGTGGGCTGCGCGGGCAGCGGCAAGACGGCGCTCACGCTGACCAAGCTGCGCGAGCTCTCCGGTGAGGTGCTGTACGTCACGCAGTCGGCCTACCTGGCCGAGAGCGCCGCGGGCCTCTATTTCGCGCACGGCTACGAGAACTCGGCCCAGAATGTGGACTTCTCGAGCTATCGGGCGCTGCTGGAGAGCATCGAGGTGCCGCGGGGCCGTCCGGTGAGGCTCGCGGACTTCCACAGCCTGTTCAAGCGCCATGAAGCCAGCTTGCGCTTCACCACGGCGCACCAGCTGTTCGAGGAGCTGCGCGGCGTGCTCACCGCGGACGCGCGCGGTCCGCTGACGCTCGAGCTGTATCAGGCCCTCGGCGTGCGGCAGTCCATCTATCCCGCCGCGCAACGCCCGGCCGTCCACGCCTTCTTGGCCAAGTACCGCGCCTGGCTGGCGGAGTCCGAGCTGTACGATCCCAACCTGGTCGCGCTCGAGTACCGCCCCCGCGCCGAGCGCAAGTACGACGCCGTGGTCGTGGATGAGGTGCAGGATCTGACGAACGCCGAGCTGTCGCTCGTGCTCGCCAGCCTGAAGAATCCCGAGGCCTTCCTGATCTGCGGCGACGCGAACCAGATCGTCCACCCGAACTTCTTCTCCTGGTCCAAGATCAAGAGCCTGTTCTACTGTCAGGAAGAGGCCGCGCTGCGCGCGCCCATCCACGTGCTGGAGGTGAACTATCGCAGCAGCCGAGCGGTGTGCGAGACTGCCAACGCGCTGCTCAAGATCAAGAACGCGCGCTTCGGCTCCGTCGATCGCGAGAGCACGGCCCTGGTACGCGCGGCCTCGGAGGGCTCGGGGAAGATCATCGGGCTGAGGAAGAAAGAGGCCGTGCTGCGCGAGCTCAATCAGCGCACGCGAGGATCCGCGCAGGTGGCGGTGATCGTGCTCGCCGACGCGCAGAAGGCGGAAGCCCGGCAGCGTTTCTCCACGCCGCTCGTGTTTTCGGTGGCGGAGGCCAAGGGCCTCGAGTACGAGGCCGTCATTCTGTATGATCTGATCTCGTCGGAGCGCGCGCGCTTTCGCGAGGTCAGCGAGGGCGTCACGCGCCAGTCACTCGAGCTGGACTCGCTCGTCTACTCGCGCGCCAAGGACAAGGGCGACAAGTCGCTCGAGGTCTACAAGTTCTTCGTCAATTCGCTGTATGTCGCGCTCACGCGCGCGGTGGACACGGTCTATCTGGTCGAGAGCGACGCGGAGCATCCGCTGCTCGGGTTGCTCGGCGTCGTGTGTGGCGAAGACGTGACCCAGGTCTCCGCTCGCGCCTCGAGCCTGGAGGATTGGCAAAAAGAGGCGCGCCGCCTCGACCTTCAGGGCAAGCAGGAGCAGGCTGATGCCATCCGCAAGAACATCCTGCGCACCACGCCCGTGCCCTGGCCCGTGCTCGATCGCGCAGGGTTCCTGCAAGCCCACGATCGCGCCTTCGCTCCCGGCAGCGTCTACAACAAGGCCAAGCAGCACCTGTTCGAGTTCGCCGCGTTCCACGAGCTGGTCTCGCTCTGCGTCGCCGTCCAGGGGCGCCCCGCATACCGCCCGCCGCGCCCGCGCGAAGCGGCCGCCGCCCACGCGCGCGAGCGGGCACTCGGGCCTTACCTGAGAGGCGACACGAAGCAGGCGCTCGATGACGCCGGAACGTACGGGCTCGACCACCGCAACATGATGGGCATGACCCCGCTCATGATGGCGGCGGAGGTCGGTCAGCTCGAGCTCGCGCAGGAGCTCGTGGAGCGCGGCGCGCGCATCGACGCCGTGGACAGCCTGGGCCGCATGCCCATCCACTTCGCGCTGCGCAGAGCCTTTCGTCATCCCGACTTTGCTCGCGACAAGCTCGGGGCCTTCTACGAGCTGTTGTGTCCCACGGCGATCGAGCTGGAGGCCGACGGGCGCCGCCTCCGCCTGGCCCGCAACCAGGGCGAATTCTTCCTGCTCCTGTGCTTCGTGGCCCGTTTCCACGAGCTGTACGGCTCCGCCCGCCGCCGTTCCGGCTTCAGCGCTCAGCTCGTCAGCGACGCCGCCCTCGCCGCCTTCCCGCGCAGCGTCGTCCCCGACGAGCGCCGCCGCCGCGCGTACTGGAACGCCGTTCTCGCGCGCGCCGAGGTCGACTCCAATTACATGCCGCGCCGCCCCCTCTGGCAGCGCGAGCGCACCGGTCAGTATTTCCCGAGCCGCATTGCCGTGCGCGTGCCGGGGGAAGCCGGCGCAGACGACAGCTTCGTGCCCCTCGCCGAGCTGCTCGCCACGGAGCGCCTGGATCCCGATGGGAGCGTCCCGCCGGCGAAATCCTTGCGGCGGGCAGCAGCGGCCCTGGCACAGGTGGGCGCGGCGACGGCGTGAGTGGGCAAGGGCCCGAAAGCGCCCAGGAGTGTGAAGCGCGAGCGGGCGGGGGGGGCCCCTGGCATCAATCCTGAAGGCTCGCGACGCTATCGGGCTGCGCGCGAAGCGGAGGCAGCCGCCGAGGCGGCAGCGCGACGGGCTCGCTGGCGCTGACCGGAGCTTCGCGCGGGATCAGGTAGCTCTTGCCGGCGCGCAGTAAGGTCCGCCTCAGGTGATTGGCTTTCATGATGGCACGGACGCTGGTGCCATAGCGCCGGGCGAGGCCGAGCAGCGTCTCCCCTTTCCGGGCGCGATGGGCGATGTGGTAGCGAGCGAGCTGCAGTTTGTGCCGCTTCAGCAGCGCGCGGTAGCAGCGCCTGCCCGTCTCCTCCGCCACCGGATTGTAGAAGCGGACGTGAAAGTGAGTGTCATGCCCCGGCTCGTGCAAGATGATGGGCGGTGCGCCATCGGAGCCGTGAAAAATGCTCTCCAGCCAATCCGGGTCTTCGCCCAGCTTCTGGGCGTGCGCGCGCAGCACGCTCTGTACCTTCCGGTCCATGAAGATGTAGCGCACGTCGGTGCGCGTGATGAACGCGCGGATCAACGCCCAGGTCCGGGCAAGGTCGAGGTTTCTCCGGGTCGCGCGCCGGTACCAGATCGGCTTGCTCTGGTAAAAGTAGCCGATGTCGACGTCCCGGCCCGATTGATGACTCAGATGCGGGGCCAAATAGCCGCCCTCGCGGCGGCTGAGGTCACCGATGAACAAGCGCGGCGATTTCGGGAACTCGTCCATCACCGCCGTCACGGCCGACACGATGTATCGGACGGTCTCCGCGGTGCCCCAGGCGTGAGGCGGGTCAACGAGGACCCAACGTTCATCCTCCGGCATGTGGACGGCGTTCAACAACCCGCCATGCGCCGCGGTGCCGAACGTCATCGAGCCCAGACTTGCCAACTGGCTGCTCACCAGGCGAGCGATCTCCTGCTCGCTCTTGCCCTGCACGACGCGCCTCACGACGGGCAGCTCCAGTCGGCGGGAGGAAGCACGCCGAGGCAGCGACCCGGGCACACGCGGAGCCTCGGCGGCAGGCGCCCGGGCAGCCGTCGAGCCCGGCGCCTCGCGAGCAAAGAACCCCGACCCACACCCGAGCGTGCTCACGAGCAACACCGCTGTGAGTCCGCGCAGCGCGAGCTCGCCCCAGAGCCGCGATCTCAATTCTTCTGGTGAATCTGGCCAGCGGAGCATCGGAAGCGTCCTGCGACGAGCGGCAAAACCCCTGCGCGATGCAGCGAACCCTCGCGGCCGGCAGCCTCTCCGCTGCGGGCTGCTCCAGCGGCCTCGCACGTCGAAGGAGCCTCGGCTGCCCCGCAGGGCGGCGCACAGCATCGAGCTGGGACCAAACGGTAGCAGCCTGGCGAGCAGATTCCAAACGTTTGCGGCCGGCGCCCTCTAGCGCGGCACTTGCGCGCGCCGGTTGGCGGACGCTCGTCGTACGCTGATGGCGCGGAGACTCTGCCGAGCTCCCGAACTGCTCACTCGAAGTAGTAGTCGAGCCAGAACGAGCCCCGCTCGCCGAGGCGCGCCTCGAAGTCGTCGTCGCCGCGGAGCCCTTTCAATTCGCCGGTGCCGGAGCCAGGGACCACGAACCATCGGGCGTGGGTCTCTTTGCCCGCGGAGCTGCCGCTCGGCTGCAGCAAGAACGACCCCGTGCGCCCGCCTACCGAACCGCGCACGCGCTGCAGTCCGACAAAGTTCAGGGAGCCGCCCTCGCGGACCACCTGTATGACGCGCACCAGCGACTCGCCTTGTATGTCGCCGCTGAAGGTCTCGGTGAGCTGCACTTCCGTCAGCGTCGGGCCGTCCGCCATCTCATCGAATGGGCTGGTGACGTAAGTCTCGACCTCGGTCGTACCAACGGCGTGGTGCTTGTGCTGGGTGCTGCTCATGCCGCGATCTGCCGGGCCCGTTGCCATTTCGCAAGCCGGGCCCGTGCGCGCCGTGCACGGGTGGGACACGTTCGCCGTTGTCGTCGTTGATGATTGCAACACCGACCGTCGCGGCGCCCGCCAGAAGGCCGAATCGGAGCAGTGCTCGGAATCCGACGTGCGCGTCCGACTCCAGGATGTGCCCGCTGTGCGGCGTCGCTCGGGGGAAAGGGTCGCGCGTTGGGCATATTCTAGAGTCGGTGGGGACGTCTGGTTCCGAGCCTTGCTCCGAATTCCCTAGACCCCTGGACCCCCGGGCCCCTAGACCCCCGGGCCTCAGCCCCCTGGATCCCGGGCTCCCGTCGCGACGAGCGGCGGCGCTGGGCGTCTTCGTGGTTGCCGCGACTGCAGGTGATTGGTTTTGGCGAAGACGAGTGCAGGGCTGGTGATGGTCGATGGCCGGCAACGGGTGCTGCTGGTGCACCCGGGCGGGCCTTTTTTTCAGCGCAGGGATGACGGCGTGTGGAGCATCCCCAAGGGGCTGTGCGAGCCGGGGGAGGCGCTGCAGAGCGCCGCGCGGCGGGAGTTCCGTGAGGAGCTCGGCTTCGATCCCGCACCGACCGAGCTGTTCGAGCTGGGGTCGGTGAAACAGAGCGGCGGTAAGACGGTCCACGCCTGGGCGTTCGCGGGCGAGTGGGATCCGAGCCAGCTGCGCAGCGTGATGTTCGAGCTGGAATGGCCGCCGGCGTCCGGGCGTATGCAGGCGTTCCCGGAGGTCGACCGTGCCGAGTTCTTCGAAGCGTCCGTGGCGGAGCGGAAGATCATCGCCGCGCAGCGGCCCTTGGTGGAGCGCGCGCTCGCCTGGGCGCGCTCGCGCTCCAGCTGAGCGCGGGTGTGTCCTATTTAGACCCACTTGCCCTTCCGGGAGAGGGGCTTAGAGGGAAGGGGCCCCGCCCGAGGCGAGCTCGTACGCGTGGTTTGACGAGCCCTGGCGCGGGTGTTAGAGTCTGATTCATAATTTGAATATGAATTCAGAGCGCGTCGGCAAAGCCACTCTCCGTGAGCGCTTTCGTCAGGAAAGTGCTCAGGAAATTCTGACTGCTGCGGAGGTCGTCTTCATCCAGCAAGGGCTGGCGGGGGCCTCCATGTCCCAGATCGCCGAGCGCGCCGGGGTCGCCGTGGGCACGCTCTATAATCGCTTCAAGGACCGGGAGGCCTTGCTGCAGGCGTTAATTGCGCAGCGGCGTGCCGAATTACTCGTCGAGCTCGAATCCGCAGCGCGCCAGGTCGCCCCGTTCGGGCTGCGCGAGCGGCTCACGGGGGTGGTGCACGCCCTGCTGCTGCAGACAGAGCAACACCGGCCCTTCTTGCGGCTGGTGCTGGCGAGTGAGTTCGCGCACGGCCCCGGCAAAGAGCAGATGTTGCGCGCGCTGCGCGAACGGCTCGAAGACGTGCTCGGCCCGTCGCGGGGAGAGCTGCGCCAGGATCCGGAGGGTTCCTTTCCGGTGCTGTTGCTCGCTCTGGTGCGCGGCACGCTGGAGCGCGATCGCTACGGTCTGCCCGTGCTCGACCCAGCCGCGGCCGCGCAGCAGATCGTCGAGTTCTTCTTGAAGGGTGCAGGGCGCTGAGAGCATGACTTCGCTCGCGCCGGCCCAGCCGGTCAACAAGTGGCTGGTCGCGCTGTCCGTCACGTTCGGGACGTTGATGGGCACGATCGATGCGTCCATCGTCAATGTTGCCACCCCTCACCTGCGCGGCGCCATGGGCGCGACGGTGCAGGAGATCACCTGGGTCACCACGGGCTTCGTGATCGCGAACGTGATCGTGATGCCGCTGACCGCCTTTCTGGGCCGCCTGTTTGGGCAGAAGCAGGTGTATCAGACGGCGCTCTTGCTGTTCGTGATCGGCTCGGGCTTGTGCGGCCTCGCGCGCAGCTTGCCCATGCTGGTGATCTTCCGGTTCGTGCAGGGGCTCGGCGCGGGCGCGCTGCAGCCGACCGAGCAGGCCATCCTGCGCCAGACGTTTCCGCCCGCCGAGCAGGGCATGGCCATGGCGCTGTTCGGTGTCGCGGTGGTGATCGGCCCCGCCTTCGGGCCCACGCTCGGCGGCTACATCGTCGACAACTACAGCTGGGAGTGGATCTTCTACATCAACCTGCCGGTGGGAGCGCTGGCGCTGTTCATGGTCGGGCGCTTCGTGCACGAGCCGGAGGATATCCGCATCGCCAACATGGCGCAGGCGGAGCGGCAGCGAAAGTCCATGGACTGGGCGGGCATCGCCTTGCTCGCGATCGGCGTGGCCAGCTTGCAGTACGTGCTCGAAGAGGGCAATCGGCTGGACTGGTTCGACTCGAAGGCGATCGTGATCCTGTCGGCACTCTGCGCCGTGAGCTGCGCCGCGTTCATCGTGCGCGAGCTGACCGCGCCCGTGCCGGCTGTGCGCATCCAGCTGTTCCTCGACTCGGTGTTCACGTCCGGCACGCTGATCGGCGCCGTGATGTTCGCGATGCTGCTCTCGCTCACCTTTCTCCTGCCCGTGTTCATGCAGGAGCTGCTCGGCTACACGGCGGTGCAGACGGGCATCGCGCTCATGCCGCGCGCCCTGACCATGATGGTGATGATGCCGATCGTGGGTCGCCTATATAACAAGGTGTCGCCGCGCCTGACCGTGGCCTTCGGCGTGATCTTGTTCGTGATCACGGCCTACATCATGAGCCGCTACACGCTGCAGACGACGACCGCCGACGTGATGCTGGTGCTGGTGCTGCAGGGCGTCGCGTTCAGCTGCCTGTTCATCCCGCTGACCACGGTGGCCCTGGCCAATATTCCGCGCCACAACCTGGCGGACGCGACCGGCCTCAACTCGCTGCTGCGCCAGATCGGCGGCTCGATCGGCCTGGCGGTGTTCGCGTCACTGATCCCGCGCTTCGATCAGGCCGCGCGCACCAGCCTGATCGCGCACCTGGGCGAGACCCGTCCCGAAGCGATCTCGCGCCTGGGCCGCATCGCCGGTATGTTGCAAGGGAAAGGCTACTCCGCCGAGAACGCCCGCGAGGCGGCCGAGCGCATGCTGAGCGGTCTGGTGGAACGCCAGGCGGTGGTGCTCAGTTTCGAGAAACTCTTCTTGCTGGCGGGCATCATCTTTCTGGTGGTGCTGCCGCTGCTGGCGTTCTTGAAGGCGCCCGCTGGACAGCCCGCCGTGAAGGTGGAAGCCCACGCCGAGATTTGAGGCCGTTGCTTCGTTGGAGATCTGATCATGCAAGTCGAAGAATCGAGAGAGCCGCGCGTCGTCGAGTTGAGCAACGGCGCCGAGCGCGCCACCGGGGTGCAGCCCCGCGCGGTGGTCGCCGAGGCGCCGCGGGCGCGAGCCGTCGATCCAGTGGCAGCGCCGCCGGCGAAGGCGAAGCGCCCGTGGCTGGTGCTGGTGCTGCTGGTCGCGGTCGGTGTGCTGGGGTACGGCGCGTTCACGCTGCTCACCGCCGGGCGCGAGAGCACCGATGACGCGCAGGTCGCGGCCGACTTGCTGCCCGTCAGCACGCGTGTCGGCGGTGTGATTCAGACGCTAGCCATCCACGAGAACCAGAGCGTCAAGGCGGGCGATCTGATCGCCCAGATTGACCCGGCCGAGTACGTCGCGCGCCTGCGCCAGGCCGAGGCGGAGCTGGAGAGCGCCAAGGCGCAGGCAGCTTCGGCGGAGTCGGAGGTGGCGATCGTCACGGCGCGTTCCAAGGGCGGGCTGTCCAGCGCGCGCGCCGCATACTCCGGCTCGTCCGTGGGCATCGCCTCGGCGGATGCGGAGCTGGCGGCCGCGCAGGCGAGCCTGATCGGCGCGGAAGCGGAAGCGCGCAAGGCCGAGTCGGCGCTGGGTCGCGCGCGCGAGCTGCAGGCGGCCAACGCCATCGCGCAGGAGGCGCTCGACAACGCGCAGGCCGCGCGCGACGCCGCGGTCGCTGCGGTCGCACGCAGCAAGGCGCAGATCGCCGCCGCGCAGGAAGCCAAGCGCGCCGCCGCCGCGCGCATCTCGGAGGCCGCCGGGCGCGTCGCGCAGAGCGAACCGATCGACGCGCAGATCGCCTCCGCCAATGCCAACGCGGCGCTGGCGAGGGCGCGCGTGGGCAGCCGCGAGGCGGAGCTGGAGCTGGCCAAGCTGCAGCTCTCCTACACCAAGATCACGGCCCCGGTGGACGGCCTCGCCTCGCAGCTGGGAGTGCACGAAGGGCAGCTGGTCGCCCCCGGGCAGCCACTGGTGCAGATCGTGCCGAGCGAGACCTACGTGGTAGCGAATTTCAAAGAAACACAGCTGGCGGACATCAAGGTCGGGCCGCGCGCCAAGATCGACATCGACGCCTATGCGCACCGCGAGTTCGAGGGCAAGGTGCTGAGCATCTCCGGCGGCACGGGCGCGAGCTTTGCGCTCTTGCCGGCGGACAACGCCTCGGGCAACTTCGTCAAGGTGGTGCAGCGGGTTCCGGTGCGCATCGGCTGGGTGAATCCGCCGGCGGATGTCGCGCTGCGCGCGGGCCTGTCCGTGAACGCGACGGTGTACGTGAAATGAAGTCTGCGCATCGAGGGGTGGCGCGCTGCCTGGCAGCCGCGCTCTGGGCTTATCCTGTAGTCGCTGGCGCCGCGGAGGAACCGAGCACTCCTGCCGCTCCTCCTCCGCGCGCGCCGGCGGCGCCTTCCACGGCGGCCGCGCCGAATGCCGTGCCGCCGAACCCGGCGCTGCCGAACGCGCCACCGCTGCCGTCCCAGGGCGGCGAACGGCTCGGTGTGGACGACGTGCTGCGGCTCGCCGCGACGCATCCGAGCCTCACTGCGGCTCGCGCGCGGGCCAGCGGCGCCGAAGAGCAAGCCAAGAGCGCGCGCGGGCGGCTCTTGCCGGTGCTGTCCGTGCACGACGAGTACCAGCACTGGGACTCGCCGTTCGCGATCCCCTTCGGCGACCAGGTGCTGATCGCGCGCAAGGCGGACACCAACACCTTCACGGCGTCGGCATCGCAGCCGCTGCTCGGCCTGCTGGGCCGCGTACAGGAGCACGCGGCGCGCGTGAGCCAGGCCGACGCGGGGGATGTCCAGACCGAGGTCGCCTGGGCGAGCCTGCGCGAGGAGATCGAGACGCAGTACCTGCAGCTGTTCGAGGCGCGTGCCCTGCGCCAGATCGCGCAGGCTTCGCAGGCGGAGCTGGCGCAGCAGGTGAGCAACACCGAGGTCAAGGTCAAGGCGGGCACGCTGACCAACGCCGATCTGTTGCGCGTGCAGGTGGCGCTCTCGAACGCGCGCCAGCAAGAGATAGTGGCCATGACCTCCGAGAAGATCGCGCGCGCCAGCCTGCTGTCGGCGATCGGTCGCTCGCCGGAAGATACCAGCGTCGAGTTTCAGGAGCCGAGCCGGCTGCTCGAGCAGAGCACGAAGCAGGTCGATCCGGCGTCGCTGACGCCCGAGCGCCGGCCCGAGGTGCGCGCCGCCGAGCTGGAAGCGGACGCGGCGCATCATGAGGAGCGCTCGCGCTTCTACGCGCTGCTGCCGGAGATCGATGTGAACGCGGCCTATCAGCGCACGGACGGCCAGGTGTTTGCCAAGAAGGACGCAGCCTTCGTGGGCCTGCGCGCGGACTGGGCCATCTTCGAGTGGGGCGCGACCGCGGCAGCACACTCCGCGGCGCAGCAGGCCGAGGTCGCTGCGCGCTCCAACGTGGAGGGCGAGCGGCGCCGGGCCCAGCAAGAGCTCACGGTCCGCCGCGCGCAGCTGATGGCGGCGGACAGCGCGGTGGCGCTCGCGCGCGAGAGCCTGGGCAGCGCGCAGGAAGCCTACCGCGTCACCGAGGCGGTCGTCCGCGTGGGCTCCGGCACCACCACCGATCTGCTCGACGCCCAGTCGTCGCTCACGCTCGCGCGCCTCACGCTCGCCCGCAACGAATACGAGCGCGCGATCGCCTACGTACAGCTGGAGCGGGCGACGGGCGCGACCACGAGCGCGCCCAACGCTGCGCGCTGAGCGCATGCAGCCGCGCTCTTTCTTCGGGGAGACCCCGCACCCCCGCTACGACACCATCGGCCATCAATACGCGCGCCTCCGGCGCGAAGACCCGCGGCTCCGGGCGCTGATTCACGGTGCGCTCGGGGCCGCGCGCACGATCGTCAACGTCGGCGCCGGCACGGGCTCCTACGAACCGCGCGACCGCCACGTGATCGCGATCGAACCGAGCGACGTCATGGCGGCCCAGCGCCCCCGCGAGCTCGCTCCCGCGATCCGCGCCTCCGCGGGCGCGCTCCCTCTGCGCGACGCCTCCGTCGACGCGGCGATGGCGATTCTGACAGTTCACCACTGGGACCAGGAGCGAGACAGCGGCCTGCGCGAGCTACGCCGCGTCGCGCGCGGACCCGTCGTCGTCCTCAGCTACGACCCCGACATTTGCGACCGCATGTGGCTGATCCAGGACTACTTGCCGGAGCTGGGCGAGCTCGACGGCCGCATCTTCCCGACGCCTCGAGCGATGGCAGAAATTCTTGGCGGCCACGTGGACGTGACACCGGTGCCCATCCCTCGCGACTTCGACGACTGGATGCTGGGCGCGATGTGGGCCCACCCCGAGCGCGTGCTCGACGAACGAGCCCGCGCGGTGACCTCCGGCTTCGCGCGCATGGCGCCGGACGTCGTCGAACGTGTGGTGCGAGAGCTGGGCAGAGACCTGGCGGAGGGCAGCTGGGATCGGCGGCACGGCGAGCTGCGGAAGCTGGCGGAGTATGATGTTGGGTTGAGGTTGCTGGTGGCGCTGCCCTAGGCCACGTATCATCGCCGCCATGGCGCCACTGACCTTCGCACTCAACACCACCCTCGACGGCTGCACCGACCATCGCGTAGGCGTCGTGGACGACGAGCTGCACGACTATTTCACGGACCTGATCGACGGAGCCGGCGCGCTGCTGTATGGCCGCGTCACCTACGAGCTCATGGAAAGCGCCTGGCCCGCGGTGGCGCGCGACGAGAACGCCCCCCGCGCGCTGCGCGACTGGGCAGTCAAGCTCGAGGCCATACGGAAGTACGTGGTATCGACCACGCGCCACGACTTCCCGTGGGAAAACACTGTCCATGTCGAGGGAGACTTGGCCGAGGCCGTGCGCCGGCTCAAGGAGCAGACGCCGAGAGGCCTGCTCGTGGGCAGCCCGAAGCTCTCCGCCGAGCTCGAGCGACTGGGACTGATCGACGAATATCGCATCGTCGTCCACCCGGTCCTCGCCGGCCACGGGCCGACCTTGTTCCAGGGCCTCGAGCACTCGAGGCAGCTCGAGCTCGTCTCGACGAAACGCCTGAAGTCTGGCGTCCTGGCGCTGCACTTCGTTCGCAAGGCGGGCTGAGCGGAACCGTGAAGTGAGGGGCTCGGAGCCGGGCGACGCTCAGCGTCGCCAGGATGAGCCCAAAGACG
>JAICTU010000044.1 GCA_025936205.1 Polyangiaceae bacterium | reverse complement strand
CGTAGTGGCCAAAGTCCGCGGGCCACCAGTCCTGCGAATCGGTCATCGCGGCGGCGAGGTCCTGCTTCACTGCTGACAGATCCAGGCTCTCGAACTCTCGCGCGTAGTCGAAGCCCGGGTCCATGGGGTCGGAGCGCGGCGAGGGCTGTTGCAGTGCCTTCAGACTGAGCTGGTTCGGCCACCAGTCTTGGTTGAGCTTTGCCACGCCAGCGCCGCGGTGGAAGGGACACTTTGCTTCGGTCGACATGAATCTTTCTCCCTGCTGTTCGGGGTGCGCTTCCTGCGCCTTCAGGTCTTCACGATGCGGCAAGCGCGCTCATCGTTCCAAAACATCGTTTCGATGATAGTGATAGCTTCCCTCTATCTTGGAGAGGCTTTCCAGCGTTCTCGCCGAATGTTAGCGTCGGCTCCATTCATGAAGCAGCGAAAGATCATCGTCACCTGCGCGGTGACCGGCGCGATCCACACGCCATCCATGTCGCCCTATCTGCCGATCAGCGCGCGCGAGATCGAGGACGCGGCGGTGGGCGCGGCCGAAGCCGGCGCCTCGATCGTGCACTTGCACGCGCGGGAGCCGAAGACGGGCCGGCCCTCCCAGGATCCGGAGTTGTTTCGCGCCTTCGTGGGCAATATCCGGCGCCGTTCACGCGTGGTGATCAACCTGACGACCGGCGGCGCCCCGAACATGCTGGTCGAGGAACGGCTGCAGCCAGCCCTGGTGTTGAAGCCCGAGGTCGCTTCGCTGAACATGGGCTCGATGAATTTCGGGCTGTATCCGCTGCTGGCCCGCTATCAGGAGTTCCGGCACGACTGGGAGCGGCCCTATCTCGCAGGCTCGAACGACAGGGTGTTCAAGAACACGTTCCAGGATATCGAGCACATCCTCGAGCCGTGCTCCGGAAACGGCACTCGCTTCGAGGTGGAATGCTATGACATCGGGCACCTGTACACGGCCGCGCACTTCGTGGACCGCGGCCTGCTGAAGGGGCCGCTGCTGATCCAGTCGGTGTTCGGGTTGCTGGGCGGCATCGGTGCCCATCCCGAGGATGTGCTGCAGATGAAGCGCACCGCCGATCGACTCTTCGGCAGCGACTACTACTGGTCGGTGCTCGGCGCGGGTCGCAACCAGATGCCGATCGCTGCGATGTCCGCGGCCATGGGCTGCAACGTGCGGGTGGGCCTCGAGGACTCCCTGTGGGACGGACCGGGGTCCCTGGCCAAGAGCAACGCCGACCAGGTGCGACGCGTGATCTCCATCTTGCACGCCCTGAGCCTGGAGGTCGCCTCACCCGACGAAGCGCGCGAGATGTTGCAACTCAAAGGGCATGACCAGGTCGCCTTCTGATGATATTGCGGCCAGGCGATGACCTTTCGGATCGAGTGCCTGCTGCAGTGTGAGAACCTGGTGGGCGAAAGCCCCATCTGGGACGTGGAAGAACGGCGGCTGTACTGGGTGGACAGCACCGGCCGGCGCGTGGGCAAGCCCGCGCTCTGGCGCATGGATCCGCGCACGGGCAAGGTCGAGCACTGGCACCTCGACCGCGACGTGGGGGCTCTGGCGCTGCGCCGCGGCGGCGGGGCCGTGCTGGCGCTGGACGACGGCTTCTACTTCTTTGACTTCGAGAGCGGCCGGCTCGAGCTGATCCAGCTGGTCGACGCCGATCAACCGCGCACTCGCCTGAATGACGGCAAGTGCGACCGCCGCGGGCGCTTCTTTGCGGGCGGCATGGATGACAAGGAAGAGCTGAAGAACTGCGGCCTGTGGCGGCTGGACGCGGATCTGAGCGTGACCCAGGTCGATGACGGCATCATCTGCTCGAATGGCCCGTGCTGGAGCCCCGACGACAAGAGCTTCTACTTCGCCGATACCTTCCAGGGCGAGTACTGGCAGTACGACTACGACATCGCCTCGGGCACCCTGAGCAACAAGCGCCTGTTCGCTTCCTTCGCGGCCGACGGCGGGGTCGCAGATGGATCGACCGTCGACGCGGAGGGCTTTTTGTGGAACGCCCAGCTGATCTCGGGCGACCTCGTGCGCTACGCTCCCGATGGCAGCGTCGAACGCCGCATCGGTATGCCGGTGAGAAACATCACCAGCGTGATCTTCGGCGGCGACGAGCTCGACGAGATCTACGTGACGTCCATGGCCCGGGTGAAGCACCCCGCGGTCCACGATCACTTTGCGAAGGAAATCAAACCGCAGTTCCTGGCGGGGGCCTTGTTTCGCATCACCGGCCTCGGCATCCGTGGCTTGCCGGAGACGAGATTCGCCGGCTGAGGCGGGCTAGCGCGCTCGCGCGACCAGTTCCCAGATCACCTTGGGGAGCTCATAGCGATCGATGGTGTGCTCTTCGAGTGACGAGAGCTGCCAGCCGTCCGCGAACAGCCGCAGCAGGTCGGAGCGGCTGAAGAAGCGCTTCGTCTGGTCGCCGACACGGAAGTAGCTCGGCTCGAGCTCGGGGTGGCCGGTGGCCCCGTGGTGCACGTCGCCGGTGGAGTTCACGCGACAAATGAGCCAGCCATCGGGCGCCAGACAACGCTGGAGGCGTTCGACGATCTGCACCGTCGTCTGCCAGTCGAAGTAGTGCAGGCACAGGCTGGCCACGATCGCGCCGACGTCGCTCACCTCGACCGGGAGCGGGGCGCACAGATCGCTCTCGAGAAAGGTCGCGCCCGGCACGGCCCGCCGCGCTTCGGCGAGCTGGGCGGGGGAGCGATCCAGCGCGATCACGCGCAAGCCCGCCTCCGCGAGCAAGGCCGTGTCCCGCCCTTTGCCGCAGCCCAGCTCGAGCACCCCGCGTCGCCCGGCCTGGGCTCGCAGGAGCGGGAGCCAGCGCTCGAGCCAACGGTCGTCGACGCCGCGACCAGTCGATCCGTCCCGGGTGCTCGCGGATTGTTTCACATCGGCAAGCTTAGCGCAGTGGGCACATTCTGGGGTCGCTCGCTGGCCGCTCGGTACCGAGCCCACCCGATCGGCTGCTTCGAAGGCGTGCGACCGCTGCGCCGGGCCGGCATCTCCGCGGGCATGTCGCGCTCGCTCGTTCTGCCGGCCGCAGGAATCTGCGACGTCCAGGGCTTGCCATCGCTGGGCTCCTTGCCTACAGGTTCCCCTCGCACCGCGCCGGCCCGCATGAGGACCCTAGTTGGAGAGTTGAACAGGCTGGCGCGGCTGTCTGCGCCGGTCGTGCTCACGCAGCTGGGACTGATGCTGATGGGTGTGGTCGATACCCTGATGCTGAGCCGTCTGGGCGTGACCGAGCTGGCGGCGAGCGCGCTCGGCAACGCCTGGCAGTGGACCTGGATGTCGTTCGGTCTGGGGCTGGTGATCGGGATCGATCCGTTGATCAGTCAAGCGCACGGGCGCGGCGACGGCCCCGGCGCCGCGCTGGCGTTTCAACGCGGCGTGGTGCTGGCGCTCGCGATCAGCGTGCCGATCGGAGTGTGTCTCTGGCACTCGCAGGCGGGGCTGTCGTTGCTCGGTCAGGAGCCGGCCGTGGCCGAGCTGGCACAGAGCTACAATCGCTTCAAGCTGCCCACCGTGCCGTGCTTTCTCGTGTACACGGCGCTGCGGCAGTACTTGCAAGGCCGCACGCTGATGGCGCCGCCCACCTGGGTGATCTGGGGCGCCAACGTGTTGCACATCCCGCTCAACTGGGCGCTGATCTTCGGCCACGCGGGGCTGCCCGCCTTCGGGGTGGCGGGCGCGGCGATGGCGAGCTCGCTCAGCACGTTGCTGATGCTCGCGTGCCTCGCGCTGGTGACCAGGCTGTGCGGCTTGCACGTCGGCGCGTGGCGGCCCTGGGGGCGCGCTTGCCTGGACCTGCGCGGGCTGCGGCATGTGCTGCGGCTCGGGTTGCCGGTGGGCTTGCAGATCGGCCTCGAAGCGTGCGCGTTCTCCTGCTCCACGCTGATGGCGGGCTGGCTGGGGCGCGCGCCGCTCGCTGGTCATCAGATCGTGCTGAACCTGGCGTCCCTCTCGTTCATGGTGCCGCTCGGTGTCTCGCAGGGTGCGGCCACGCGCGTCGGCAACCTGATCGGCGCGGGAGATCGCGACGGGATGCAGCTCGCGGTGCGCGCTGGGTTGCTCTCCAGCGCGCTGGTCATGTCCTGTTCAGCGCTCTGCTTCGCGCTGTTTCGCTTCCAGCTGCCACGGCTCTACAGTTCGGACGCGCAGGTGGTGGCCATCGCCGCGCAGATCCTGCCGCTCGCCGCTGCGTTCCAGCTCTTCGATGGGCTGCAAGTGGTGGCCGGAGGCATGCTGCGCGGCATGGGCCGCCCCGATGCGGCCGCGCTCGCGAACCTGCTCGGCTACTACCTGGTGGCGCTGCCGCTCGCGTACCTGGCGGGCTTCTCCTGGCAGCACGGGCTGCCGGGCATCTGGATAGCCCTCGCCGTGGGGCTCCTGGTGGTCGCTTCGGCCCTCCTCGTCTGGCTGAGGCGGACGGCACGAGGCCCGCTGGAGGCTGTGTGATCGCCGCTCTCGAAGCGCATTTGCTTCCCCCAGCTGGGGGTCAAGGCAGCCGCTCGTACACGCGCGCCAGCTCGCGCAGGCGCCGGGCCACCCGGAGCTCGAGCGTTCGCTTGGGCAGCCGCCACTCCCAGTTGCCGGCGGGCGCGCCGGGGTGGTTCATGCGCGCCTCGTCGCCGAGGCCGAGCACATCTTGTAGCGGCGCGATCACGGTGCCTGCAACGGACGCGTAGAGCGCGCGCAGCGCCTCCCAGTGCGGCTCGGCGAGCGCGCCTTTGGCGCTCGGTCCGGCGAGGTAGGCGACGGCGGCCTGGCGCTCCTTGCGCACCTGTCGCGCCGGCCGCGGGCCGCCCGAGCCGTCGTCCTCGAACCAGCCACGGAAGGTCTGATTGTCGTGCGTGCCGGTGTATGCCACCGCATGAGGGACGTAGCGATGCGGCAGAAACTGATCTGCTTGCCCATCGCTGCCGAAGGCGAACTGCAGAATGCGCATGCCCGGCATGCTGAACTCGTCGCGCAGGGCGCGCACTTCTGCCGTCACCTCCCCGAGATCTTCCGCGATGAAGGGCACGGCCCCCAGCGCCGCACGCGCCGCAGCGAACAGCGCCCGACCGGGCGCCGGCTGCCAGCTCCCCTTCTCGGCGGTCGGCTCGCTCGAGGGGACGCGCCAGTAGCGCGCGAAGCCGATGAAGTGATCGAGCCGCACGACGTCGAAGTGCTCGAGCAGCGTACGAAAGCGTTCGATCCACCACTCGAAGCCGGAGTTCTCGATCGCGCGCCAGCGATACAGGGGATTGCCCCAGCGCTGACCTGTCTTGGAGAAATAATCGGGTGGAACACCCGCCACGTGCGTGGGCTGACCTGCACGATCCAGAAGGAAGAACGGCGCTCGCGACCAGACGTCGGCGCTCTCGTGTGCGACGAAGATTGGCGCGTCCCCGATCCAGCTCACGCCCCGAGCGCGCGCGTACTCGCGTAGCGCTCGCCACTGGCGCCGGAACAAGAGCTGCTCGAACTCGTGGTAAGCCACCTCGCGGGCGAGCTCCCGTCGAGCGCGGGTAAGCTCACGCGGCTCGCGGCGTGCCAGCGCCCGCGGCCAGCTGGTCCAGGGACGCTGCTGGTGCGACCGGTGGAGGGCCATGTAGAGCGCATAGTCGGGCAACCAGTAGCGCGCCTGCCGGCGGAAGCCATCGAGCGCGGACGCGAGCCGGCGCGGCCTGCGCTCGTGCCGTTCGAAGGCGCGGCGCAAGGCGGCCCCGCGCAACGCCCGCGCCTCGTCATAGCTGGCTCGCCCGGGCTCGAGCTTGCCGCGCACCTGATCCGGCTCCAGCAAGCCTTCCTCGCACAGATCCTCCAGGTTGATCAGCAGTGGATTGCCCGCAAACGCCGACGCACCGCTGTAGGGCGAGTTGCCCTCCCCCACCGGGTTGACGGGCAACGTCTGCCACCAGCGCTGCCCCGCTCGTGCGAGAAAGTCGACGAAGCGGCGCGCCTCCGAACCCAGATCGCCGTTGCCGTGCGGGCCCGGCAAGCTCGTCACATGCAGCAGGATTCCGGCGGAACGCTGCCCGAACGGAGAGTGTTGCTTCACGCTTCCGGCGCAGCAACAACCGTGCCCTGCGGCAGCACGGGGGCTTTCCGCCCTGCATTCACCGGCCTACCCACGACAGGACGGCCCCGTAGAGGCAACTTTGGTTGACCGGTACTGTCGCCGGCAGCCGTCGCTCGGTCACAGGGAGGGCATTTGACCGATGAGTGTCCGTGGGTCACGTTTTCCGTGCGACACGCGGAGGTAAGGCGAGATGAAAGCGTCGTGGATCGTGGCAACGACCCTGGTGGCGAGCGGCTGTACCGGGGGCGACAGCGGAGACGGCGGCGCTGAGCCCGCGCGCGAGGTGCCAGCAGCCCGAGTGGCGAGCGCTCGAGCGGTGGTGCCGGTGAGTACCGCAGCCATCGACAAGGTCGATCTGCTGCTCATGATCGACAACTCGATTTCCATGAGCGACAAGCAGCAGATCCTGGGCGCCGTGCTGCCGGATCTGATGAGCCGGCTGGTGCGTCCCCTGTGCGTGGACGGCCAGGGCACGCTGTATCCGCCTCCGCCAGAGGGCTCGGCAACGTGCCCCACCGGGCAACATCAGGAGTTCCAGCCGATCGGCGACATCCATGTCGGCATCATCTCCTCCAGCCTCGGCGACGCCGGCGCCAACGTGGCGTGTCCGGCCAACAACGGCTTCGCCAAGTACCGGCCGGATCAGGTCGACATGGGGCACCTCTTGGGCAGCTTGCCGAGAAACCGTGCCCAGACCAACGCGCAGGGCTTTCTCGAGTGGCACGCGGGCAGCACCGACGCCACTGAATTCAATCGCAACTTTCAGGAGCTGGTGAAGGACGTGGGCGAGAGCGGTTGCGGCTGGGAGGCGCAGCTCGAGAGCTGGTACCGCTTCTTGATCGATCCGGTGCCCTACCAGCAGCTGGCACGCATCCAGTGCCCGGGCAGCAGCTCGACCGCGCTCAACTGCATCCAGCGCGCCACGGGCGAAGACGGGCGCTTCCTGCTGGACGACACGCTGCTCGACCAGCGTGACGCGTTTCTGCGACCGGATTCGCTGGTCGCGATCGTGATGTTGACCGACGAGAACGACTGCTCCGCTCAGATCGGCAATCAGACCTGGGTGGCCTTCAACATCGAGGACACGCGCCCGATGATCAAGGCTTCCTCCACCTGCGCGGAAGACGCAAACGACAAGTGCTGCCATTCGTGTGCACTGGAACCGCCCAAGGGCTGTGCGCTGGATCCCGCTTGCCGGGCCGATCGACAAAACGAGAACCGTCTCACGCCCGAGCTCGATGGCCAGAACCTGCGTTGCTTCGACCAGAAGCGGCGCTTTGGCGTCGACTTTCTCTATCCCACGCAGCGCTACGTGAACGCGCTCACCCAGAGCGAGCTGTGCTGGAGCGCGCTCGATCTCTCGCTCGAGGGCTGCGACGAGCAGGACATTTTCCCCAACCCGCTGTTCGAGAGCGGGCGCTCGCCGTCTCAGGTCCTGCTCACCGGCATCATCGGCGTGCCGCCTCAGGCGCTCGAGTCGGCTAACAGTGCCGATTCTGCGCCCGGCAGCGTGCCCCGTCCGGTGCGTTTCAAGACCTACGAGGAGCTCACCAGCGGGGGCGTCTGGGATCAGATCCTGGGTTCACCCGGGGTGGCCTGGCAGGAGCGCAAGGGCTCGCGGCCGGAGGTCCCGAGCAGCCCCGCGGTGCCGCCCACGTTGCCGCAGATGGTGGAGAGCCCGTCGCCGCGAATGGGCGTCAGCGCGGGTAACGCGCTGAACGGTCGCGAGTATGACACGACCCAGGGCACAGCCACCGAGCCGGGCACCCCGCCGAGAGCCGACGATCTGCAGTACGCCTGCATCTCGCCGCTGCCGGTTCCGCGCGATTGCGCCGCCCTCAATCCTAACCAAGACAACTGCGACTGCTACCAGGGCGTGCTGGATCGCCCGCTCTGCGAGCAGGCGCCTGGCACGAGTGTGGCGGGCACCACGCAATACTGGGGCAAAGCCTATCCTGGCCTGCGCGAGCTGCAGGTGTTGAAGGACTACGGAGAACGCACCAGCAACTCGATCGTGGCCTCGATCTGCGCGCTGGAGGTGAGGGACACCAGCAGCCCCAATTACGGTTACCGCCCCGCCATGGAAGCGCTCATTTCGCGCATGGCGGAGCGGCTGCCGCCCGCGGTGGCACCGTAGGCGCGCCGCGGAGAAAAGTTGCGCGCAGCGGACTATCGGCGCTAGCCGGAGCGCCGTCTGCTGGGCAGACTCGAGCTTGCCATGATGTCTCGCGCGAATCTGTTCTGTACTGTTGGCACTTTGGCTACTGCTGCGCTGCTCGGCCTGAGCGCGGCTCCTGCCGCCGCCGAGGAACCAGGGGAAAAGGGTGCTGATGCCGAGGGCGCCCAGGAGATGGCGAGCTTCGGCAACACCGTCACGCTGCGCCTCGCCTACATCGAGAGCTTGCGCACCGCAGAAGCGCCGACGGTCGAGAGTGCGGCGGCCGAGTCCGAGGAATCGCGCGTGCTAGCGCATCACCTCGGTGTGGGGCTCGGCTACGAGCGGGCCCTGGTGCACGGTTGGCTCAACCTCGCGCTGAGCGCGCTGGCCTTCAATTCTCAGGAGGGCTGGGAGGTGCCCGCCGGCGCGCTCCTGGAAATGCCCTTCGAGTGGACGGAGCGTCTGGAGGCCTACCTGGGCACGGGGCTCGCCGCGGATCTGGTGCGGGAGAGCGACTTCGCCCCACACTTCGGCTGGGCCGCATCCGCCGGCCTTTATGGCTGGGCCAGCGAGCGGCTCGGCGCCAACGTAGACCTGGAGTATCGCTGGCTGCCCCATCAGGATCTCGTCTACGATCTGACGATCGGCGTGGCCGCCGCTGCGCGGTTCTGAGCGCGCCCGGTGGCTCCGTCACTCAGCGGCCCGGCAATTGGCTCTGCAGGCGCTCGATGATGGCAGCGACGGCGGGTCGATAGCCGAAATCGGGGTTCTCGGGGTGGTCCACGTTGCGAGCGCAGATGGAGGCCACGATCGAGTTCGTGGTCTTCGCGCCCAGATCCTTCAGCACCTGGAGCTCGCGCGAGCCCGGATACGCTTTCGCCCAGTATTGGGTCCTGCTCGGCGGGGTCACGCCCGGCGTCTGCTCGCAGAGCGGCCGATCCAGCACGCCCTGGTAGCAGTCGCAGTTGTCCGTGGCGGGGCTCAGTTGAGAGCAGTCGCGCGGGGGAGACAGCGGGAAGATGCAGGCGTACTGCAGGTCATCAGCCCTCGGCGGATCGCCGCTTTGCGTGGCGGTGCCCTGCGTCGTGTCATAGTCGCGCCCGTTGATCGGATTGCCCACCGTTACGCCTGCTCGCGGGAAGGCGGGGCTCTCCACCATCTGCGGCAGCGTGGGCGCGATGGGGGGCGTACCCTGCACCTCGGGCTTGGTGCCTGTCGCAGCCTGCCAGGGGACCCCAGGTGAACCCACGATCTGATCCCAGGTGTGGTCCAGCGTGAGCTCCGCGTAGCTCTTGAAGCGCAGATTGTCGTCCGGGACTGGCTTCCCGTAAGGGTCCACCGTGGCCTGGATCGCTTGCCAGGGTACGCCCACGATGCCAGCGAGGAAGACCGCTGATGGCGATCGTCCGCCCGCGAACAGCGGATTGGTCCGGAGGTCGCTCGCTTCGCAGTCGTCCGTGGAGAGATCCAGCGCGCTCGTGCAAAGCTGGAACTGCGTGAGCGCGTTCACATAGCGCTGCGTCGGATAGAGGAAGCTCAGGCCGAAGCGGCGCTTCTGCTCGAAGCAGCGCAGGTTTTGCCCATCCTGCTGCTGGGGCAGCCGGTACTGGTTCTGAGGGTCGGACTGACAAGCGGGATCCAGCGCACAGCCCTCCGGCGGCAGGAGCGGGCACGAGTAGCAGCACTTGTCGTTGGGGTTGGTGGCGCACACCGTCGAACCCTTGTACATGGGGCGCGTATCGTCGATGTTGAACACTACCCAGGTCTGGTTGCCCACCTGAGCGGAGCAGTCGTTCTCGTCGCTCAGCATGATGATGGCGACCAGCGAATCGTCGCGCAGGAAGGCGGCGCGCTGGGCGAGCAGGGTGTCATCCAGCACGACGCGGCTATTGGCGTCGGTCAGCGGCTGCACGCAGTTGAGCGCCGTGGAGGCGGTGCCCGAGCACGCCACGCGAGCCAGCTGCTTGTAGGGCACCGGATCGATCAGGAAGCGATACCAGCTCTCGAGGTTTGCTTCCCAGCCGCAACCCCGCTCTCCTACGGCGCTGACCTGCTTCTGCACGTTGGCGCTGAACGTGTCCGGATCGGTGGGGTTTGCACCACCGACTCGCCACTCCAGGAAGCCTTGCGCGTTGGCACCCGTTGCGGCGCCACGGGTCAAGCTGCCCATCAGGTGCGCCATGTCGACCCGGTCCGGAACGAACCGGGGAGCGGTTTCCGACGACGGGCACGCGACGTTGGCGCCCGCATCGCCGAGGCTGGAGGAGACGATGCCGATGTTGATGTCGCTCACCGGCCTGAACTGCCGGCGCTGACCCACGGGGCAGGCGGCAGCAGCGTCGGTGGGTGCCGGATAGGTACTCCCCTGAGCGTCGACGCAGATCGGATTCACCAGGCGGTTCACCAGGTCCGGCACCGCGGCGCGCAAGATGGCCTGCTTGTCGCTCATCGAGATCGAGTTATCGATCATGAACAGCAGGTCGATCTTGTCGTGTGTAGCCGGGAGCAGGCCTGCGTCCACGGCCGGCGGCGGGCTGTGAATGCCGGCGTCGAGCTCCGGCGCTCCGGCGTCGGCGGGCGGCTGGGGGCGTCCACACGGCTCTGCTCCGCACACGGGCGACGCGTCCGGCTCATCACCGCTTCCCACGCCGCCGCATCCGGTCAGCACCATCAGCAGACCCCAGCCCGACCAGCTCCGTAGGTTCACGCAGTCGCCCTCCGTGGACAAGTGAAGAGAGAGCGATCGGGGTCGCGCGACAGGCAGCCGCGAAGGCTCTCTAGAAGCCTACGTGCAATCCAGGGATCTCCAAACCCGGCACCGCAAATCGGTGCAGGACCTGGTAGGCCCTGGGGCGCTGAGGGTACGCCGAGGTGAGCGAGGATCGGTGTCGCTGTCTGATCTTCAGCTAACTGGCAGCCCCTCGCGGCCGCATCAACGTGCGTGAGGGGTCGGACCTCGTCGCGGCTCGGGCGCCCGCGAGGGCTGCCAGCACGGCGAGCACCGACACACCGAGGCTCACGCCGACGTATGTGAGCGGATCGGCGCTGGTGACCCCATACACGAAGCTGGCCAGCAGCGAGCGAACCGCCCAGGCCCCCGACAGGCCGAGCACGAGCCCGCAAGCCACGACGCGCAGGGTGTCGCGCAGGACCATCCGAGCGATGGCGGCGCGGCTCGCACCCAGGGCGCGCCGGATCGCGATCTCGCTGGCGCGCTCGGAGACGTTGTAACTGGTGACGCCGAACAGTCCGATGGCGGCGAGCACGACCGACGCGAACGCAAAGCAAGAGAGCGCGACGCCCAGCGCGCGCGTCTGCCAGTAAGAACGCTCGGTGAGCGTGCGCAGAACGTCCGCCTCATAGACGGGCAAGCTGGCGTCCAGCTCGCGCACGGCGCCCTGCAGCGCGGCGAGGGCTTGCTCGGGCTCGGTGGAGCTGCGCACCACCACCGCGAAGCTGTCCCCGTGGGGCCTGAACTTGCCGTTGTAGGGAGTGTACACGACCGGCGGAACGGAGTGCGTCAGGTCCTGCTCCAGAGTGTCTTCGACGACGCCGACGATGCGCAGCCAGGGCGTAGCCCGGTCAGGTCGCGGGCCCATGGTGATCTCGTGTCCGATGGCCGGCAGGAGCGGACGGAACTGATGGGTCTTGGGAAGCCGCCGGCAGCAGGATGCGCAACCCCACCGCCGCCGATCGAAACCGGGATCGAGCTGTTCCAGATTACGCACCGAGCGCACGATGAGCCCCGCACCGCCCAGCAGCACCACGCTGGCCGCCACCTGCACCGCGACGAGCAGTTCGCGCAAGCGCCGCGCTCCGGGCCCGCTCGTGCTGCGGCCACTGGCACGCAAGGCGTCCATCGGCTGGATGCGCAGGCTGTGCAGCGCCGGACTGATGCCGATCAGCAGCCCACCCAGGAGCGCGAGTGCAGCGAGGCCAACGAGCACACGAAGATCGAGCCGCGCCGGCGTCAGCTCGAGGCCACGCCACTCGGCATTGGCCAGGCGCAGCAGCGCCGCCGCGATCAACGTCCCGGCGAGCGCCCTCGCGAGGCTCGCGATCAATATCTCGAGAGCGCTGTGGCGGAGCAACGTCATCGCTCCAGCGCCGAGCGCGCGGCGCACGGCCAGCGAGTGGCTGGTCGCGGTGGCGCGCGTCACCAGCAACGCCGCCACATTGGCGCAGGCGAGCAGAAACAAGGCGGCTGCGGCGACGGCGAGCAGCGTCACGAGCCCTCGCTTCTCACCCACTACGTTGTCCCGGAACGACTCCAGCTGGGCAGCGCACAGCGTGCCGTCCCCGCTCCGGATGTCGCGCTGAAGCGCGTCTTCGCGCAGCCGCTCCTGAGCGGCCGCGAGCGAGAGCCCGGGCGCCAGGCGCGCTAGACCATGGAAGGGGATCAGGAAGCGATGCTCGTCGTCGTACGCGGTAAACTGCCTGGGCAGCCAGAGATCCGCCTCGGCGGGCTGCGCCGCGTCATCATCGAGCACGCCGAGGATCGTCTTCGGCTCACCGTCGATCAGCACGCTGCGGCCAACGACCGCGGCGCCTCCCAGTGCCGAGAGCCAGTAGCCGCGACGGAGCACGACCACGTCGGCCCCGTCCGGAGCTGGTCCCTGTTGGTGGAAGGTGCGCCCGAGCGTGACCTGCGGCTGCAGCGTGTCGAAGAACTCGGGCGTGACCATCGCGGCATGAGCCAGGCGCCCCGCGCCTCCCTCCGTGAGCGTGACTTCGCGCATGCGGTAGGCGCTGAAGGACGCGAACACAGAGCGGAGCTCGCCCAGCTCGCGCGCGAACGGCGCCGACATGCCGAACAGGTCCATGCCGGACCCAGCGCGTGAGGCCGTCTGCACGGACACGGCGACCAGCCGCTGCTCGTCGTGGAAGCGCAACGGCCGCAACAGCAGCGCGCTGAACAGCGCAAACACGGCCGTCGACGCGCCGATGCCGAGCGCCAGCGAGAGCAGGGCGGGCACGGAAAAGCGCGGCGCGCCCCAGAGGGCGCGCAGCGCCTGCACGCCGTCGTCCAGCCATAGCCTCGGTAACGGCTCTCGCGTACGCGCTCTCACTGACGGCGTGGCGTAGCAGAATTTGTGCCGCGCGCGATCCGGGCGCGAAAACGGCGTCGGGGCGGCTCGACCGCGAGGGCTCGTCCCGGTGTCGGGACGAGCCCGGTCCCAGGAGCGGGATGGCTCGCGTCTCTGCCGGGACTGCTGAGCTCAGACCGTGGCCGCGACAGGTTCGCGCGACTCGACTCCGAGCAGCGCACGGGCGCAAGGCAGCACCACTTCGCGCAAGGCAGCAGCGCGGATCTCGGCGCGCTGCTCGGCGGAGAGCAGGCCGTGGGCGGCGCCGTCAAAGCTCGCGGAAGTGGGTGGGCTCGACGCGGGAGCTTCACGCACGGCGGCCAGCTCGCGCAGAATGCGCCGCTGCACCGCGGGCCCACCCGTATTCAGGGCCCAGATCACGAAGCGCCAGGCCAGCTGCGCGTGGCGCCGCTCGTCCGCTTCGATGCGAGCCAAGACTTCGCGTACAGCAGGATCGAGCGCGGTCGCTCGCGCCTCGCTGGCCTCGAGCGCGGCCATCGTTTCACCGATGCAGCCTTCGTGCAACGTCAGGGCCGCGATGTCTTCGAGCGAGCAGAGATCGAGCGCCTGCTCGGTCGGCAACGGGCCGGGACCGAGCGGCTCGTCCGCGTAGGCGCTGGCGAGGCCGAAGCACAACCCTGCATGTACGAGCTCGTCCGCCAGCGCCTGCTGACTCTGCTCGACCAGCGCCGCCGGGGCGCCCAGGCTCAGCAGCTGGAGCGTGAAGCGTGCGAAGGCGGCCACGGAGGCGTGCTCCATCAGGCCCAGCCGCGACCAGCCGCTCGCCAGCTGGCGGCGCTGCTCGCTGCTCAGACGGGAGCAGTCGGGAGGCGCGCAGGCGCCGAGCCAGCCGCGGGTGCGCTCCAGATGCGCGAGGCGCGCGCTGCCCTCGACCAGGAAGGGACGGCCGCAGATCTCCCCGCCAAAGGCCTGGCACACCCGCTGGTCCTCCGTGGCACGGCAGTAGCCGGTGTTCGGGGCACCGGGGCACTCGCTGTCGAACCGGCACGCGTCACGCTCTGTCTCGCACGCGAAGACGTACCTCGGCGAGCAGACGCGCGACGAGGTGCCCTGAGCACAGAGGAAGCCGGGGCCGCACTCCGAGTCCGTGCGACACTGGGCAGGCACGCAGGCGCCGACCGGATCTCCACACTGACAGAGAGAGCCGGCGTCGCAGTCCGCGTCCGTCAGGCACCCGTACTCGCAGCCCTTGCCCACGCCCAATGAGCCGTCGATGCTGACCCTGTCTTCGCAGTGGCCCAGCGGCTTCGCGGTGCAGTCTGCGTCGGATGTGCAGTCCAGAAGCGGGGCTGGCGCGGCTCCTCCCGTTGTTCCGGGCCCGGCGTCCCTGACAACTGCAGCGCCGGCATCGACCACGCCGGCATCGGCAACGCCCTCCCGCGGCAGCCGGGACGTGCAAGTCACGGCCTCGGGGCGATGCACACGTCCATCCGAGCAGCGCTCGAAGCCGGTATCGACGCCAGCGACGACGTCGGCGGTGGAATGGAGGCAAGCCTTCGGCGCTCGGAGGGGCTGCACGTCGGGCTGCGGGCTGTAGGGCCCGAGTTCCGGTTTCGTGGGGCTGCTCGGAGTCGGCTTCTTCGTGGGCTGCGTCGAACGATTCGGATCGGCGCCGAGGGGTGTGCCAGGATCGTCAGGTCCCAGGGCATCACTGGCGTGCCCTCCGCACGCGGCGGGTACAGCGCCGAGACCGGACAGGAAAGCGATGCGCCAGAGCGCCGTGTTCGTACGCAGCATCCGCCCCTTCACGCAAGCCGCGTGCCATCGGCACTGTGCCACTTCTGGCACAGGCGAGGACGGATTGGGCGCTGTCGCAGGCAGAATTCGTGGCGACCAGGTTGTGCCAGGCGGCCTTCGTGTCGCTAGGAATGGTATGAGCTGCACGCACCGACGATGGCTGAGCTGCTTCTGGCTTCTGGCCCTCGGCGCTGGCAGCTTTGGCGCCTCTTGTGGCGGGGATGGGGATGGGAGCGGCAGCATTTGCGACTCCTTCAACAGCCGCATGCGGGAATGTGGGCTGCTGGGCACGGGTGCCACCAACTGCGACGTGAGCGAGGAGCAACGAGCGAGTGCCGGCTGCGCGCTGGACTGCCTGTCCAAGGTCGATTGTGACACGCTCACGCGCTTCGCCTGCTCGGAGACGGCACCAGCCACGGCCGATGCGGCAAGCTTCAACGACTGCGTGACTCTCAGTGCGCGGAGAAATTCGGTTTCCACTGCGTTGCCCCTCAGGGTGGACCCACGGCTGTGCCCCCCGACTTCGTGTGCGACGGTGAGCCCGATTGCGCCGACGCCTCCGACGAAGCAGGCTGCGCGCAATTTGACTGCGGCAACGGCGAACAAGTGCCGGCGATCTGGTTCTGCGACGGTGCTCCCGATTGCGGCAATGCCAACGACGAAGGCGACGGCTGCGAGCACTTCAGCTGCGCCGACGGCAGCGAGGTGCCGGCGAGCTTTCAGTGCGATGCCTACAACGACTGCGCAGACGGCTCCGATGAAGCCGGTTGCGGGCTGGCCCAGCTGCAGTGTCAGTGAGCGGTGGCATCAGGGGACGGGCGCTCGGTCACGCCGGCGGAGCCAGCCTCGCACCACCGGCCAGCGCCGGGCCCACTTGAACGAGCACGCTCGCCGCCAGGATCAGCGCGGCGCCCGCCCAGCCCAGCGCGGACAGGTGCTCGCCCAGGAACAAGTAAGCGGCGGAGGCCGCGAACAGGGTCTCGGTGCTGGCGATGATCACTCCTTCCGCCGGAGGCAGGTGTTGCAGGGCCACGATCAGCAGCAGGAACGCGAACGCGCTCGACAGTACGCCGACGTAGGTGATGTCGAGCGCGGCGCGGGTCACTCCCACGAGGCTCGGGGCTTCGACGCCGAAGGCACCCGCGCTGCCGAGCAAGGCCACCAGCACGAAGCCGATCAGCGTGAAGGCGAAGGGTCGCCTGAAGCGCGCTGCGCGCCCTGTGACCACCACGTGCGCCGCCCAGAAGACCGATGAGGCGGCGACCTGAGCATCGCCGAAAGAAAAGGAGGCAAAGCTCGCGCCGCCCAGCAACCACGTGCCGAACGCCGAGAGCGCCACGCCCAGCCAGACGAACCCTCGCGGCGCTTGCCGGGTCACTCCCCAGGCAATCAAGGGCGTGATCACGACATACAACGCCGTCAGGAAGCCGCTGTTGGTGACCGTCGCGGTTTGCAGCCCACTCTGCTGCAACCCCGCCGCCAGGAAGAACAGCAGACCGCCCGCGATCGACCAGCGCAGCAGCCCGGGCGGTCGTGGTGAGGGGCTCGAGCGAGACTCGCGCCAGGCCAATGGCGCGAGCGCGGCAGTGGCCACCACGCCGCGGGCGCCGATGAACGTGAGCGGCCCGATGTGCCGCATCGCGGACTTCTGAAACAGGAACGCCAGGCCCCACACGGCCGCCGCCAGCAGCAGCAGCGAGGCAGCCCGATTCCGAGTCATGAGCTCCGGATCATGGCTGCCTCGGCGGTTCAGCCCTTGGTGGCGCCCGCGGTCAGGCCGCCGATCAACTGGCGCTCCGCGAGGACATAGAGCGCGAGGGCCGGCACCATGGCAAGGACGACGTACGCCAGGATGCGCGCGATGTCCGCGGCGTATTGCCCCTGGAACTGGGTGACGCCGAGCGGCAGCGTCCACCAGGTGGCGTCATTGAACACGACCAGCGGGAGCAGGAAGTTGTTCCAGCTGGCGACGACCGCAAGCACCGAGACCGTGGCCAGCGCCGGCCGCGCCATGGGCAGCAGGATGTGCCAGAAGAAGCCGAACGGACTGCAGCCGTCGAGCAGGGCCGCCTCTTCCACGTCCGCCGGGATGGTGCGGAAGAAGCCGCGCAGGATGGTGATCGTCACCGGTAGGCCGAAGGCTGCCTGGGGCAGGATGACGCCCAGCGGGTTGTCGAGCAGGCCCAGCTGGCGCAGCAGGATGTAGAGCGGCAGGATCGCGACGGCGAAGGGGAACATCAGCCCGATCGTGAACAGCGTGAACAGGAGCTCGCGGCCGCGGAAGGCGAAGCGAGCAAAGACGAACGCGGCCATGGCCGAGGCCAGCACCACCAGCAAGGTGGTCGCCACCGCGATCAGCAGGCTGTTGCCGAGCGGGCGCCAGAAGCCGAGCGAGCCCAGGATCTCGCTGTAGTTCTCGGTGACCCACGGGGACGGCAGCCCGAAGGCGTTGGTCACCAGCTGGCCGTTGTCCTTGAAGCCGCCCAGCACGCCGAACAGCACCGGTACGACGATGCTCAGTCCGACGATGATGCAGATCGCGTGCAAGGGCAGCGCCTGCAGGGCCGAGCGCTCGCGCCGGCTCATCGCAGGGCTCCTGCCTTGGTCACGGCGCCCTCGATGTCCCGGCGCAGCACGTAGCGCTGATACAGCAGCGCGAACACCATGCTGATCAGAAACATGGCCACGCTGATGGCGCTGGCGTAGCCGACCTCGTAACGCCGGAAGCCGTACTGGAACAGGGTCACCGCCATCGTCTCCGAAGAGTGGATGGGGCCGCCGCCGGTGAGCACCCAGACCATGTCGAAGAGCTGGATGGCGCCGATGATCGAGAGAAAGACGCTGATGCGAATCGTCGGCCCGAGCAGCGGCAGCGTGATGTGCCGGAAGATCTCCCAGGTGCTGGCGCCATCCATCATCCCGGCTTCGTCCAGCTCGGGCGGGATGTCTTGCCGCCCGGCGAGCAGCAGGATCATGTGGAAGCCGAAGTACTTCCACGAGACCACGAAGAACAGCGTCAGGAGCGCACGGCCCGGATCCGCGAGCCAGGTCTGTCCGGACACGCCGAACAGGGCCAGGATCTTGTTCACCAGTCCGCCGTTGGGCGAAAGCACCATGGTGAACAGGACCCCCGTGATCACCTCCGACAGCACGTAGGGGGCGAAGAAAACCAGGCGGTAGAGTCCGCGGAAGCGCAGCTGCTGGTTGAGCAACAGCGCCAGGCCGAGCGCCACCGGCAGCTGGACGAACACCGAGAGCAGCACCAGCACCAGACCGCGGCTCAGATCCCCCGTGAACACCTCGTCGCCGAGCAGGCGCACGAAGTTGTCCAGCCCCACGAAGTTCGTCGGCAGCCCGCCGAACCCGTTCCACTTGAACAGGCTCGTGTAGATGGCGAGCAAGATCGGCACCAGCACCAGGCCGCCGAACAGCAGCAACGCCGGCAACAGGAACGGCACGATCGCGAGCTGCCGGCGCGCGCTGGCGCCGCGCCGCGAGCGGGGGCTCGGGATCTGTTCCGCCGCGGGGCTCGGCGCCACTGCAGCGACGGGCGTGCTGACCTGTTCCATCCGCTACTGGTTCTTCGCGGTCTGGGCGATGGCTTTCGCCACCGCGTCCGGGGTCGCGCTGCGCGCAACCAGGGCCGCCACGCTGTCGTTGACCTGCTGCCCGATCGCCGGCGGATAGGCCTGGTCGAGATAGAGCTGGAAGCCCGTGGCGCTGGCCAGCGCCGCGTGCACCAGCTTCAGGTTGGGGTCTTTGATGGCGTCTTCCGCGCCCTGCGTGACCGGCAACACGCCACCCTCGGCGGCGGCCTTGCGCTGGCTCTCGGGCGAGAGCAGGTGCTTCACGAACTCGAACGTCTCCGGCGGGGCGTTCTTGCCGATGGCGAAGCCGTTGCAACCGCCCAGGACCTCGCTCGGCGAGCCCCTGCCGCCCTCCAGCGCCGGGAACGGAAAGAAGCCCAGCTTGTCTCCGATACCCTTCTTGTCGGTGGAATAGGCGGCCTCGATCGTCGGCGCCCACTGCCCCATCAGCTCCATCGCCGCCTGGCCGTTGCCCATGATCGCGGACTGACCGTCGCTGGCCATGTACTTCGCGCCGAGAAAGCCCGGCTGGAACGGCTCGAGCTCGACCAGCTCCTGCAGCTTGGCACCGGCCGTGACGAAGTCATGGCCGTCAAACGCGCCCGTCTTGGCGGCCTCCGCCATGCCGGCCACCCCGCCCTGTCGGATCGCCAGATACGACCAGTAGAAGTGCGCCGGCCACTTGTCACCGCCGGCGAGCGCGATGGGTACGATCTTGGCTGCCTTGATCTGCCGGACTACCCCGAGCAGCTCGCTCCAGGTCTTGGGCAGCGCGCTCACGCCCGCCTTCGCGAACAGCTCTTTGTTGTACCAGAACCCGACCATGCCCAGCTCGTACGGGACGCCGCACTGCTTGCCGTCGACCTGATAGAGCTTGACCCCGTTCGCCGAGACGTTGCCCAGGAACGCCTTCGCCTCACCGGCGAAGTCCTTGACCAGCCCGGCGTTGACCTGCTGCTGCAACACGCCGCCGCCCCACGAGTGAAACAGGTCCGGTGGATTGCCGGCCTGGGTCACGGTGGTGAGCTTGGCCTTGAAGGCCTCGTTCTCGAGCGGTGTGATGTTGATCTTCACGCCGGCGTGCGCAGCCTCGAAGCCTTTCGCCAGCTGGGCCCAGACCGAGAGCATCGGATCGGTGTTCTGGATGTGCCACCATTCGATCGCCTTGCCCTTGCTGCTCGACGCGGCGCCGTCGCGGTGACAGGCCTGCAAGAACGCAGCACCTGCGGCCGCGCCGGCGAGGCCGAGGAAGGATCGACGTCGCAGCAGGCTGGAGGGGTTCATCGTGAAGCCGTCTCTCTGTGAGGGGGAAATCGGGCGGCGGCCCGAAAGTCAGTGGTCGGCGGGGGGGGCACGCTACGGTGCCGGGGAACTGCCGGTCAAGGCTTGCCTCCGTCCAGTAATACGCGCGGATTCCGCGGACGCTAGCCTAGCGGCGGGCCGCGTCCTGCCCTCAAAGCTCCAGGAAGCGCCAGTCGCAAGTGCCAACGACCAGCTCGACGAACGTGCGGACCTTGGCGGACAGCAGGCGCGAGGTGGGGTAGACGAGCTGGATCGGCAAGGGCCGCGGCTCAAATTCGCGGAGCACGACCTGTAGCTTGCCGGTCTGTACGAGCTCGACCGCCTGATAGGCGAGCACCTGTACCAGGCCACCTCCCCCTGCGGCATGTCCGAGCGCCGCGTCCCAGCTATTGGTCAGGAATTTCGGTTCGAAGGCCACCCGACGGTCTTTTCCGGACTGCATGAAGCGCCACTCATGCGTCGACTGCACGGCGTTGACGTGGATGATGTCGTGCCTGGCGAGGTCCTCCAACCTGCGGAGCGGCTTGCGCCGCAGCAGGTAACCGGGGGACGCGACCACCACTCGCCGCGTCGTTCCTACGAGCCTGGAGATGTAGCTCGAGTTTTCCAGCATGCCGATGCGCACGGCGGCGTCGACCCCCTCCTCCACCAGGTTGACGATGCGATCGGAGAGCGAGAGCTCTCCCGTCACGCCGGGGTACTTCGCCAGAAATGCATGCATCACAGGCGCCACATGCACGCGGCCGAACACGCGCGAGGCGGAGACCATGAAGCGACCGCTGGGCACGGTGGCCTCCGTTCTCGCCGAGCCTTCCGCCGCCTCTACCGCGGCCAGGATCGGCCGAGCCTGGTCCAGGAAGCGCGCGCCTGCATCGGTCAGCTTCACCGAGCGCGTCGTGCGCTGCAGCAACATCGTACCGAGGCGCGCTTCGAGCGCGGCAATGCCGCGCGTCACGACGGACGGTGATACCTTCAAACGCCGCGCGGCGGGCGCGAAGCCGCGCTGCTCCGCGACCGCGACGAAGATGTGCATGGCTTCGAGCCGGTCCACTCGACCATTGCAGCTCGCGCAACGGTGAATTGTCAACCACACGGATTGTACGGGTGGTGCCCCGCGTGCATGTTTGCTGCGCGATGAGTCGACGCGATCGACGCCGCATTTGGAGGGAAACTCTCATGATCAAACCACAGATTTCGTGCGACGCCAGCCCAGCTGATGCGTCCATTCATGGCGGTTGCACGCGCTCGCGAGCGTGCGCGCTGCTGTTCGCCAGCCTCGCGTTGTCGTCGGCCGCATGTGTGAGTCCAGCGCTGGGCGAGCCGAATCGTGTCGGCGGCGCGCAGAGCAGCTCAGGGTTGTCCGAGACGGACACGGGCAGCCGGATCGACGCGGTGCTCGAGTGGAACGCCATCGCGCTGCAGACGACCGGCGATGCGCCGTTCGGCCTGCTGGGCCAAGCGCGCAGTCTGGCCATCTGTCATGTGGCCATGCGCGAAGCCCTGGCCTCGGCCAAAGGGGAGCTGAAGAGCGTCCCCCCTGGGTCCGACCCGGAGCGGCGCGGCGCACAGGAGGCCGCGCTGGTCGCCGCCGCCCACCGCGTGCTCAGCCGGCTTCATCCCGCGGCAGCCAGCGTGCTCGACGCCGCACGCTCGACTTCGCTGGAACGCATCGCCGACGGCGCTCCGAAGGCCGCGGGCCTGGCCCTCGGCGAGCGAGTCGCCGATCAGCTGCTCGAAATGCGCGCGGCGGACGGTTCCTCGAACACAGTCGCGCACTCGTCAGTGGACGAACTCGGCCACTGGCAGCCGACTCCACCCAGCTTCTCGGCGCCACTCGCGCCTCACTGGGGAAGCGTATCTCCGTTCCTGCTCGAGCGCGGAGATCAGTTTCGTCCGCCGCCCCCGCCGGCGCTGGAAGACCCACGCTTTGCAAGGGACTTCAACGAGACGAAGAGCCTGGGAGCGGCCGACAGCAGCGCTCGCTCCCCCGAGCTCTCCGACGTGGCGCGCTTCTTCTCGGCTCCGGGCCCCCTTTTCTACAATCCAGCGGCGCGCCAGCTCGCTGAAGCTCGCGCCCTGGGGATGGAGGAGAATGCACGCCTGTTCGCCCGCCTCAACAGCACCATGGCCGACGCGCTGATCGCGTGCTGGGAGGCGAAGTATCACTATGACTTCTGGCGCCCCGTCACTGCCATTGCCGCCGCCGACCGTGACGGCAACGCCGATACGGCACCCACGGCCGACTGGACCTCCTTCATCGTCACCCCGCCGTTTCCGAGCTACCCGTCGGGCCATGCCTGCATCGGCGCTGCGGCACGCGTGGTCCTGGAGCACGAGTTCGGGCCAGATGGCTTCGACGTCACATTGACCAGTCCAGCAGCGCCCGAGCTCAGCCGCAGCTATCACGGCTGGCAGGACATCCTGGATGACGTGGACGATGCCCGCGTGTTCGGCGGCGTTCACTATCGCTTCGACCAGGAGCAAGGCGCCGAGCTGGGCCGCGCCGTCGGTGAATACGCTGAAGCTGATGCGACTGAAGCTGCCGGCTCGCGCCCGGCGGTGCGCTGAAGACCGGGGGGCGCTCGCCCGGCGTCACCAGGGGCGAAGCCGCATTCGCCAGCGCGCCGGCCGCGCCGTCGCTGCTGATTTCCTGGGTGAGTTGCATACGGACGAGAGCCTGCGCGCGATAGATCGCAAACCACTCCGCCACGGACCGAGCGAGGGGGGCGGCGCAGCGCCGCCATTCACTCGAAGACGGAGAAACGTTCCATGCAGCATTGCCTTTCTTTCATTGTTTGCCGGCTCACCTGCGCCCTCGCCCTGGCGGGGCTGAGCGCTTGCTCGAGCCCCGATGCCGGGCTGTCCTTCGGCCAAGCAGAGCAACCGATCCTGCGCGGGCAAGTCGATCGCGAGCACCCGCAGGTCATGTTGTTGGCCAACCAGGCGGGATTCCTGTGCACGGGTACGCTGATCCAGGTCCGCAAACAGACGGGCTTCCTGCTCACGGCCGCACATTGCGTGACCGAAGAAGACGTGGGGGCGACGCGCTTGCCCGCGGAGCAGTTCGTGGTGCTGGCCGGCACCGACTTCCTGAACAGCACGGAGGTGTTTGCGGTCGACCAGATCCGCGTCCACCCCGGCTACGACGGCACGTTCGCGCAGGATGACGTGGCCGTCGTACAGATCGATCTGGGCGACAGCACGCCGCCCGTCGCGATTCCAGTTCTCTCGGCCGAGGACGATGCCCTGCAGATCAGCGATCGTCTGCTGCTCGTCGGCTACGGGCAAACCGAGAGTGACCTCGACAACAGCCTGCGCCGCCATGTGGCCCGCGAGATCTCGGATCTCGATTCGCAGCTGATCGCGTACACGCAGGAAGACGGCAAAGGCACCTGCTTCGGAGACAGCGGAGGTCCGGGGTTGGTCAGCGTGCGCGGCCAGGAGCGCGTCGCCACCGTGACGTCCGGCGGTGTCGACAGCGATGATCGTTGCTCGGGGGGCTTTGGAGTCGGCATGCGCGTCTCCGCCTTCGCCGGGTTCATCGACGGCGTACTGTCCGAGGGGAACTGAGTTTCAGTGGGGGCCGGCGCGCGCTGCGCGCGCCGGCGCTTCAAAGCGTGAACGAAAATGTCGCGCCGGCGCCCGGCACCGAGCTGGCCCAGACCTGCCCGCCGTGGCGCGAGACGATGCGGTGTACGGTGGCGAGGCCGATGCCCGTGCCTTCAAACTCGGAGGCCTGGTGGTAGCGCTGGAAGGGTGCAAACAGCTTGTCGGCAGAGGCCTGGTCGAAACCCGCTCCGTTGTCGCGGACGAAGAACGCACCGTGGGGGCCTGGTTCTTTGCCGATCTGCAGCCGCGCGGCGGGCTGCCGGGAGCTGAATTTCCAGGCGTTGCCGATCAGGTTCTCGAGCAGCACCTGCGCCAGGCGCGGATCGGCGTTGGCGGGCAACGCATCGGCGATGTCCACCTGCACCGAGCGCTGTGGGTCTCGCTGCCGCAGGGTCGCCACGATGCTCCGCGCGAGCCGGGCCAGATCCAGGGGCCGACGTTCCAGATCCGCGGTCGTGATGCGCGACAGGTGCAGCAGGTCCTCGATCAGGGTGCTCATGCGCCGCACGCTGGCACGCACACGCTCGAGGTACTGCCTGCCCCGCTCGTCGAGCTTGTCGCCCTGTTCTTCTGCGAGCGCGCAGCTGAAGCCGTCGATGGCGCGCAGCGGCGCGCGCAGGTCGTGCGAGACCGAATAGCTGAACGCTTCGAGCTCGGCATTGGACTCCGTGAGCCGCGTCGCCGTGCGCTGCAGGGTCTGGTTCGCCTCACGCAGCTGCTCGGCGAGCTGCTGATTTTTCGCGAGCGTGGCCCGGGCCAGCACCAGATTGCGGACCCGGGCCCGCAATTCCTGGACCGAGAAGGGCTTCGTCAGAAAGTCATTGGCGCCCTGCCGCAGCGCGCCGATGCGGAAGTCGTCATCGGCCTTGGACGTGAGCAGCACGATGGGAATGTCTTTCAACTCGGCTCGGGAGCGGGCCGAGCGCACCAGCTCCGGCCCGCTCAGCTCGGGCATCATCACATCGCTCAGGACCAGATCGGGCCGCAGCTCCAGCATCCTGCGGAAGCCGTCTCGCCCGTCGAAAGCGGAGGCCACCCGGTACTCGGGCTGCAGCAATTCGCTGATGAAATGGTTCATGTCCGGGTTGTCCTCGACCACCAGGACCAGCGGACGGCTGGAGTCCGCCTCCTCCGCTGACACGCGCCGCCCCGATTCGGTCTGAAGCTCTTCGCGCAAGAGCCGAACGGAGTCGCGCGCCGCGCTCGTGTCCGGCGACGCGTGCTGGCTCCCCTCGGCGGACGGCGGCAGCTCGATACAGAACAGGGCGCCCCCTTCCGGCGCCTGCTCCGCCTGGATCCGGCCGCCATGCAGCTCCACGATCTCACGGGCGATGGCCAGGCCCAGGCCGGTGCCGCCAAAACGACGGCGCGCGTCCTCTCCCAGCTGACGGAAACGTTCAAACACGGCTTCGCGCTGTGCGATCGGGATCCCGGGCCCGGTGTCGGCCACCGCCAGCCTCAGCCAGCCCGTCTCGCTGTCGCGGCTGAGCGAGCAGCGGATGCTACCTCTGGTCGGCGTGAACTTGAACGCGTTGGCGAGCAGATTCAGCAGCACGCGCTGCAGCTTCTCGGGATCGACGCGCTCGCGCAGCGCGCCATCTGCGTTCACCTGCAGCAGGATCTCGCGCTCACGAGCGAGCGATGCGAACTGGCCCGTGACCAGCCGCACCAGCTCCGCCACGTCGACGTCGGCGACCGCGAGCTCCATCTTGCCGGCCTCGAGCTTCGCGGCGTCGAGCAGGTCATTCACCTGCGACAGGAGCAGCCGTGAATTGTAGGAGATACCTTCCAGAGCGGCGCGTTCGGCGCTGCCGGGCGCGCTCGACGACAGGAGCCGCTCGACCGGCAGCGCGATCAGCGTCAATGGCGTGCGCAGCTCATGGCTCACGTCGGCGAAGAACTGACTCTTCAGGCGCTCCAGGCGCCGGATTTCGGTCACGTCCTCCACGCGATGGATGATGTACCGCAGCTCGCCGCCCGGGCCGAACACCGGTGTGTTGCTCGGGCTCCAGAAGCGCTCCTCGAAACCTCCGCCCTCCGACTCCGGGCGCCGGATATCGTACTTCTGCACGGGCATTGCGTCCATGACGCGGTGCTGCTTCACGCTTTCCAGCGAGGCGCTCAGGTTCCGCACCCCTTCTGCGTGCGGGTCCGCCGGGTTGTCGGGGAATACATCGAAGATGCCCCGGCCCAGAATCTCTTCGCGCACCGTCGAGGTGGCGCGCGCGTAGTTGTCACTGACGGCCACGATGCGCAGGTCTGGATCCAGGACCAGATACAGACCGGGGGCCGCTTCAAAGATGGCGCGAAAATCCGGCTCTTGACGCGCGAAATTCGGCATGTTGGCCTGTGCTCCACCTGCCTATAGCGCAGTCGAGCAAGCGAATGCCGAGGACTCTGAAGTTTTTGTGTTCCACGCTGTGTGCTGCCGCGTTGTGGGCCTGCGGGGCGGCGACCGCCGGCGCGCCACGCCCGGTCGAGCCTGTGGCGGGCCTGCGCCGGGTGGAAGTGCCCACGGTGGCCCTGGAGCGAGCGGCGCTGGCGCAACTCCGCGGGCTGAACCCCGATCGCGTGGAGCTGGCGGTGGCCTTTCCCGCGGCGTTCGATCCGGCGCAGGCGCATCCGATCCTGATCACGCAGGTCACTGCGGACCGCTACCGCTCCAACATCGACGAGCTGCCGATCTATGCGCCGACGGCGCTGGCCGCTGGCTACGTGGTGCTGACCGCGCAAGGTCTCCCGTGGCCCCCGAATGCGGACAGCGACAATCTGATGCACCGCTACGTCAGCGCGCGCGCCGCTCTGCGCTGGCTGGCGGCGGAGGTCCCGCAGAGCGAGCACTGGCCGATCGTGATCGCGGGCTTCTCCGGAGGGTCCAAGATCAGCCAGGTGCTGGCCGTCAGCCTGACGCTGGAACAACGGCGCGTCGCCGGCGTGTTTCTGGGCGGCTGCAACGAAGACCACTCGGGTCTGCTGCTCCACGAGTACCCGCAGGTGAAGGAGCGCTTCTCGCAGATCGCCTTCTATCTGAGTGCGGGGCGCACCGATCGCATCGCAACGCTCGACGCCATGCGCTCCGTGGCAGAGGGTCTCCGCCGTTCGGGAGTGGAGCACCTGGAGTTGTCTGTACACCCAGGTGGGCATCAGCTCGACAAGCAGGATCTGGGCAAGGCGCTGCGCTGGTTTCAGGCGCAACTCGGGCTGCACGTTGCCCCGCTGACGCCGGCGCCGCAGCAAGCGCCAAGCGGCTGACGCTGGTTCAACTCGAAGGAGAAACCCGAAGTCCGCGCCGGGTTTCTCCAGATGTGAGGGAAGTACCGAGCGCAAGGGGCCCCATCTGCCGGGCACGAACTTGGGGTACGAGGTACAAGTGGCACATCCTGGTGACGTTGTGGGTCGTGTGGTGGCGAGCCCTCACCACTCAATCTTGAAACTGCTGCGTCCGTAGCCTCTCCGAGGGGCGGCTCTTGCAAGCCGTTCGGCTCCCAGATGGTTTCCGCGCGCAGCTTGTTGTGTCTCGCCATCGCGCTCGCGTGCAACTCCGAGCGCGGCAAGGAGCGGCCCGCTGCCGAAACGGTGGAGCAGGTCGAGAAGGTGGAGCCGGCGAAGCCTGCGGACACCGCGGAACCGCGCAACGAGGCAGCCGAGCCGGTGCCGGCTGAGCCACAGATCCTGGCACCGGGTGCCAACGACGAGTTCGATCCAGCGGCGATCGCCGATCTGAAGCAAGCGCTGAGCGCCATCGAGGAGAACGCCTTCGCGCCGCTCGTGTACAAGGACAAGCGCGTCTTGCCGAACAGTTGCCGGGCGTGGCGCTCGTTTCGCTCGCGAGGGTACGCCCCCAAGAACGCCCTCGGAGAGCAGCTCGACGGCGGGGCGCTGGTGCGCTGTGGGGCCTACGAGTTCCTGGCGCGCGCCAGGCCTTCCCGGGTGAGCCACGTGCGCACGGCTCTGCAGGGCGCAGGCCCCAATGACTTGCCGGCGATCCTGGCCAGCACCACCAGCAAGCTGGCACTGCGGGCGCGCAACGTCGCCGTGGCGAAGGGGCTGACACTCGGTGGCTTTTTGCCGGACGCACGCGCCGGAAGGTCCGAGCTCCGCGGGCGCGTGCTGATCGACGAGCCCGCCTCCGCCACCAGCGTGATCGTGAACGCCGAGGCTTGGGGCGACGTCAATTCGGACGAGGTCGAGGACCTGCTGCTCAGCGTGCTCAACTCGTCCGACGATCTGAGCTACTTCGACCTGCGCTTGATCGAGGTCACGCGCACGGCGCCGAACGCGCCGCTGACGGTGCTGGCCGTGCTCGACTGAAGAGCTCTCAGCGCTTGGCGGCGCGCGCGATGCGCAGCCCGCCCTCGCCCGTGCCCGCCGCTTCCGGATCGGCCTCTTCGACCTCGATCAGGTGGAAGCAATCCATGAACTCGAGCGCCTGCGAGTACACATGCGCGACGCGCCGGAAGTTGCGCCAGCTCACGGCCGGGCTCACCGTGATTTCGACGTTGCGCGTGCCGTAGATCTTGAGCGCGAGCAGCTGGCCCTCGCTCGGCACGTGACTGTTGAAGACCACCGTCATCGTGCCGGCGCGCAGGTCGTTCCTGATCTCGACGTGGCTGAATTTGCCCAGATACGACGAGATCGCCGAGAAAACGCGCTCTTGCTCGAACATTG
>JAICTU010000243.1 GCA_025936205.1 Polyangiaceae bacterium | reverse complement strand
GAGGTTCCCGGAGGAACAGGGGTGGTGTCGCTGCGCGAATTGAGGTTCCCGGAGGAACAGGGGTGGTGTCGCTGCGCGAATTGAGGTTCCCGGAGGAACAGGGGTGGTGTCGCTGCGCGAATTGAGGTTTCCATGGCAACCTCAATTCGGAGCGCTGAAGGGGCTCTCCCGCTGAACGCCAGCGGGCGTTGAACACCTGCGGCCAGTACTGGGCGCAGGTGTTGGGTGAACAGAGCGCGGCAGCCTCAGCCGCCGGGGGGCGGCGAGAATTGAAACTCGCTCGCGTCCAGCGCGGCGCCGAACACCGGCCGAAAGTCGATCGTGGTGTCCGACACCAGGGTGTTCTGCCGTTCCGTCTGGAAGCGCTGGATCTGCGCGGCGAGTGATTCTTTCGAGTGCTCTTGCTGATCGGGCTCCGTCGCGGCGATCACCTGATGATCGATGAAGCGGATCAGCGCGAAGTCCGACTGTCGGATCCACATGCGGATCGAGCGCTGCTGGCCTTCCCAGACGAGCCGGAAGGCGGGCGTCTCTCCGATGCGCTCGACGCCCTCCAGGTGATACGCCACCTGGAAGGGGCCGGGCTCCACACTGAGCGGCGGGGGCAACAAGAGCCGTGGCGCGATCGCGGTCAGGCCGTTGGACACGCCTTGCATGGCGCTGAGCGCGCCCGACAGCTCCTCCTCTTCGACTTGCCCCGGCTCGGCCGTGCGCCAGATCTGCGCCGACCCGGGCTGCGCTTGCCAGATCACGACGCGCTCCGGCGGCAGGATGCGTCCACGCGCCTCGTTGTAGTCGAAGTAGAAGCGCCCGCTCTGCCGTTCGAAGGCGGTCCGGAAGGTGGTGCTGGTGCGGCTCGCACCCATGCCAGCGGCATCGACGACGCTGCTCATCGTGCCCGAGTCCTGGTACGAACTGGCCCGCGAATAGCGCTCGCGGACGCGTGCCAGCAGCTGATCGGCGGTGAGCTCCGGCGCCGTGCGGGCGGCGGCAGCGCTCCGCGGCTGGGAAGCACACGCGCACACGGAGGCCAGTGCAAAGCACGCGAGCAATGTGATCGGTTTCGAGCCGGAGGAGCGGGGACGAGACATGCGGTTCTGTTGCAAATAGCAACCGATCCGGGCTCCAGCAATGCCACCAACCCGCTTGTTTTGCCGGACGCCGTGCGCTCCCACATGCGCGCACGTCCTGCGCCGGAGCGCCGTAGCTCGGCGTTCTCGCTCAGGGGCATTGGTCCGAGCGAAATTCCTCGCTCACTTCGGCCAGGCAATGGCGCACATCGTCCGCGCTGTGACCGAGCGGATCCGACAGGTGCAACCGTAGCTCGACGCGCCGCCCATTCACGCAACGTGCATCGCGCACCTGCGCCGGATAGCCCGCGAAGCTGCGCGCGCTCTGTCCGCCCGCGTCCAGCACCTCGCGTGTGGTCACGTGCCCATGCATCACCAGATCCTCGCTCGCGCCCTCGACCTGGGTGGTGAGCGTCAGATCGAGAGCCTGGGCCTCGAAGCCGTAAGCGAGGAAGCTGGCCCAGACGTGAAAGCCGCCCTGCGCGCCGTGTACCAGCGTGATCACCGGCTCACCGTCCATCGTCTCGAACTCGGACTCCCCCGTGCCGAGCACGACGCTCGCCTCACCGGCGGCGGAGCTCGCATCCGCTGAGCCGCACGCGCCGAGAACGCTCAGCGCGCACAGCGCCGCCGCCCAGCGGCACCAGGCGAGCGATGGAGCGTGCACGCGGCCACGCATGTGCTCAGCTGCGGCGGCGGCGCCAGCCTGCCGCGATGCCGAGCGCCGCGAGCCAGCACCAGGCCGCGCTGCTCGAAGTCGGCGCCGAGAGGTTGCAGCCGCCGTCGCTGCTCTTCTTGCCGTCAGGTTTGCAGCACAGGTCCGGGCCCACCGGCACCTGCGACGGGCCGAGATCGGGATTGGCGCGCGGCATCGGAAAATAGCCGACCGCCGTCGTCTCAGGTGTGGTGTTGCCCGGAGCCGGCATCGGCACAGGCTCGGTCAGCTTCACCTCGCGACCGCCGGGCAGCTCTTTGGGCAGAGAGGGCAGGGTGTTCGCGTAGAAGGCCGCGGGCACCGCGTCGGCCGGCTTCACGCAGTTCATCTGGCGCGTACCGTCGGCCGTGATTTGCCCGACCGCGACATAGCCCTGATCGCAGACGCAGGTCGGCGTCAGGTTCATCGAGATGCACTGGCCGTTGCTGCCGCAGCTGAAGCCAGCGCATGGATCGGGAAGGACTTCTCCGCCGCCCTGATCATCGCTGTCGCCAGGGTTGAGAAACGAGAGGCGACCGTCCTGGCAGACCACCGTCGTCGTGCCGTCGGGGGCATAGGTGAGGCGTGCGGTAGCGCCCGCCCAGCAAGCGCATCCCGCCACCGGTGCGGACGGATCGACGGAGCCGTTCGACACCATGCTCATCCCGGTGTTCGCCACAGGAATCGGGCGGCACAAACCCGCCGCGCCGCAGGACGTGAAGTCGCACGGATCCGTCGAGACCCTCGGACCCATCGCGCACTGGTCCACACCGTTGACGAAGCGAGACAGTTGATGACTGGTGCTCACGTCCCCGAGCGCGCTGCGCCCGAAGATCGGATCGCTCGTCATTTCTTCCGCCGATACGCGCGTGTACAGGCGCGTGAGATAGGGGTACGCCTGCAGGGAGGCCAACAGCACCTGGGCGGCTTCGCGGTCTTCCGGCGTCGCAAAATTGTCGTTCTGGACTTGCGTGCCGACCTGCTCGGCATACGTCGCAGAGGAGCCGGCGAACTCCGTCACCCAGCCCTGACCGCCATGCTCGTCCACGCCCTTGGCGACGAGCTGCGTCCAGTTCGTCGCGTTCGGGTAGCGGTCACTGAAGAAGTCGTACTTGATCTGATCGTCGGCAATCTCGATGTTATCCCAGTTCTTGCCCTCGTAGCGCTGCTGGCCCAGGACGAACACGACGATGCCCATCTCGGGCTCGGCGGCGAGCGCGGTCATGCGCAGGGGGATGCTGGGCGCCGTGCCGGGCAAGGTGAAGCGGAAGGGCTTCAGGTCCTTCACATCGGCCGTGTCCTGGAGCTTGAGCGCCAGGAACTTCATGCCCTCTTCGGTGTAGCGCGCGACGTAGGGCTCCATCGCAGGCGTGATGCGGTAGCCGGCACCATGGAGCCAGTTGACGAGCTCGGCGGGGGAGCTGGAGCCAACGACGGCCACGTCGAAGGGGCCGACCTCCGCGCGGAGGTAGACCGTTACCGGCGGCGGGCTCGCCCCCTGGCTTGGCGCCGAGGTCGGCGCAGGAGCGCTGTCGCAAACGGCGCAGCCAAAGCTGGCGTAACAGGCCGGATCGTTCGGCATCGTGAAGGTCGGGCCGCTATTGGAGTCGAGCGCGTTCAGCGCCTTCTGCGGAAACACCGCCAGGCTCTTGGGATCCGGCACCTCGCCCAGCGGCAAGATCCACGCGAAGTCCTCGGCCTTGCCCTGATAGGAGATCTGCGTGGTCATGGTCACGCTGTCCGAGCCGACCTCGAACAGAATGCGCTCCGCCGTCTGATCCACGGGCTGCCGCCCGCAGAAGAAGCCGCCGCAGGCCTGCGCCTCGCTGCTGGTCAGCAGCCAGCTCGAGCACGCCAGCCCTGTGAGCAGTCCGCATCGATACACCCAATGTGCCCATCGCGTACGCATCAGTGCCAAGGTAGCACTTTCCGTTCCACGCGCCGCCGAGGCCAGTTTTTCGCTGCCGGACGCTTCGCTGTGCCACCGTTGTGCCACCTGCGCGGGGCAGCGGCGCCATGCGCCGCGGAGGTCGCAGGCTGTGCGCCAGCTCAGAACTCCGCGGGATCCGTGTACGTTCCGAACACGGCGCGCAGTCGATCGCAGATCTCCTGCTGGGTGGCGTGGGCGCGCGCGGCCGCGATGATCGGCGGCATCAGATTGTCGCTCCCGCGTGCGGCAGCCTCCACCGCGGCCAGAGTAGCCGCCACCGCGTTCGGGTCGCGCGCGGCCTTCACCCGCTGCAGGTTGGCGACCTGTTGCCGCTCCAGCTCCGGGTCGATGCGCAAGGTCGGGATCTTGGGCGCCTCGCCCTGTTGCGCATAGCCGTTCACGCCCACGACCACGCGCTCCCCGCGATTGACGGCGCGCTCGAACTCATAGCTGGCACGCGCGATCTCGCGCTGCGGGTAGCCCTTGTCGATCGCCGGCAGCATGCCGCCCATCGAGTCGATGCGCTGGATGTACTCGTTGGCCTGGCGCTCCAGCTCGTTGGTCAGCCACTCCACATGATAGCTCCCGCCCAGCGGATCGATCAGCTGCGCGACGCCGCTCTCCTCGGCGACGATCTGCTGCGTGCGCAGCGCGATGGTCACGGCGTCTTCGGTCGGCAGCGCGTAGGTTTCGTCGAGCGAGTTGGTATGCAGCGATTGCGTGCCGCCCAGCACGGCCGCCAGCGCCTGCATCGCCACGCGTGCCACGTTGTTGTAGGGCTGCTGAGCGGTCAGGCTCACGCCTGCCGTCTGCGCGTGGGTGCGCAGCTTCCAGCTCTCCGGTTGCTTCGCGCCGAAGCGCTCCTTCATGATCCGCGCCCACATGCGGCGCGCCGCGCGGAACTTGGCGATCTCCTCGAAGAAGTCATTGTGCACGTCGAAGAAGAAGCTGAGCCGCGGCGCAAAGCTGTCGACGTCCAGGCCGCGCTCGATGCCGGCCTGCACGTAGGCGATGCCGTTCGCCAGCGTGAATCCCAGCTCCTGCGCTGCCGTCGCGCCCGCCTCGCGGATGTGATAGCCGCTGATCGAGACGCTGTTGTAGCGCGGGACCTCGCGCGCGCAGAACTCGATCATGTCCGTCACCATGCGCATCGCCGGCCGTGGCGGCACCAGCCAGGCGTGCTGCGCGATGAACTCATTGAGGCAGTCGTTCTGCACGGTGCCGCCGATCTTGCTGCGCGGGATCCCGCGCTGATCGGCCAGCGCGATGTAGAACCCGAGCAGCACGATCGCTGGCCCATTGATCGTCATCGAGGTGGTGATGCGATCGAGCGGGATGCCCTCGAACAGCCGATCCATGTCGACCAGCGTGTCGACGGCGACGCCGCACAATCCGACCTCGCCCAGGGCGCGCGGGGAGCCGGAGTCGTAGCCCATCAGAGTGGGGAAATCGAAGGCCGTGGACAGGCCCGTCTGGCCCTGTTCCACGAGATAACGAAAGCGTTTGTTGGTCTGCTCCGGCGTGCCGAAGCCCGCGAACATGCGCATCGTCCAGAGCCGTCCGCGGTACATGGTCGGCTGCACGCCGCGCGTGAACGGGTAGCGACCGGGCAGCCCCAGGTCCTGCTCGTAGTCGAGTGGCACGTCGGCGGGCGTGACCAGGTCCGGCACCTCGACCCCGCTCCAGGTCACGAAGCGCTCCTTGCGCAGCGGCTGCTTCTGCTGCGCCTTGGCCACGTCTTCTCGTCGCCACTCGGCGATGGCCTGGCGCAGCGACTCGAGGCTGTCGCCATCCGCGAGCGGTACCTCGCCCAGCGGGCTCTCCTCGAGTGCCGCAGCGCCGGGCTGTGCCGAGCCCCCCCTCGCTGATTTCAATGTAGGGCCATTCATGACCCTACAAATCTAGCACTACTTCACGACCGGAGGCGTCACGCCCTTCTCGGTGGCCCGGGCGCAGCCGCGCTTGACACCCGTCAAGGCGTCTTCCGTTTTGACCACTTTGAACTCCACGCGCCGGTTCTGCTCCCAGGCCGCCTCGTCGTGGCCTTCCGAGATCGGGCAGTACTCGCCGTAGCCCTGGGAGACGAAGCGGGACGCCTCGACGTGGCGGTCCACCAGGGCCTGGAGCACCGAGGCGGCACGGTCCTTGGTGAGCTTCAGGTTGTACTCGTCCGAGGAGCGTTCGTCGGCGTGGCCCGCGATCTCGATCACCAGGAAGTCGGGGTGGTGCTTGAGCGTGGTCGCCACCGCGTCCAGGATCGAGAACGAGCTGGGCAGGATCTCGGCGCTGCCGGTGGCGAAGTTGATCTTCTCCAGGATCAAGATGTCGTCGCCTTCAATGATCACCTTGCCCTTGTCGGGGCAGCCGTCTTCGTCCTCGAAGCCGTTGTACGTCTCCGGCTCGTTGGGGCACTGATCGACCGCGTCCAGGATACCGTCGAGGTCGTTGTCGGGCTCGGGGCAGCCGTCCTCGTCTTCGAAGCCGTCCTTGTCCTCGGGATCGTTCGGGCACTTGTCGCGGACGTCCGGGATGCCGTCTTTGTCGTTGTCCGGGTCAGGGCAGCCGTCTTCGTCTTCGAAGCCGTCCTTGTCCTCCGGCACGTCGGGGCATTTGTCGCGCGAGTCGAGGATGCCGTCGCCGTCCCGGTCGCCATCGGAGCCTTCAGGGCAACCGTCTTCGTCCTGGTCGCCGTCGAAGTCTTCGGGGATGTCCGGGCAGGCGTCGTTGACGTCGGGGATGCCGTCCTTGTCGTTGTCGGGGTCGGGGCAGCCGTCTTCATCCTCGAAGCCGTCGAAGTCTTCCGGATCGTCCGGGCACTGATCGACGTCGTCGGAGTAGCCGTCGCCGTCGCGGTCACCGATCGAGGGCTCGAACACGAAGCCCAGGAGCAGGCGGGTGCTCGACGCTTCGAAGCCGGTGGAGTAGATGCGGTGGCCCGCGCCCATCATCAGGTAGCTGTTGCGCTCGACGAACAGCTTGATACCGCCGACGTACTCCTGAGAGAACTTCTGCTTCGAGTCCGAGACGTCATCGAGCAGGTACGTGCCGTACGTCTCACCCACGAGATCCAGCGCATCCAGCGCGCGCCAGGAGAAGCCGAACTGTCCCGTCACCAGGTTGCCGTAGCGGAACGCGCCTTCTTTCAGCTGGTCGGCGGCGAAGCTGGAGTTATCGCCGCCGTGCCAGCGGAAGCCCGCGTTCAGGCCGACCTTGAAGCGCCCGGTCGAGCCAAACTGGTAGTCCGTGAGGATCTGCGGCCACAGCCAGACACCGGGCTCGCTCACCAGGTTGTGCGCGCGGGCGCCGATCGGAATGCCACCTTGCAACAGCACGCCGAGGCCGAGCGTCTCCTCGATGCGGGTCAGGCGCAGCTTGGCGTGCAGCGCGACCCAGCTCAGGCCCTGGCTGTTCAGCGCGGCAGCGTCGTAGAGCGCGCCGGCATCGGGCCCGATGTTGTAGACGGGACCGCCGCTCGCGAGCACGACGGGCAGCGAGAGGCCCACCACGGCGCGATTCGCGATGCCGTAGTTGAAGCCGAACGTGCCCTGGAACGAGTTGGGCACCAGCGCCTTGTCGCCGATGCACTGGGGATCGCTGGCGCAGTCGACGCCCTCGGGCGCGTGCTTGCGCTCGTCGGGCACGCGCAGGATGCTGCGGCCGTAGTCGAGCACGAGCCCGAAGCTGATGCCGTTGGCGGGCAGAATGCGCGTGCCGTTGACCGAGAAGAAGCCCTTCGAATCCACCGCGGGGCGAAACAGGTGCGTGTCCGCGCCGTCGCCGTTCAAGCTCGCGGGAGCGCGCGGTCCGCTCTGCGCTCGCGCCACGGCGGGCATCAGGTGCAAGCACGCCGCCAGCGCCGACAAGCCCAGCGCCCCCGCTCTGCGCAAGCGACCCAGCTTGGCGCGCCCTCGCGCTGCTCGCGCTCCTCGTGAGAGCAGTACTTCAGTATCGGATTGAGGTGCGCGTGGCATCAAAGTCTTAAGCAAACACCGCTCCGTGCAGCCCCGGCCCCGGTAGCAGGGGCAAGGCGAAAAAGAGATGCTCCAGTGGCCGTGCGACGCTAAACCGCGAATAGTCCAGTGTCAAACAAGCTGGCGCGGGGGCTCCGGCGTCGAGACACCTCGAGTCAAAGCGGCTAGGGTGATTCGGGGCAAGCGCGACAGCCCCGCGAGATCGTCTTCACATGAATATGCGCCGTCCACACCACGCTCCGGTCTTCGCCGTGCTGCTCGGCTGCTGGGTCTGTGGGCAGGCGTCGAGTGCCTTCGCGCAGCCAGTGTCGCTCGCGGGGCGCTGGCAAGCCGAACCGATGACGGTGCGCTGGGTGATCGGCGAGTGGGGCGATGCCTGCGGGCCTCGGCCGAGCGGGGGCGGCGCCCCCGGCGGCGTCGTGAATATCGAACTGAAGAACGACGAGCTGGTCATCTCCGGTGGGGAGCGTTCCTATTCCAGCGAGCAGTGCTGGGAGATGCACCCCGGGCTGGATCGGCAGTCCCATGCCAAGGGCTCGCGCAGCTGGGCGACCACCTGCCGCACCAAGCCCAACGACTCGCGGCAGGAAATCCTGCAGACCACGATCACGGCCACAGACGACGTGATCACCTTTCGTGAGAGCGGCCAGTATCAGTTCAGCCTGCAGGGGCAGACCTGCTCGGCGAGCTCGGGCCGCTGGCGCACCTATCGGCGCTTGCCCGCGGGTGCGGAGATCCCCACGCCTGCACCCACTCCTGCTCCCGAGGTAGAGGCGGAGCCTGCCCAGGCGCCGCCGGTCCTCATCCCCGTGCCGAGCGCGCCGCAGCGCGAGGTGCCCACCGACGCACCGCGCCGGCCCGCGGCGAGCAGCGGCGGGCCCTGCGCCAATCCCGGCTCTCCGGCGCGCATCGAGGTGCGCCCCGCGCGCAAGCTGATGCGCGCGGGTGAGTCATTCTCGTTTCGCGCCAGCGTCTTCGACGGGCGTGGCTGCGTGCTGCGCACGCCCGTGAGCTGGGAGCTCCAGCCTTCCGACCCCTCGGCGAAGCTCGAGGGGGGCACGCTCCAGATCGCCCCGGGCGCTCCCGATGCGGAGCTGAACGTGGTGGCCACCGCCGCCAGCCAGTCGGTGAAGGTGACCGTCGGCGTGGTCTCGAGCGATCGCTATGCGTCGCTGCTCGCCAGCGGGGACTTCACGGCCGACGGGGCGTCGATCGAGGCGGCCACGGCCACGATCACCTCGGGCTCGTTCGGGGCTGGCGATTCGGCGCCCGAGCAAGGCACGCCCGGCCGCAAGTGGACGTTCGTCGCGTTGGTCAGCGGCATTGCCTTGTGCTTTGGCGTGCTCGGCGTGCTCTTGCTGCGGCGCGCGCAGCGCCAGCGCGCGTCGAGGCCGCAAGTGGATCCGGGCACCGTCGTGTTCGCCGGCGACGCTTCGCTGCCCCGCGTCGCACGAGCCCCGGATGGGGCGGCCACTCGATTTGATCCGGTGCCGTCGGCGCCCGCGAGTCAGGCAGGCACCGTCTGCCCCATCTGCGGGACGATCTATCCGAGCCGCGACATGAAGAGCTGCCCCAAGGACGGCGCGCAGCTGCTTCCGATCAACGCCTGACCCGCTCGGAGGGGACAGCGGTCACGGGCGGGGCAGTGTGGCTCCCGAGCGGTCCTCCTGGACCCGCCTGGGTGAAACAGCACGGCCGGCTCGGGTGCCGGCGGCCGACCTGTGAACAAAAAGCGCGTTTCACTTTCATACGCACGGGCATTGGCGTCTCATTCAGCGTACAAACCGCACCGGAACGCTCAGGTTTGGTTGCGGCGAGCCGGACTCAGAAGAGATGTTGGTGCGTTGTCCTCGGTGTTCGTTCTCTCGCGATGTCGAGAGCGATAAGGCGACGGAGCGGTGTACGCAGTGCGGCTACATGGTCACTGAAGGTCCCGTCGTCGCCGAGCAGGTAGTGAAGATCGACGAGCCCCGTCGCCGCATGGCGAGCATGGCGGGGAGTCCTGCGCAGCTCGAGAACGCCACACGGGATCTGTTTCGGCTCTCCGGCGGCCAGTCGATCCCGGTGGAGGCGCGCGTGGCGAGCGAGCCGAAGCCGAAGCCAGCCGCAGCCAAGAACCTCGCGGCGGCGCAGCCGCAACCCGAGCCCGCCTCCGAGCGCAAGAAAGAGGCCTCGATCCTGTTCTCGCTCGAGTCCCTGATGAAGGCGGCTCCAGCGGAGGAAAAGGCGGAACAGCCCGACGAGCACCTCTGGAACATGCGGGCGGAAGCTCCGCTGTTCGGCACGGCGCAAGATCACGCGCTGCTCACCACCCCGCTCGATCCGCCGCCGCGCAGCGCGGCCATGGACTCGATGACGATGTCGAGCCGCCGTCCCAACGGCGTGCGGCTCTGGCCCCTGTTGCTCGCCGTGGTCGGCGGTTGTGGTCTGATCTTGGGGGTGGCTGCCTGGATCGTGCTGAAGCCACCCCCCGCCCAGCATGCGGCCACGCTCGAGGCTCCGGTGGAGCGCACGGCAGCACCTGCCGCGGCCCCCGTGCCCGAGCCCATTCAGGCGGGAACCGCTCCAGCCGTGGCGCCCGTTCCGGCGGCGGTGGAACCCGCGGCAGCGGTCAAACCCGCGGCGAATGATGAAAAGAAGGACGAGGCGGCAAAGGAGCCTGCCGCGACCTCTGAGTCCAAAGAGGCTGCCACCAAGCCCTCGGTGCCCTCGCGCCCGACGGCCAGCGCCAAGAAGCCCGTGCTACCGCGCGCGACCAAGGCTGCGGCTGGGCCGTTCAACGTCGAGGCCGCCAAGACTGCCCTGAACAGCGCCGCCACCAAGGCCGGCTCGTGCAGCGGCACTTCGGGCAAGGGTAAGGTGCAGCTCACCTTCGCGCCCAGCGGCAAGGTGTCCTCCGCCGAGCTGGTCGACGGCCCCTTCGCCGGTACTCCGGCGGGCAAGTGCGCGCTCAAGCATTTCAAGGCGGCTCACGTGCCGCCCTTCTCGGGCGCCCCGCAGACCGTCGCGAAGAGCTTCAAGATCCCCTGAGCGTTTCGCGCTGGCTACGGCTCGCCGTCACCGGATAGGCCACGAGGCCTGTGCGGTGATGTGTGCGTAAGCCGTAGAAAATGCGATCCTTCCTGCGTGGGGCCTGGCGGGGAGGGCCTTCACCATCCCGTGCTCCTTGCCGATCCCTGGCACACACCCCCAGTCGAGTACTCCCGTTGATTGAGCTCGGTTACGGCGATCAGAGTCTGACCACGCTGCGCGGCGCCGAGCTCACATCCAGCCTCTCGCCGAAGGTGAGCTATCAGCTGGAGCAAGCGCTCGGGGCAGGCAGCATGGCGGTCGCCTTCCGCGCCATCCGCCGCGCGCCGGACGGACAGAGCTTCGCGGTGGTGAAGATCGTCCACCCCGACATGCTGATGGACTCGTCGGACATCGCGCTGCTCACCATCCGCAAGGAATCAGTGGCGCTCGGTCGGCTCAACGAGCAAGTCCCGCCCACGCCGTTCGTGGTGCGCTTGCTGGAGACGAGCGAGCTGCCCGTGCGCTACCGCGGCAGCCCGCTGGAGTTGCCCTGGCTGGCCATGGAATACGTGCACGGCGGCACGCTGGAGGAGCGCATCCAGGACAGCGTCTCGCGCACCGGCTACGCCTTCGACCCGGAGCGCGCGGCGATCTGCGTGGAGGCGCTCGCCAGCGGCATCTCCGCCGTGCACGAGGTGGGCGTGATCCACCGCGACATCAAGCCGAGCAACATCCTGTGCTGCGGCAGCGGGCGGGGCGAGCTGTTCAAGATCGCCGATTTCGGAGTGTCGCGCGCGCGCGGGTTGAAGCAGACCTTCGTGCACAGCGCGCTCGGCACGCCGGGCTATGCCGCTCCCGAGCAGATCCTGATGGAGGAAGACAAGCTCGGCAGCGCCACCGATGTGTTCGCGCTGGCTGCCACGACATTTTCGCTGCTCACCGGCGAAGAGCTGTTCGTCGCGCGCTCGATCGCCGACATCCTGACCATCGTGCAGGGGCCCAAGCGCCGCAGCATCCGCGAGTGCGGGCGGCTCACGCTCGACCTGCGCGACCGCCCGAGTGTGTGCGCGGCGATCGACAGCGCCATCGCGCACGCCACCACGCCGGACGCCGCCGCGCGCCCGCAGCTGGCGCAGGCGTTCGCCACGGCCATCTGCTCGGCGCTGCGCGCGAGCTCGGTGCGCACTCCGCTCAGCGTCAGTTCACGCCGCTCGCCGACGTTGCTCGGCAAGAGCCAGCCCGGCAACTCGCGCTGGAAGTTCCACGTACGCCATGCCACGGGAGACGAGCGCGCGATCTGGAGCGCGGCCTGGGACGGCGCGGGTTGCTGCCTCGCCGCCACCACGCGCGGGCTGGAGTTCTGGGATGGTACACGCTGGGTGCCGGCGCCCAGCGGCGATCATGGCGCGCACGAGATCCGGCTGGTGCACCACGAGGGTGCGGGTCGCTGGTTGATCGGCGGCCAGGATGGCTTGCTCGCCTTCTACAAGGACGCGGCCTTGACGCCGCTGCGCAGCCCGACCCAGAAGGCCCACTTCACCGCGGTGAGCGGCGACTTCGAGGACATCGCGGTGGTCAGCGGCGTGCTCGCGGGCGGCAGCTATTCACTCTTCGCGTGCGTCGGTCAGCACTGGCTCAAGCCGCTCGAGCTGCCGGAGGTGGCGTCCCTGCCGGCGCTCGCGCGCGTCGACTCCGAGCGCTGGCTGGTCGCGGGCCGCGACCGCTCCGGCCGTGCCATGCTCGCCTTCTACTGGCCGCTGGAGTGGCGCATCGAACGGCTCACCGCAGACGAGGTGCGCGCCTATCTCGCGGGCTCCTCCGCAGCGCAGGTCAACACGGGCGTGGTCGTCGGCGCCGGCGGGCGCGTGATCCGCGCCGAAGGCGCCAACGTGCTGCGCAGCAGCTTGCCTGACGCGGCGGACCTCTCGGCCAGCGCGCTCGAAGAGGGTGGCGCGCTCTGGGCGGCGAGTCTGGGCAAACTCTGGCTGCAACCCAGCCCCGGCGCCAACTGGGAGAGCGTGTGGAAAGACCCGCGCTGGAACGTGCCGCTCATCAGCCTGTACGCCGACGGGCGCCGGGTGCTCGGCGTCGCGGCGGACGGCGGGATGATCGAAGGCCTGAGCACCTGAATTTGTGCCGGGCTGCCCCTGTGCGGCGCTGGCGGAACCTCGGGGCGCGGACGGCCCGGTTCCGAAAGCCGGCCGCCGGTTCCGCTGTTCGGGAGCGGTGCAGGTGGGAGCGCGCAGTCTGGTGTATATCTGTGGCGACGCATGGCCGCCGAGCACGACCTCGCAGTGAGTTTTTCCGTTCCATTTCGCTACTCGGTGCATTTCACCGAGCGCGTTCTCGAGCCCGAAAATGGGGTGCTGGTCGATGCGCTGCGGCGGCTGGAGCCGAACCGGCGCCATCGCGTGCTGACCGTGATCGACGACGGCGTGGAGCGGGCACATCCTCAGCTGGCAGCGTCCCTGCGGCGCTACGCGTCCGCGCACGCCGACCATTTTCAGCTGCTCGGCGAGCCAGTGGTGGTGCCCGGTGGCGAGCGCTCGAAGAACGACCCCGCGATCGTCACGCG
>JAICTU010000326.1 GCA_025936205.1 Polyangiaceae bacterium | reverse complement strand
TTGCTGCGCGGCCCCGTTGCTGCGCGGCCCCGTTGCTGCGCGGCCCCGTTGCTGCGCGGCCCCGTTGCTGCGCGGCCCCCGTTGCTGCGCGGCCCCCGTTGCTGCGCGGCCCGTCAGCGCACGCTGCCGGCCGCTCGAGGGACGCCGGCTGAGGCTACCGTGTGCTTGGTCCACCTCAGGTAGACGGCCGAGAGGAGGGCGCCCACCAGCAAGTAAGCGAGCACGGCCGGAACGACGAGCTTCTCAGCCGGAAATGCCGACTGTGCGAGAGCAATGGCGATGCCTGGATGGCGGGACGCCGTCGCCAAGCCCAGGACCATGCGGTTTTCAGGCTCCGGACCGCCCAGCAGGTGTCCCACCAGCAAGCCGGTGGCGACGAAGGCTGCGAACGCCAGCAGCATCCCATTGCCGGTCATCTGGGCGATCGTCGGCCAGGAGCGGATCAGCACCGCTAGTGCCGTACCCAGCAGCAACGCCACGCTGGCGATCAGCACCGGCCTGGCTGCAGCTCGCGCCAGCCGGGGCGCGAGAGCGTGCACGGCCGAGCCGGCGAGCAGTGGGACCAGGACGCTGACGATCATCCGCAGCACGATCTGCAGCGGAGGGATCTCGGAGGAACGTCCGAGCAACAGCTCACCGACACCGAGCGTGAGCGGCACGATCAGGACCGCCAGCAAACAGTTGCTCACGAGCAGGCCTACGATATATTCGGCGCTACCGCCGGCCCGGGGTGCCTTCACCGTCAAGATGGGTGGGACCGGTGAAGCCGCGAGTGCCAGGAGGGCGATCTTGACTGGCATTGCCAGCGGAAGGGCACCGATCGCTGCGATCACCAGCAACGGCATGATCACGTGCATGGCCGTGAGCATGCGCAGCAGCCGCCCGGGGTGGACGAACAGGAATAGAGCCTGCCGTGGCTGCGCGCTGAGCCCCACCGCAAACACCAGGCACATGATGCTGGCTTTCAAGCCCAAGACCACCAGCGCGATCCACGTCATGCGATCTCCCGCTTCGCTCTCACCTTCAGACTGTTGTTCGGGGGTGCTGGCAGCGCTCGATGACCGCGCATGCGTCTGCACGCTCCCTCATCACGAAGCACAGGACAGGGCTGCGCTGGCTCCCGCGAGTGCTGCCCTCGTGGCGGGTACGCTACTTAGACAAGCGTGGCGCGGTGCCCGGAGCGGCGAGCACAAAAGGTCAGAGGTGCACCACTGCCTGCTGCCAAGTCAGAGTGGACGTTCGCGCATGGCGCGCGCGCAGAGCTCCAGCATCTTTCTCCCCCTGAAGAGGGATGTTGGCTCGCGCGCTCGGAGCGTCAAGGGGAAAGTTGGCGGGCACAATGGTGTCCGCCGGGAAATACTGGGACACGAGCGCTCTCAGAAGCGACCGTTACCTCCTGGTAGCGATCGAGAACACTCTTGTCCGTGCTCGCGTTGTGACATGCACGCGAACAGATCAGCCGTGTTCTTTTCGAGCCTCTCGTCGTGGTAAACGCTTCCATGGAGCGGTCGCCAAGAAGGCGTCCGCGCTCGAGTTGGGAGGCTCGTTCCGAAGATGTGTGAGTTGAGATGTGTCCGAGTGCTTCCCACCGTTTCGCCGTGTCACCCATCGGGGGCGCCGTCGCAGGTGAAGTGAGCGCGAAAGACAATCGAAACTCGAGTTGATACAGGAAGTGAGAAGAACCGTGGCAAGTCGCAGGGCAATGGAGTGCCTCAGCACAGGAGAGTATCGATGAAGCTCGATGTATTGGTCGCTGAAGATGATTCTCTCGTTCGCATGACCATGAGAGAGGCGCTCGAGGGGGCGGGCCACAGTGTAGAAGCCGTGGCGGACGGCCAGGAGGCGATGTCGCGTGCCAACGAACGTGCCTTCGACGTTCTGATCAGCGACGTGCGCATGCCGAAGGTGAATGGTCTGACCCTTTTCCGCCACGTGAAGGAATGCTCACCGGCGACGGCGGTGATCCTGGTGACGGCGCACGGCAGCGTGAGCGACGCGGTCGAGTCGCTCAAGTCTGGCCTCGACGATTACGTCGCCAAGCCCTTCGACATCGCGGAGCTGCTGATCCGCGTGGAGCGGCTGGGCGAGCGCATCCAGCTGCGCAAAGAGCTGCGCGACGCTCGGCAGAGCCTGGCAGGAGAGCTCGCCGGCGCGAAGCTGATCGGTCGCTCGCACGTGACGCGCGCGTTACTCGATCGCATCAAGACGGTCGCCCCGACCGATGCCAGCATCGTCATCGTCGGCGAGAGCGGCACCGGCAAGGAGCTCGTCGCTCGTGCCGTGCACGAGGCGAGCGCGCGGGCTGCCGGCCCCTTCATGGCCCTCAACTGCGCTGCCTTTCCCGAAACATTGATCGAGGCCGAGCTGTTCGGGCACGAGCGCGGCGCGTTTACCGGCGCTACCCAGCGCAGGGACGGTCGCTTCAAAGCGGCCGATGGCGGCACGCTGCTGCTCGACGAGGTGGGCGAAATCCCTCTCAACGTCCAAGCCAAGCTGTTGCGGGTGTTGCAGGAGGGGACGATCGAGCCCCTCGGTAGCCATCGGGCGCTCAGCCTCAATGTGCGGCTGATCTGCGCCACGCACCGCAACCTCAAGCAGATGATCGCCGCTGGCACGTTCCGGGAAGACCTCTACTATCGCCTCAACGTGCTCGATATCCACGTGCCGCCGCTGCGCAATCGTCGCTCCGACTTGCCGCTGCTGGTGACTCACTTTTATCGCAAGTTTGCCGGCGAGCGAGCGGAGTTGCGGATGCAGCCCCGGGCCTGGGTGGCGCTCATGCAGCATTCGTTTCCGGGCAATGTCCGCGAGCTCGAGCATGCGATCCACCACGCGGTGGTGCTCGCGCAGGGCTCGGAGATCGATCTCATGCATCTTCCAGCGGACATCCGCGGCGGCGATCTGGGCACGAGCGAGGAGAGTGGCAAGGTGCGTCCGCTCTCGGAGTCGATCCGCGATTTCGAGCGCCAGTGCTTGATCCAGGCGCTGAATGCCACCAACGGTGTGAAGTTCAAAGCGGCCCGGTTGCTCGGCATCTCGCGCCAGACGCTGTGGGAGAAGCTCAAGGTCCACCACATCACCGACTCCAATCTGGAGGAGGATGATGATGCCGCGGCGAGCCATCGCACTGGTGAAGCCGCACTGAGTTGAGAGCCGCGGAGCCGCGGAGTTGAAGGCGCGGCCAAGCCGCTCCAGACCTTTCCGTCGATACCGGCGCCCAGCAAAGAGGCGCCGGTGTTCAGCGGCCATCGTTGCGCTGTTAGTGCGGTCAGCGCTCGGTGACTTGCAAAATTCCAGCGCGTTCGTCCGCTTCTGGCAGGCGTAGCGGCTGGGACACAAGCGGTCGAGACGCGCGTGAATGGTCCGCGATCGTAACGTCGCGCGTGATGAGTCGTTACCTATTAGTAGCCAGCGCGGCAGCGCGCGCGCGAGCTCTCGAACGGGCGCGGAGCCAAGGAAACTGCAGAAAACCCAAGCAGATCTTTCCAGGGCAGGTTTGCTTGACCTATGCTGCATATCGCGGCGCATGAAGTGCCGCAGCGGAGGGCAGAATGTCGCAAGCGAGGCCGGAGGACACCGACATTGGCGGGGTATTGGTTTTGGGGCTCGAGCGGAGGGGCCCACAGTGGCCGGACCACTCCAACCCGTCGAGTGTAGATCAGCGACAGCTAGCGCAGCAGTTGCACGAAGCAAAAGCGGAGCGCGAGCAATTGCTGCGCTCCTTCGAGCTACTGCCGGTCGCGTGTTGCACGTTGAATTCAAACGGCGTCGTGTGCGGTTTCAATCCGGCGGCGGCCGAGCTCCTGGGCGTGCCCAAAACGGAGCTCCAGGGGAGCAAGCTGTCGGCCTTCTTCTCCGGCGCCGAGCTGGCGCAGTTCGAGCACGGGCTGGAGCAAGAGGTTGAGATTGAACGACGCGCGGGGCATCTGGCAATGGCCTCAGGCAGCCGCGAGCTGAAACTGACCCGCGCGGGCAAGGTCGTGCGTGCGCGCATCGTCCCGCTCGCCGGTGTGGCCGGCTTTCAGGATCAGTTGGAGAGTCGCTATCTGGCGAGCCTCGATGATGTGACGGATTTGTACGCGCTCCGGGAGGAGGAGGTGCGGTTCCGCCAGATCGCCGCCCACGTCGAGGACGTCTACTATCAGACGGACGAGTCGAATCTGATCATCTATGCGAGCCTCGCCTACCAGCACGTCTGGGGCCGCGACCCGGAGGCTGCGCCGGGGCAGCACTGGTTTCAGTCGGTGCACGCGGAGGATTTGCCGCAGGCCCGGGAGGCGCGTCGGCTGCTGTTGAAAGGGGACCCTTTCGACGAGGAGTACCGCATCGTACGCCCTGACGGCAGCATTCGCTGGATTCGCGATCGGGCGTTCCTCGTGGATCAGCCCAGCCGTCAGATCGTCGGCGTCGCGCGCGACGTGACGGACGATCGCGACCTCGAGGAAGAGCTCCGGCAGGCGCAGAAGCTCGAGGCATTGGGCACCCTGGCGAGCAGCGTGGCGCATGACTTTGGCAACCTGCTGCAGGGCGTGATGGGGTGCCTCAACATGGCGCTGCGCGACACCACGACCATGGAGCGCTCGCGCGACTACACGCGCCAGGCCCTGACGGCCGTGCGAGGCGGAGCCACGCTGGTGGGGCAATTGATGACGTTCGGGCGCAAAGACCGCGCGCGTCCCGGCGCCATTGCGATCGACACCGCCATCCACGATTGCTCCAAGCTGTTGCAGCGGTTGCTGGGTGATCACATCGAGCTCTGCATCGAGACGGGCGCACCGGGTGCGCTGGTCATGGCCGATCCGGTGCAGATCGAGCAGATCTTGATGAATCTGGCCGCCAACGCTCGAGACGCCATGCCGGGCGGGGGGCGCCTGGCCATCAAGACAGAGACGGTGCTGGAGGCGCGTGAGCCCGAGGGGCATACGCTGCCTTGCATTCGGCTGGAGGTGCGGGACATCGGCTGCGGCATGGATCGCGAGACGCAGGCGCGAGTGTTCGAGCCGTTTTTCACCACCAAGGTCGCTGGTCGAGGTACGGGTCTCGGGTTGTCCGCGGTGCGCGCGGTCACGCGCGCTCTCGGCGGCCGCGTCACGCTCGATAGCGAGCTGGGCAGAGGAACCACCTTCGTGTTCCACTTTCCGTCGGTCGCCTCCGCGCCCGTGGTGCATCAGCGCGCACCCGTGCACGTGGCGTTCGCCGGGCGCGTGCTCCTGGTTGAGGACGACTGGCGCGTGCGCATGAGCGTGCGTCAGTACCTGGAGGACCTCGGCTTCGACGTGGTCGAGGCCGCGGACGCGGTGGAAGCACTCTCGCGCGCGAAGGGCACGCTCACGCTGCTGGTGACAGACGTGGTGCTCCCGGAGGTGAGCGGCCCCAAGATCTGCGAGATGTTGAAGGGTCAATATCCGGATCTGAAGGCGCTCTACATCTCGGCGCACCCCGCGCTGTATCTGCTGGAGCAAGGCTTGCTGCAGAACAGCGACGTGATCTTGCAGAAGCCGTTCGACATCAAGGATCTGCAGGTGCGGCTCACCGAGCTGTGCTCGCGTTCCGCAGAGTTCATGCGCGGCCGCGCTGCTCCCGCGCTGCGCCACGGTCCGCCACCACAATAGCTTCACGTTAGCCTTCCTCGCTCGGGTGAGGGGGGCTGAGCCGGAGCGGCGACGGGTGGGGGAACTCCCGTCGGCACGGTCGGTTGCAACGAGAAATGTCGCGCGGCGATCAGCAGGGGGATCCCGGCGCGAGGGCAAGCAGGGGGATCGGTGCGAGCGCCGTCATCACCAAACCCCAACCCCAGGCCCCCGCGGGTTACCGGACGCGCTCCACGTTCGGCAGCCGGTAGCTGCCATCCAGGATCTGCGGAGTCGGTACGTAAGCTCGCACCATCAGCGCGAACGTATCGTTCGGCGCCGGCAGCCAGTTCGCGCTCGCCTCGCGATCGGTGGGCCGCTCCGCGGAGATGTGGAGCGTCAATGAGCCCCGCGCGTCGAACTCGAGCTCGCTCGCGTCGATGTGCACGCTGCCGATGCTGGTGCGCCCGTTGGGCGGCTTGGCCATCAGGAAGTAGTCCTTGTCGTACAGCGTCAGCGACCAGAAGCCGCCGCGCGTGCGATCCACAGGCGGCAAGCTATCTCGCGCAAACGTGATGCGATAGGAGTGCCGGCCGTCGAACAGCGCGCCTTTCGAGTCCGTGCCGCGGACGAAGTGGCAAGCTTCGCGGTAGTCGCTGACGAACAGGTAAATCAGCGCTGCCTGGGCGCGAGAGAACCAGTCGTCCTGCCAGGAGCCAGCGTGTTCCTGGCGCTGCCAGCCGTTGCCCACGTCGACACCGACCTGGGCGTAGCTGCTGCTGGCGCGCAGGTCGGCGTCGGCCTCTAGCGCGGCGCGGTCCAGCAGTGCGCGATACACGCTGTCCGATGCGCGCCGCGCGATCAGCGTGCGCGCCTGGTCCGCCATCACACGGTCGTCGGGACCGACGGCGGGGTTCGCGTCCAGCGTCTTGCTCAGCTCGTCCCAGAACGTCCGGGGATTGACCCCGTGGGGTCTGCCTGCCTCCGGATCGGCCGCGATCATGCTGGCGGTGATGCCGGGCGGGAAGACCGTGTTGCGTGCGATGGTTTCGAGGTCGAAGTTGCGCTCTCCCGTGCGGTTGGCGCTCAGCGGATACATGCCGATCTGCCCCAGCACCGCGCGCCCGCGCGCCTTGCCCTCTGGAGTCCGCGGCGCAAAGCTGCGGGGGAACACACCGACCACGTGGGTGGGCACCCGCAGCACGCCGATGAAACCTTCGGGTTTCTGACCTGTCCAGTCGGGTCCGACCAGCAAGAACTTGCCGCCCGGCGTGCTCGCCGCCGAGCCGAGCTGGTGGATGACGTTGGTAAACACGTCCACGATCTGCAGCGTCCAGTAGTGCCCGCGCGGGGCGTGCGTCGGCGTCTGAATGACCGCTGGCTCGAGCGCGAGGTTGGCGAAGCCGAGGCCGTACAGCGTGTCGGTGTTCGGTGTGACCACCCAGCGCTGCGCGGGAGCCAGGTAATCCGCGGCGTAAGCGGTCATGTTCACGGGCGCTGCGGGCAAGACGCCGTACAGCATGCCCGGCCCCGCCTTCATCAGTTCCCACATGTTCGTGCGCCCGAAGGTCTCGACCGCGGGATAACCCCAGTAGTACACGACGCGAGCCAGCGCCTCGACGTAGCGTTCGTTCGCCAGCTGCGCGGGCACGCCAAGCGAGCGCGGTAGATCGCCATGGGCCGGCGTGAACGCTCTCGCTGCATAAGGCAGCTCGCGCTGCGGAGACCCATTTGTCGTGACTAGCATTCTGATTTCTCCCCCTCGTCACACGACGCGCAGAAGGCGCGCAGGGCAGACGCGTGACTCGAGCAAAGCAAGCCGTATGCCGGGCCCGCACAACGGCAGCCGGTTGAGATGGCTTCCAGCGCGCGAAGCGCTGGCAACAGGGCGTTTCGCGAACGAAACGATGGGTGTCAGCGCGGCGGTGCGGCAGGCGCCGGCCAGGGCAAGGCGAAGGTCTCCAGGCGACCCCGCGGGTATGTGTCGCCCAGCTCCAGACACTTCACGTCAAAGCAGAGCTGGTCTGCCGTCGCCTGCAGCACCAGGTAGTGAAACGCCCGGCGCTGACCGTCGAGCGTGGCGTACGCGGGCGGGTGACGTGCAGCGGCGCCCGTGCGGTAGCGCACGCGAGGCCCACCTGCGCCACCACTGACGATGAAGGTCTTGCCTCGCAGCTGAAAGCGCTCGTAGCCGTGAACGTGGCCCGACAGCAAGGCCAGCGTCTTGCGAGCGGCGCAGAAGGGATCGAGCAGGCGGGCGAGCGTCGGGCGGGTCCGCTCGGGGCGCCGGGCATTGCTGAACGGCGGATGATGCGCGAACGCGAGCACACCGCGCACTGCCGGGTCGTGCTCGTAACCGTCCAACGTTTCCTCGAACCAGCGCTGCTGCTCGGCAGCGGCGCCGCCCGCCAGGTTCGAGTCGAGCCAGAGCAACCCCAGCTCGCCGTGCCTCAGGGCCGCGAACGTGTGCGGAGCGAGCTCGGGAAAGCGGCTGCGGGCGAGGCGCAGCGCCAGCGCCCGGGGTCCCCAGTAGTCGTGGTTGCCGAGCACCGGCCGGATGCGGATGCCGAGCGCGCCGAGCGGCGCGACCAGGCGATCAAAATAGCGCCACTCGCCGGCACTGGCGCCGCAGCTGACCAGATCGCCCAGGTGGACCACGAACGCCGGCCGCTCCTCGCGGGCCAGCTTTTGAATCAACGCCTGGCGCGCGCGCTCGTTCTGCTCGCGACCGAGCAGCAGGCGTTCGGCGAACGTCGTGCGCTGCGTGTCGCCCAGCACCACGATGCTAGCGTGCTTCATTCACCTTTGCGCCAGCGCGGATACCAGCCGCCGATGGTCAAGCCCCAGGTGAAATAGCGGGCAGCCGCATCTGCGCCCAGCCCGAGCCGCCACACGTAGTCGTCGGGCCACAACCCGAGCACGTTCCACACGAGCAAGCGCGCGTCCAGCCCGAACGTGGCGTGCAAGCGGGGGTCGCTGGTCTCGAAGCGCGTGGGCTCGAGGTAGGTGCCCGCGCGCAGCTTCAGCCACTCCGGGATCACACCCGCCTCCACGCCCAGGCGCGGTGAGTACACCCGCTTCTGGCCCGCGCGGTTGATGTTCTGCGCGAGGAAGCTCTCCACGCCAACCGCTTGATCGACGGGGCCCGAGATCAGCAGGGAGGCCGAGACCTGCAAATAGCGACGGTTCAGCTGACTCAGCGTGCGCTCCGTGGCGCGGCGTGCTGCGTCGGAGGCGTCGGCTAGCTTGGCATCGTCCGCGAGCTGAGCGCGCAGGAAGCTCAGCTCAATCTCGCTGCGTTCTTCGGGGCTCTGCGCGCTCGCCAGCGCCGCGCTGCGTTGGTCTTCGCGGTCGAGCTCGCGCAGGCGATGGGCGAGCTGCTCGCGCTCGATCATCTCCGAGCTGGTGCGCCAGGGCACATTGATGGGGCGCCCGAGCTGAAACGAAACGCCCACGTTCAAGTCCCAGGGCAAGGCGACGGACTTGGGCAAGTAGTACTCCGTTCCGGAGTCGGTCTCGATCACCAGATCTCCGTTTTCGTTCGGCAGCATGCGGTCGTTGTACTGCGCCTCCGTGCGGATCGCCGTGCGCAGCGCCATGCCGATGCGAAACGGCAGCTCTTCCGGCTTGAGCAGGATGCCGAGCTCGTAGCCATTGCCGGCCGAGCCGAAGTTGGCGTGGCTCTCGCGATTGTTTGCCGAGAAGGACGTGATGCGCGCTCCCAGCCCGGCCACCAGCTGGTTGTGAAAGAAGCCATGTGCAAACTGCAGGTGAAAGGTCGCGATGCTCGCACCCACGTTCGCCGCCAACCCCGTCGTCGAAGGTTGGCTCGACAGCGCAAAGCTCGAGAGCTCCAGGGTGAGCCCCACCCCCAGCTCACCCCACTGCATGTTCAGGGCCGGCACGAAGAAGACGAAGGCGTCCGGCGCATTCTGAACGCTCGTCGCTTGCCCGCTGTTGAAGAAGTCGACGCCCTTCAACGTCGCCGGCAAGGTCAGGCCGAAGCCCAGCCACCAGTCGAAGTGCGTGTACGAGAAGAAGGGGCGCACCGCGGGCGACGCCGGGTTCTGCAGGTCCCCGTCGACGTCTTCCGAGATCGCCACATACGCACCCGCCAGCCCGGTGACGCGCGAGCCTGCGAACACCGGGCCCTGATACAGATCGATGGCGTAATCGCTGGTCTGCAGCGGCGAGCCGTTGGGGCCCAGCGGACCTCCCGCAGCAGAAGGCTCGGCGCGTGCCAGCAGCAGCGCGCTCGCCGCGCCGGCAACCCGAGCCGCTCTCGAGCCCATCGGCACGAGCGCGCGATGCACCGCGCATGCCAACGGCTCACTGCTCCGCACGGGCGCGTGACCGACGCCGGGCTGCGCCCTCGCTACGCGTCGGGAACGTCCCTGCGCGCAGAAGCGTCACGGGAACGAAGCGCCGGATCGAAGCGTCAGCAACGCCTGTGCAACACCCGCATGCGCAAGCCGCCGCGCGGCGCCAGCGTGATATCCGCCGCGTGCCCCGGCGGCCCGGGTTGGATGAGCTCGAAGCGCAAGCGCTGGTACAGCGTGGCGAGCAGCAGCGTTGCTTCCAGCAGGGCGAAGCGCTTGCCGATGCAGGCGCGCGTGCCGGCGCCGAACGGCAGATAGGCGCCCGGGTGCAGGCGGGCCGCCGCTTCCGGCTCGAAGCGCTCCGGCAGGAACCGCTCGGGTTCGCTGAAGTGCCGCGGATCGTGGTGCACGTGATACACGCCGAGCAGCACATGCGCCCCCTCGGGCACGCGCCAGCGCCCGAGCGTCGTCGCCACGCGCGCCTCGCGAATCAGCGAGTAGACCGGTGGGTACAGCCGCATCGATTCCTGCAGTACCTGCGCGGTGTACGCCAGGCGCGGCCCCGGGCGCACGAGCGCGGCCGCGCCGCCGTCCCACCGACGGCGACCGGGAAGCTGCGACTGGAGCGCACGCAGTTCTTCCCAGG
>JAICTU010000284.1 GCA_025936205.1 Polyangiaceae bacterium | reverse complement strand
GGCTCGAGCGCATCGAAGCCGTGCCGCGCTTCGTGCCCATGCCCAGGAGCCTTTGATCATGGCCGCCCCAGGCACGCGCGAGCGCAGCTTTCACGAGGGCGAAGTCGCGCTGCAGACCAAGGCCGGGGTGGCCGAGCGCATGGCGCGCGTCGGACCGCAGGCGATCCGTGACCACATGCCCGAGCAGCACCGGCAGTTCTTCGAGCTGCTACCGTTTGTGGTGGTCGGCTCGATCGATGAGCAGGGGCAGCCGACGGCTTCGTTGCTGGCGGCCTCACCGGGCTTCGCGACCTCGCCCGAGCCCGAGCTGCTGCGGGTGGACGCGCTGCCGCTCGCGGGAGATCCGCTGGAGAGCAACCTCCGCCCCGGCGCAGCGCTGGGGCTGCTCGGCATCCAGGCGCACACGCGGCGCCGCAACCGCGTCAACGGCGACGTGGCCGAGCTCGATCGGCGTGGCTTCACGCTGCGGGTCGGCCAGAGCTTCGGCAACTGCCCGAAGTACATCCACCCGCGTGAAGCGCGGTTCGCCGCAGCCCCTACACCCGGCGCCGCCCGCGTTGCCGAGCGGCTCGAGCAACGGCAGCGGGCTTTGATCGCGAGCGCCGACACGTTTTACATCGCCAGCGCGCATCCGGGCGCGGCGCGCCACGAGCAAGGGGCGCATGGGGTCGATGTTTCGCACCGCGGCGGCCCTCCCGGCTTCGTTGCATTCACCGGCGACGACAGCTTCGTCATCTCCGACTACCACGGCAACAACCTGTACATGACGCTCGGCAATCTGAGTCTCGAGCCAAGAGCAGGGCTGCTGTTCCAGGATTTCGAGCGCGGCGACCTGTTGCAGATCGAAGCCCGCACCGAGCTGGTCACCGGAAGCCACCCGCAGGCAGGGCCGGACGACAGCGGTCGCCTGTTGCGCTTCCACGTCGAGCGCGCGCGCTGGTTCGCGCGCGCCTCGGCGCTGCGCTTCCTTCCGGAGCAGTGAGAGCAGGGCAAGCGGGCGCGAAGCGGACCGCATGCGTCCTCGAGCCCACTGCCTGCCCGTTCCTGCGCGACGACAGCCCGAGTATCGGGGTTTTGGCTACCTCGGTCTCGAGTTCCACATGTCGGATATCCTCGTGCCGTGCGCTGGGCGCGCCCTCATTGGCCCTCATTCGCTCTCATTCCCGGAGAGCAAAGGACCAATGCCCGAGCGAACGCATCACTCCAGAGATGATGGCCCCGCCTGCTCGTTGCGCTAAAATTTGAAGCACATGCTACGTTTGCTCGGCATCCGCACTGAAGGCTTTGCACTGGTCCTCGCGGACGCGGGTGCAGTTCCCGTCGTGAGGCTCAGCGGCAACGGCGACGGCGAAGTCGTTGCCCCGCTGGATCGAACACTGAAGCAATTGCACGAGGAGCTCGTGGAAGCTTCGGTCAGGTCCGTCGTGGTGGACCTGGGCGAGTTGTATTTCATGAACTCGTCCTGTCTGAAGGCATTCGTGTCCTGGATCTACAAGGTCCGGACCAGCGGCAAGCCGTATCAGATCCGCATCCAGTACAACCCCAATCAGCGCTGGCAGCAGCGCGGGCTCGAACCGCTGGTGCGCCTGGCGCCCGCCGTGGTGTTCCTGGATCAGATCGGCGCGAGCAAGACTGCGACGAGCACGCCGGCGAGCACGGCTTCGGGCCAGGTGAATGGGGGACGCAATGGCTGATGGATCTGGGGACTCGGGCGCGGCTGCGCAGCGCGCATTGTTCGTGCAGCTGGCCTTTTGCCCGACGCCGTCGCTGGTGTCCGGCATCGCGCGGCTGGTGAGCGACTTCTGTCGCACCGGCCTGCGCGACCTCGATGTCACGACCCGGTTCCACATGGCCGCGCACGAGCTCACCGAGAACATCGCCAAGTACTCGACCAGCTCGCGAGCGATGCTGGAGATCGAGCTGACCGAGGCCGAGGGGGCGCGCTTGCTCACGCTGCGCACCAAAAATACCACGTCCCCCGATCGGCTGGTCGAGGTGGAGAAGCGCTTGAAAGAGCTGCGAGATGCCGTGGATCCGGCCCAGCTCTACGATCGCCTGATCGAAGAGACGGCGCCGCTCGAAGGCGTATCCGGCCTCGGTCTGGCGCGCATCCGCGCGGAGGGCCTCTCGTTCAACTACCAGATCAGCGGTGACGAGCTCACCTTGATCGTGCAGGAACCGTTGCCTCCACTGGCCTCGCGCGTGGCCGAGCACTGAGCGCATGACCCAGTCGAATTCTGGGCGACGTCCGCGCGTGGGACTGTTCCTGGCGGGCGGTACCTACGCGTACCAGACCGAGATCATCGCCGGCGCCCATGACGAATGTGTGCGCCGTGGTTTGGACCTGGTGTGCCTGGCTGGTGGAAGCCTGGGCTGGGCCGATCCGCGCAGCTACGCTTATCAGCTGCCTTCGCCCAGCGATCTGGACGCCGCTGTGCTGGTCCCCGGCACCTGGGCGGCGCCGCTCGACTCCGCGCCGGTTCGCGAGTTGCTCGCGCGCTTTCTGACTCTGCCCAGCTGTGTCATCGGCGCTCGCCATGAGGACGCGCCGTCGGTGTGCATCGACAACGAGGGGGGCGTGGAACGAATGACCCGCCACCTGATCGAGGCGCACGGGCGCACGCGTATCGCGTTCATCACGGGCAAGGGCCTCGAATCCGACCAACGCCGGCAAGGCTTCGAGCGAGCGTTGCGCGCGGCCGGTATGGAGCCCGATCTGGCGCTGATGTTCGACGGAGACTACCGGGCGGAGGCCGGCCGTGACGCTGCCGAGCGCTGGTGCCGCGGTGCTCAGCCCGCGTGCGACGCGATCGTGGCCGCCAACGACTGGATGGCGCTCGGCGCGCTGGAGGTGCTGCAAGCCCGCGGCATTCGCGTGCCGGAAGAAGTGTCGGTGGTCGGCTTTGACGACATCGACCGAGCGAAATTCAACTCGCCGCCGCTCACGACCATCCGGCAGCTGCCGCACTTGCTGGCGGCGGAAGCGGTCGGCGTGGTCGCGGGGCTGTTGCAAGAGAAGCGCGCGGAGCGCCAGGTGGCCGTGCCGACGGCTCCGCAGATCCGCCGCTCCTGCGGCTGCTTCGGCCATATCTCGGGTTTGCGCACGTCGGTCGCGCCCGTCGCCGCGGAGGGTGCAGTCCTGGTGGACGCGCGCGGGCGCATTGCGGCGATCCTGGCCGATCACGGCGCGACGCTCGCCGCAGGGTTGCCGGCGAACTGGGCCGAGGAGTTGATCGATGCGCTGCTGCGGGATCTCGACAGCGTCAGCGAGCATTCCTTCCTGGATTGTCTGTCCCAGCTGGTCTCCGCGACCGCGCAGCACGGCAACATCACCGGCTGGCATCATGTGGTGGCGCGTCTGCGCGAGCAGAGTCTGCCGTATCTGCAGCGAGATCGCAGGCTCTCCACTCGCGCCGAAGCGCTCTTCGGCCGGGCCTACGTGACGATCGGCGAGCGCGCCGAGTTTGCGCAGGCGCGGCTGCTGGTGGAGCGCGAGGACCTGCTGTCGCGGCTCGAGGAGGCCAGCCGGGAAGGCCGCGCCGCGATCGATCTACCGGGCCTGTGGCGCGTGATGACGGAGCACTTGCGTGGGTTCCGCATTCCTCGCTTCTATGTGGTAGTCGGTAGTGGCGGAGCGGACGGCGAGAGCCGCTTGATCTACGCCTTTGATCAGGGGGCCGCAGCCGAGCTGCCCGAAGGCGGTGTGCCGTTCCGGACGAGCGAGATCATTCCGCGCGCTTGGCGGCATGCTGAACGCGCCAGCCTGGTCACGCACGCGCTGTTCGTTCGTGAGGAGATCCTCGGCTATTGTTGCCAGGAGCTGGGGCCCAACAACGGCTCGGTGCTCAAGGCGCTGGGTGAGTTGATCAGCAGCTCGCTCAAGGCGACGCAGCTCTCCGACGCGCTGGTCGCCGAGGTCACGCGCCGCGAGCGCGCGGAGCGCGCGCGCATGCACCAGGAGCTGGAGATCGCGGCCCGTATCCAGACGGCGATCTTGCCGCGAAATCCCAGTGTGCCCGGCCTGGAGCTGGCCACCTTGATGCAGCCCGCGAGCGAGGTCGGCGGCGACTACTTCGACATCCTCCCGGCGAAGGACGGATGCTGGCTCGGCATCGGAGACGTTGCCGGGCATGGCTTGCCCGCCGGCCTCGTGATGCTGATGATCCAGTCGATCGTGGCGGCGAGTGTGCACGATCGGCCGGAGGTGGAGCCGGGTCAGGCCTGGCGCACATTGAACAGCATCCTCAGCGAGAACATTCGCGATCGGCTGCGGCAAGAGGAGCACGCCACGCTGTGCCTGATCCGCTACTCGGCTTCTGGCCAGCTGCGCTTGGCGGGCGCGCACGAGGATCCGCTCGTCTATCGCAAGGCTACCCGCCGGGTGGAGCGCGTGCACACCAGCGGTATCTGGGCCGGCATCTCGCGAGAGGTGCTGGACGCCGACCTCGAGGAGCGGGAGGCTCAACTGCGGCCCGGCGACGTGCTGCTCTTGTACACCGATGGCGTGGTGGAGGCACAGGCGGCCTCCGGCGAGATGTACGGCATCGAGCGGCTGATGATCACGCTGGCCGCCGTGGGCGACCAGCCCGTCCAGAGCATCTGTGAGCGCATCCGCCAGGAAGTGAGCGACTGGATGCAGGCGCAGGCGGACGACATCACGTTGGTCGTGGCGCGCCACACGGGCTGAGCGCGGCCGCTCGCTCGCAAAGGGCCCAGCTCAGGCTTGCACCGGCAGGCGGGGTGCGGCGGGCAGCCAGTGGCGGAGCGCCTGGCGCAGCCGCTCCTGCGCGTCGTCCTGCACGATCTCGCCGTGCGCCATCACCAGTGTGCGCAGCGGGAGTTCCAGCAAGCGCTGCAGGCTGCGCCCCAGCGCGGCGCGGTCCTTGACCAGAAAGCGCCAGCTGCGCGTGGCGGCCAGGCGCCCGTGACAACCGGTGATCCACAAGATCAGGTGCGCCCAGAAGCCGTGCGGGTGCACGACGTTGAAGACCAGATCGGTCACGACCAGCGTGCCCGTGGCGCGGTGAAAGAACGCATACTCATCGACGCCCGGTGCACCCTCCAGGTGAATGACCTCGAGCGCGCGGCGCAACGCAGCGGGCAACTCGCGATCCAGGGTGCCGTGGAGCTGTAAGTCCGGCCGCTTGCGTGCCAGTCCCGGGGGGCCGAGTACGCCGGCCTCGGGGTAGCGCGCGCTCGCCGCAGCGAGGTACAGGTGGTGGTGCAGGTTCGGCGCCACCAGGTAGGTGACCTTGCCCAGCTCCGCGATGCGCTGCGCCAGCGCGTCATCGATGGGGATGGGAGAGATCAATGCCAGCTCACCGGGGGCGAGCTGGAGCGCCGTCATGCGCGCAGGAAAGTGGAAGCCGCCGGGGGGCCCCTGGATGATCTGTGCGAAATCGAAAGTGGCGAGCTGTGCGCGGTCCATGGACAACGAGCCTTTCTCGTCACATAGTCAAGCACACTGAATCAAATGGTCAAGTGAGATGAATTAATGGCGCAAAAGAAGTCCCGGGCCGGCGACGGGCCCCGCGGCGTGCACTCTGAAGCGGGGCCAACGGCGGCATCCGATGGGGCGTTCCGTGCTCAGCTGGAGACGGAGAAGCGCGGCAGCACTCTGCAGGTCCTGTTCAAGGTGGCGCGTTTGCTCGACGAGCGGGCGCTCGCGCGCCTGGGTTCGCTGCGCGGGCAGCGCTTGCGGCGTTCACACACCCAGCTGTTGCCGCACATCGATCTGGAGGGCACACGCATGTCCGAGCTCGCGGAGCGGCTCGGCGTCTCCAAGCAAGCGGTGACCCAGCTGGTGGACGAGCTGGAGTCGTTCGGTGTCGTGGAGCGCGTGCCGGATCCCGAGGACGCGCGCGCACGGCGCGTGCGCTTCACGGCGCGCGGGCGCGCAGGCTTCTTCGAGGGGTTGTCCACGCTCCGCGAGCTGGAGCGCGAGCTCGGGCGAGCGATCGGGGAGAAGCCCATGGCCGAGCTGCGCTCGGCGTTGCTGGCCATACACGATGGCCTCGAGAGCGGTCGCTTCGGCTGAGGTGAGAGGCTTCAGTTCGCGTACGCGCAGCCGGGGCGGTGCGAACGGCCCCTGACAAACCCAGACGGGCGCGCACGCGTCACGTGGCCCTAGATGCATAGAGCGCGGGGGGCGTGGTGCCCCCCGCGCGGCGATCTCAGGCGGCGCTGCGGCGATCTTTGGCGCGCGGACTGATCCCGGACTCATCGATGCCCGGCTCGGCGAGCACGCGCTTCGGCGCCGTCTTCAGGTGCGTCGAGTACAGCGTCAGCCCGGTAAAGGTGATGCCGCCCACCAGATTGCCGAACACGGTCGGCAGCTCGTTCCAGACGATGTAGTCGCCGACGCTGAAATTGCCGCCCATCATCAGCGCGGAGGGGAACAGGAACATGTTGACCACGGAGTGCTCGAAGGCCATCCCGAAAAACAGCGTGATGGGCATCCACATGGCGATGACCTTGCCTCCGACGCTGGTCGAGACCATGGCGCCGATGACCCCGGTCGAGACCATCCAGTTACAGAGAACGCCGCGCACGAACAGCGTGAGCATGCCCGCTGCCCCATGCGCCTTGTATCCCAGGGTGCGCGCCTCGCCGATGCCTGCGATCACCTTGCCGACGGGGCTCGGCTCCGCCGAGAAGCCATACGTAAACACGACGGCCATCAGCACCGCGACGGTCAGCGCCCCGAGGAAGTTGCCCGTGAACACCAGGCCCCAGTTGCGGAGCACGCCTTTCAGCGTCACACCCGGGCGCCGGTCGATCAGGGCCAGCGGCGAGAGCACGAACACCCCCGTCAACAGATCATAGCCGAGCAGGTACAGGGTGCAGAAGCCGACCGGGAACAAGATAGCGCCGATCAAGGGAACGCCCGTCTGCTGGCTGACGGTGACGGCGAACACGGCGCCGAGCGCGAGCAGGGCGCCGCCCATGAACGCGCGGATGATTGTATCGCGTGTCGACAGGGTGACCTTCGACTCGCCGGCATCGACCATTTTCGTGACGAACTCGGGGGGGCTCAGATAGGACACGATCTTTCCTCTGGGTTGGAGCGTAGGGCTCGAAACAGCGCGATTCGAGCGGAGGAGCGGCGGGCGCCGCGCCGGAAGCCGGCAGCAAAAATCCCCGATCGCATGTTTCACAGCCGATTCCGTCGCGTGTACGGCGTGCGAAATGGGTCGAAAGTCGATAGGTCTGAAGGCGCCCCCGCGCGCGCGGCGGGGGCGGGGGCGGGGGGCATCTCATTTCTGCCAGGGCCTTTTTTGTGCGAGCAGGAAAGCGGCGAGAAGTCCCGGCGTGACGGGTCAAAATGAAACTGCCGCGCGGCGCCAGGTTCGAGGCGGGCTAGAGTCTCACGCTTGCGAAGGAAGGCCGAGTCCGGGCGCTGCACCTGGCACTTGTGTGCGCCCGCCAGGACCCGCATTCTGCAGGGGTGCACGTTCGAGAGTGGCACGCGGAGCTTTTTTCATGATGGCGAGGCAAGCGGGTTGGCGAGGAGTTGCAGGTGGCCTGTGTGGGTCGGGGCTGGTTTTCGCCCTGGCCGCCGCCTGCGGGCACGGCCGCGATGACGGCGCGCCTGCCGGCCCCGGCGACCGCGCGGGTGATCCGTCAGGGGCAATGAACTCGGGTGCTCCGAGCGCCCAGCCCGAGCCCGGCGGCGGCATGCCCATGGGGAATCCGGCGCAGAGCAGCAACGAGGGCAACCCCAACGTGGGTGGCGTGAGCCAGGGCGAGCCGGCTCCGGGGGGCGGAGAAATGACGCCCCCCGCGGCGTTGCCAGAGATGCCGGGCGCGACCGGCGGCGGCGGCTTTTACAAGATGGAGCGGCTCAACCGCGGCGTGGTCGCGGTGCAGGTGAACGGCGGCGTGTACGTCGGCTGGCGCATGTACGGGTTCGAGTACGATCGCGACAACCCGGGGAATGTCACGTACCACCTGTATCGGGACGGCGCACAGATCGCCGACGTGACCGACAGCACCAATTTCCGGGATACCGGCGGCAATGCCAACTCGAAGTACAGCGTGCGCCCGGTGATCGGCGGTGTGGAGGGGCCGGAATCCGAGACGGCCGGCGTCCTGCCTCAGCAGTTCCTGCGCGTGCCGCTGCAGGTGCCGGCGGGCGGTAACAGTCCGGCATCGTGCCCGACGCCGAACGAGGCCTACACCTACAGCGCCAACGACGGCAGCCCGGGGGACGTCGACGGGGACGGCGTCTACGAGATCTTCCTCAAGTGGGATCCGTCCAACGCCAAGGACAACTCGCAGGACGGCTGCACCGGGGATGCGTTGATCGACGCCTACAAAATCGACGGCACACGGCTCTGGCGCATCGACCTGGGCCCGAACATCCGCGCGGGCGCTCACTACACTCAATTCGTCGTGTTCGACCTGGATGGGGACGGCAAGGCGGAGATGGCCGTCAAGACGGCGCCCGGCACGCGTGACGGCACCGGGCAGTTGCTGCACCTGGGCCCCGCAGCGAACGACGATGACACCGCGGTCTATCGCAACGACACCGGGCGCGTGTTGAGCGGCCCGGAGTACTTGACGGTCTTCGACGGGCAGACGGGCGCCGAGCTCGCCACCGTGAACTTCGATCAAGCGCGCGGCACCGTCAACTCCTGGGGCGACAACTACGGCAATCGCGTCGATCGCTTCCTGTCCTCGGCCGCGTTCCTCGACGACACTGGTCTGCCGAGCTTCATCATGGCGCGCGGCTACTACACGCGCACCACCCTCAGCGCCTGGAACTGGCGCGGCGGGCAGCTCTCGCAGCTCTGGAAGTTCGACAGCAACGTCACGCCGAACGACGGCGCGGGCCATGCCTACACGGGCCAGGGTGCGCACAGCATGACCGTGGCCAACGTCGACGACGACCCGGGGCAAGAGATCATGTACGGCGCCATGGCCATCGACAACAACGGCGCCGCGCTCTGTTCGACCGGTTACGACCACGGCGACGCGCAGCACGTCGGCGATTTGATCCCCTCGCGCCCGGGCCTCGAGTTCTTCATGTGCAACGAGGATGGGGTGCATCCCGCCTATCACGTCCGTGACGCTCGCACCTGCGCCATCCTGCAGGAGGGCCCGATCAACGGCGCCGATACCGGGCGCTGCGTCGCGGAGGACGTCGACGCCGCCAACCCGGGGGCGGAGATGTGGGCCTCCAGCACCGGAGGCCGGTTGTATTCAGCGACCAGCAACGCCAACCTCGCCGCCGCGCCCGGTTCGCAGAACTTCCTGGTCTACTGGGACGCGGACGAGACGCGCGAGCTCGAGGACGCCAACCACATCGACAAGTACGCGGCTGGTACGACCACGCGGCTGCTCACGGCCAACGGCGTCAGCTCCAACAACGGCACCAAGTCCACGCCCACGCTCACGGCCGATCTGTACGGCGACTGGCGTGAAGAAGTGGTGTGGCGAGAGACTGACAGCAGCGCCTTGCGCATCTACACCACCACGGACCTGACCACCCGCCGCATCTACACGCTGATGCACGACCCGCAGTACCGCATGGAGGTGAGCTCGGAGCAGACGGCCTATAATCAGCCGCCGCACACCGGCTTCCACATCGGTAGCGGCATGGCAGCGCCCCCGCTGCCCAATATCCAGGTCCGGTGAAGTCGCGCGCGCGGTTCGCAGCGCTGGTTCTGCTCGGCCTTGTTCTGCCCGCCGTCGTCCTGCTCGGCGTTGCGCTGCCCGCGCGGGCCCATGATCCGTTCGAGATCACGACCGACGCGCATGTGAGCGGCGAGGAGCTGCGCCTGCACACCACGCTCTCCCTGCTCACGGCGACCCGCGCCTGCTTCGACGGCCCCGACTCCCAGCGCCGGCTCGAGCCGCGCGATTTTGAAGCCTTTCGCGACGCCTTTGACGCCTGCGCGCGCGACTACTACCGGGTCAGCTCCGGCGGGGCTGTGCTGCCCGCCCGCACAGCGAGTGCTCACCTGGGCAGCGAGGGCGATGTGGAGCTCTGGGCCGCCTACGCGCGTCCCACGCTGAGTCCGCTGGTCTTCGAAGCGTCACGCCTGCCCAGGCTGGTTGCGCGCGCCGGTGTGGTGCTCACCGTCACCGGCGTGCGGACCTTTCTCGGTCAGAAGCTGCTCAGCCCCGAAGATACCCGGTTCGAGATCGCGATCACTCCGGAAGCCGAGGTGCCGGGCACGGCGCCGCTCCCCTCGCTCGCAGGCTACCTGTGGCTGGGCGTCGAGCACATCCTGAGCGGCGCGGACCATCTGTTGTTTCTGCTCGGGTTGCTGATCGTGTGCCGCCGTCCGCGCAACGTGGCTGTGGTCGTGACCTGTTTCACGGTCGCTCATTCGATCACCCTGGCGCTCGCTGCCGCCGGCTCCGTCACGATCCCGGCGCGCATCGTCGAGCCGCTGATCGCGGCCAGTATCGTGCTGGTCGGGCTCGAGAATCTGAAACACGGATCGGAGCCGGACGGCCCGTGGCTCGGGCGCTGGTTGATCGCCTTCGGCTTCGGTCTGGTCCACGGTCTCGGCTTCGCGTCGGCGCTGCGCCAGATCGGGCTCGGCAGTCACGGCAGCAGCGTGCTCGGCCCGCTCGTGGCGTTCAACGCCGGGGTGGAGCTCGGCCAGCTGTCGGTGGCGGCGGTGCTGCTGGCGATTGTCTGGAACTTGCCACGGCGCGGTCGCCTCGTGCAGCTGCCCCGATTTGCTTCGCTGTTCATCGCGGCGATCGGCTTGATCTGGTTCGTCGAGCGCGTCGTCTCCTGAGCTCGCGGCAGCGCAGGCTGGCGCTTCCCGGTCACAGGGCTGCTCCGTCAAAGCGCCCGCGCAGGTTGGCGTGGCGCCGCATGCGCCTCATTGTTGGCTTGCTTCGGTGAGCGGGCGCCGTCGGCCAGGAAGCGATACAGCCAGAAGCGGCCGTGGTGCGACAGCAGCAAGGCGTCGCCTTGCTCGGTACCGAAGATTTGCTGGCGCGGATCCAGATCGGGCTTGGCGTCAGAGGTGCGCGCGAGCACGACGTCGAAGTAGCGGGCATAGGCGGCGCTGGTGTCGAAGGTGCTCTGCCACTGATAGCCGGGGGGCGGCAGGGGCACGCCCGCAGGCCAGCTTTCGTGGATCGGAAAGGTCCAGTGATCGCGCGCAAACATGTCGGGGATGTCACTGTCGCGGCGCACGATGGCGTAGGCGGCAAGGTGCAGCCAGCTCGCGACGTCGGTCATGGGCTGGCGGCTCAGGTCATAGTTCACGGCAGCAAGGTGTGACCCACGCGGGATATCCGCAAGAATGGCATCGGCGTCGCGCGCCTCCGCGTCGCGGCAGAGGTGCAGCACGGAGTTGAGCGAGGCGAGCACGCCCAGAACCACCAAGGGCGTTTCCACCAGCCGGCGCCAGCGGGCCTCGCGCCGGAAGGTAGGCAACGCCGCGGGCAGCCAGAGCACGCCGGCATGGCCGAAGCGCTGGAAGAACGACCAGCAGTCGTCGAGCACCGCCGGGAACACCGAATACAGCACCCAGACCGAGCTCCAGAGCCAGATGAAGCCGTGTGTGGTCCAGCGGGCGCTGCGCCGCGCGATCAGAGCCGTCAGGCACAGCCCGACGAGCACCACCACGAGCGCAGCCGCGAGCAGCTCGTCGCACGGCCCCGACCACGATCCGAGCAGCGTGCGGTACAACGGCAGTCGATCGCTCCAGTGCGGAAACAACATGAGCCAGCTGCGGTCGAGCCGCGGCACGTGCCCGACCTGAGTGTAGGCGAGGGCCAGGTAGCCGGCGAGCCCTGCGCCTGGCAGCAACGCTCGCAGGGGCCGGATGCGGGTCAGTACGCCGAGCACCATGCCGAGCAGCACGAAGCAGGCGCCGAGCACGTGCGCGTACGCCGTGGCGAGCG
>JAICTU010000607.1 GCA_025936205.1 Polyangiaceae bacterium | reverse complement strand
CCGCGATCGGTAACGGTCAGGGTGGCGTGCTCCTGGTCGCCTTGCACCTCCACGCCGATCGGGCGGCCCTCGCCGAACTTCAGCGCGTTCGACAGCAGATTGGTCGCCACTTGTTCCAGCCGCAGCCGATCCCAGCGCCCCACGACAGGGGTCGGTGCGTTCAGCTCCACCGACGTGCCACCACGCGCCGCCTGTTCGCGGAACCGCTCCGTGACGTCCTGGGCCAGCTCGCGGAGGTCAAACGTCTCCGACTCCAGATCGAGGTGGCCCGTGGTGATGCGCGACACGTCGAGCAAATTCTCGATCAGGCGCTCGAGCCGCTCCGTCTGCACTACCGCGCTCTCCAGCCGGTGCTGTGACTTCTCCGGCAGATCGCGCGCCTGCAGCGTCGATTGCAGGCGCAGCTTGAGCGCCGTGAGCGGCGTGCGCAGCTCATGGGACGCGATCGATAAGAACTCGTCGCGCGCAAAGATGGCGCGCTTCGCCTCCTCGATGTCGACCAGCGTGCCCAGCCAGCCCTGGATGTGGCCGCTTTCATTCAGCTCCGGCACGGCACGCGACAGATGCCAGCGCGCTGCTCCGTCACTCGCTCTGCGCAGCCGGCACTGCCGCTCGTAGGGCTGTCCGCCTGCGACCGCTTCGCGCCAGGCTTCCGCGCAGGCCTTGCGGTCCTCCTCGTCCACTGCCTCCAGCCAGCTGCGGTCCCGCAGATTGACCAGCGGCAGGCCGGTGTACTGATTCCAGTAGCGATTGGTGTAGGTCAGCTTGCCGCGGGCGTCCGTGGTCCACACGCTGACCGGGACAGCTTCGGCCAGGTGCAGGTAGCGCCGTTCCGCGCTGTGCCGGAGCTCCGTGAGCATCAGCTCGCGCTCGCGCCGCTCGCTCTCGCGCAAGGCTTCGGCCTGGCGTTCCAGTCGCCGATCCTTCCGGTACAAATCGGCGAAGATCCTGACCTTTGCCCGCAGCACGTCCGGGTCCGCCGGCTTGTTCAAGTAGTCGACGGCGCCCAGTGAATAGCCGCGGTAGATCTGCGACAGGTCGGAGCCCGCCGCAGTCAGGAAAATGATGGGCGTGCTCTGGCTGCGCTCGCGCTGCTTGATCAGCGACGCCAGCTCGAAGCCGTCCATGATCGGCATGTAAACATCGAGCAAGATCACCGCGAAGTCCTGCTCCAACAGGCGCTTCAGCGCCTCGGACCCGGAGCGCGCGGTCTGCAGCCGGTACTCGGGTCCGGCGAGCACGTGCGAAAGGGCGAGCAGATCTTCGGCGCGATCGTCGATCAGCAGCACGTCGACGGGTTCGAGGCTGGATGGCTGGGACATGGCCTGCTGCGATATGGCCTGCTGCGATATGGCCTGCTGGGGTATGGCTTGCTGGGGCATGGGCTCGATCCTTCCGCGGCAGCTCATTCCGTCGTGGCCACGCGCAGCGCGGACACCAGCTGGCCTGCGTCGACCGGTTTGGCGAGATAGTGGGTCGCGCCGGCACGGAGGCACTTTTCGCGATCTGCCGGCATGGCCTTGGCAGTCACGGCGATCAGCGGCAGTTGCGCGTGGCGCGGCTGCTCGCGAATCCTGCGCATGATCTCGTAGCCGTCGAGCTCGGGCATCATGATGTCCACCAGCACCGCCTGCGGCGGCGGGCCTGCGTTCAGCAGCTCCAGCCCCTGCTGGCCATTGTCTGCATAGCTCACTAGCGCGCCATGGCGCTCCAGGGCACTCGTCATCGCGAAGATGTTGCGGACGTCATCATCGATGATGAGCACCCGCATGCCCGCGAGGGCCGCCCGGCGCTGCGTTGCCTCGAGGAGCAGCCGCCGCTGCCCGCTGGGTAGGGTCTCTTCGGGGCGGTGCAACGCCAGGCAGCTGTGTCGGAGCAGCTGCTCGGCGCTGTGCGTCACTTCGATCGGCTGGCGGCGCCGCGCCGCAGCGATCTGGGCAGATTCGGCCTCGCTCAGGGGGCGCAGCGCGTGCACCAGCAATGGCATCCCGGGCGCCTGCCGCAGCAGCGGCTCCAGCGCAAAAGGGCCCTCGCCCAGGCTCAGGACCACGCACTGAAAGTCCTCCCGGGAGAGGGCCAGCTGCGCGTCCGTGCCCGTGGTGACGGAACGCACCTCCACGCCTTCCCCCCCGAGCAGCGGCACCAGGCTGGCCGAGGCCCGCGCATCTTCGCTGATCAGCAGCAGACGCCGGCTCTGGTCGGGCTGCAGCGCGTTCACGCGGCGCAAGGCGCGCTCCACCTCGCCCGGCACGAGCCGTTGGATCACCTCGACGGCACCCATGTGCAGCGCCTTGGGGCCATCGCTCTGGGCAGATAAGGCCACCACGGGCAGATGCGCGGTGGCCAGCGTGTGCTTCAGCCGATCGAGAGCGATCCAGCCGTCCAGGTTGCCGGACCTGAGATCCACGATGATACCCGTCGCATGCAGCTTGGCGATCTGTGCCGGATCGACCCGGGGGTCTTCGCTGACCAGGGGGGCGAGGTCCATTCGCTCCAGCGGGCCGCGCAACGCTTCGCGCAGCTCGGCGTCTGCGGTACCGAGCAGCAGCAGACAACCCCCGCCCTGTGCGCGCTCCGCGGCTGGTTCCCGCGCGGGCTCGGGAGCAGTTCCGAGTACCGGTGAAACGGCGTGGCCTTCGCTACCCGGACGGCGTCCGCGCTCGCTGAAGGGGGCAACGTATTGCGAGGGCAAATAGAACGTGAAGGTGCTGCCGCTGCCCAGCATGCTCACGACCCGGATCTCGCCCCCCAGCAAGTTGGCGATCTCACGGCTGATCGACAGGCCCAACCCGGTGCCCCCGAAGCGGCGGCTGGTGGTGCCGTCCGCCTGCTGAAATGCTTCGAAGATGATGCGCTGCTTGTCTTCTGGGATGCCCATGCCGGTGTCGCTGACGCTGAATGCCACCACGCAGTCGGCGTGGTTCAAGATCGCGTGCTCCCGGTTCCAGCCGTAGCTGGCGGTGGAGATGCTCATGGTGACGCTGCCGCGCTCGGTGAACTTGAAGGCATTGGAGAGCAGGTTCTTGAGCACCTGCTGCAAGCGCTTCGGGTCCGTATGGATCGAGGCCGGCGGGCGCCCGGTGATCTCCACGTTGAACTCCAGCCCCTTCTCGTGCGCGACGTGGCGAAAGCCTTGCTCCACATAGGCGCGCAGATCGTCCAGCAAGACCTCGCTGGGCTCGACCGCGAGCGTGCCGGACTCGATCTTGGACAGGTCCAGGATGTCGTTGATCAGGCTCAGTAGATCGTTGCCGGAGGCGTGGATGGTCTGCGCGAAGGAGACCTGCTTGTCGGTCAGGTTGCCGTCGGCGTTGTCCACCAGCATGCGCGACAGGATCAGCAGGCTGTTGAGCGGCGTGCGCAGCTCGTGCGACATGTTCGCCACGAACTCGGACTTGTAGCGAGAGGTCAGCGCGAGCTGTTCCGCCTTTTCCTCGATGTCCGCCTTGGCGAACTCGATCTCCCGGTTCTTGATCTCCAGTAGCTTGGCCTTGTCCTCCGCCTGCTCGTTGGTGCGCCGCAGTTCCTCCTGCTGCAGGGTGAGGCGCTCCTCAGATTTCTGCAACGTCGCCGCCTGGTGTTGCAGCCGTTCATTGGTCTGCCGCAGCTCCTCCTGCTGGCTCTGCAACTCCTGCGTCAGCGTCTGCGACTGACTCAGCAGGGCCTCGGTGCGCATGCTCGAGGAGATGGTGTTGACCACGATCCCCAGGCTCTCGGTCAGCTGATCCAGGAATACCTCGTGCACCGGGCTCAGCTGCCCGAAGGAGGCGAGCTCGATCGCGGCGTTGACCTCGCCCTCGAACAGGACCGGCAAGATGATCAAGCTGCGCGGCGTGCTGGAGCCCAGGCCCGAGCGCACCCGGAAGTGGTCTGCCGGCACGTCCAGCAGCACGAACTTGCGCTTCTCCAGCGCGCACTGGCCGATCAGGCCCTCACCGAGCCGGAAGCTCCTGGGCAGATCGCCGTCGGAGGCGTAGCTGGACAGCAGGTTGAGGCGCGTCTCCTCGCCGTCTTGCTCGGCGAGATAGAAGGCTGCTTGCTGCACGCGCACCAGCGGCGCGAGCTCGGACAGCACCTGCCGTGCCACAGTGGTCAGATCGCGCTGGCCTTGCAACATGCGGGTGAAGCGCGCCAGGTTCGTCTTGAGCCAGTCTTGCTCGGTGGTCTTCTGAGTGGTCTCCCTCAGGTTGCGGATCATCTCATTGATGTTGTCCTTGAGCGCCGCCATCTCGCCGGACGCCTCCACCGCGACGTAGCGCGTGAGGTCGCCCTTGGTCACCGCGGTGGCCACCGTGCCGATGGCGCGGATGTGCGAGGTCAGATTTTCTGCGAGCTGATTGACGTTGTCGGTCAGGTCGCGCCAGGTGCCCGCCGCCCCCGGCACCTTTGCTTGCCCGCCGAGCTTGCCTTCGACACCCACCTCCCGCGCCACGGTGATCACCTGCTCGGCGAAGATGGCGAGCGTGCCGGTCATGCCGTTGATGGTGCCGGCCAGCTCCGCGATCTCGCCGCGCGCCTCCAGCGCGAGCTTGTGCGTCAGGTCACCGCCTGCGACCGCGGTCACCACGCTGGCGATGCCGCGCACCTGGTTGGTCAAGTTCGTGGCCATCGAGTTCACGTTGTCGGTCAAGGCCATCCACGTACCGGCCACTCCGGGTACCTTGGCTTGCCCGCCGAGCTTGCCTTCGGTGCCCACCTCGCGCGCCACGCGCGTGACTTCGGTCGCGAAACCGTTGAGATGTACGAACATCGTGGTGTAGGGGAAGTTTTTATCGGCGATTTGGGCATT
>JAICTU010000629.1 GCA_025936205.1 Polyangiaceae bacterium | reverse complement strand
TGTGGCCTCCTTGTGCGCCGGTCCCACGCGGGCCGACGCGCGTGCCAGGTCTCGTGACTACGCGGTATGGGTTCCGTTCACTGGCGAAAGGGTTCCGGTCCGTCGTGCAAGCGGCGACCCAGGTGCAAGACAGCGCGCTTAGCCACTTGCCCAAGTTCTTGGCCGTATCGCTGGCCCTGGCCCTCGCGGGGCCGTGGATGGGCCGCCAGCTGGTGGCGTTCGCCCTCTACGCCTTCGGAGCTCGTTGATGGCCGAGCGAGCTGCGGACCAGGTCCGCGCTCCGCACGATGTCATGGGCGATCCCGGCCTGCTCGAACAACGGCTGCGCGTCGGAGGGCGCGTGCTCTGCGAGGGCGGCCAGGTGCGCATCGCCGACGCCTTTGCGGCGCTCGACGTCGACCTGGGGGCCCTGCCGGCAGGGGCGCTGGTGGTGGTCTCCGGGCGCTGGAACGGCCACGCCCTGGTCGAGACCGAGCTGCTCGAGCAGCAGCTGCCGCTGCTCGGCGGCTCGCCTCCCGAGTTCGAGCGCACCTTCCAGCAGGGCGTCGGCCGCCGCCTGCAGCTGCGCGCCCGCGTCCTGGGCGAGCTCCGCCGCTTCTTCCTGGAACGCGACTTCCTCGAGGTGGACACGCCGATCCGTGCCAGCGAGCTCGCCGTGGAGCCCCACATCGAGCCGCTGCGTTCCGGCGAGCGCTACCTGATCACCTCGCCCGAGCTGCACATGAAGCGCCTGCTCGTGGCCGGCGTGCCGCGCCTGTTCCAGCTGGTGCACTGCTTTCGCGCAGAAGAGCTCGGGCACCTGCACGCGCCCGAGTTCCTGATGCTGGAATGGTACCGCGCCTTCGCCGGCTGGCAAGACGTGCTGGAAGACACCGAGCGCCTGCTCTCGCGCGTCTGTGAACGAGTTCTGGGGGGCTCGGAGCTGAGCCTGCCGAACGGCACCAGGATGGACCTCCGCCCGCCGTTTCTGCGCATCACCGTGCGTGAAGCCTTCGCGCGCTTCGCGGACGTGAGCGACGCGGCGCAGCTGGCGGAGCGCGACGAAGACGCCTTTTTCCAGCTCCTGGTCGATCGCGTCGAGCCGGCGCTGGCCAGCTTCCCCCAGCCCGTCTTCTTGCACGACTACCCCAGCAGCCAGGCCGCGCTCGCCCGCCGCTCGCCGGCGGATCCCAGCGTCGCCGAGCGCTTCGAGCTGTATGTCGCCGGCATCGAGCTGTGCAACGGCTTCGGCGAATTGAACGACGCCGCCGAGCAACGGCGCCGTTCCGAGCTCGACCGCGAGCACCAGCGCGCGCTCGGTCGAGCGGTCACGGCATTGCCCGAACAGTTCCTGAGCGCGCTCGAGCACGGCATGCCGCGCGCCGCCGGCAATGCGCTCGGCGTCGATCGACTGGTGATGTTGCTCGCCGGAGAGAGCAGCATCGAAGCCGTGCGGGCATTCCCGACCGAAGCTGTCTAACCGACGAGGCACGCACAGTCGCGTGTTTGCTGTTCAGTCCCCAGCCGGGCCAGAGCTGCGGCTGGAGCGACGGGTTGAAGACCATCGTGGGCCTCTGAAGTGCGCGCGCGCCGGTTGCCGCGGAGCGCGGGTCTGTCGCGCAGCGCTTGGGACACTCGCGTGCCGTCTCGGCCCGGTAGCTCGATGTCGGCCCTGGATCACTCGACAAAGCTGGCTCTCGGCTCGCGCATGGTGTTTCCATGCGCCCTCATGAAAGGCAGGACAATGGTGATGCGCTCGATGGCCGCGAGGATGGCCGTGGTGATGTTGGTTGCGGGCATGACCGCTTGTTCCGACTCGTCGGACTCGAAGTCGGGCGAAGCCGAACAGGGCACGGGAGCAGAGCTGCCCGGGCAGGGTGCCTCTGCCAATGGCTCGGCCAACGACAGGGCCAACTCGGGCAGCCCGTCGCCGCCCCCCTGCATGGTACCGGAGGCCACCCCGATCGCCGAAGGCGAGCTGAGCTACCTCAACCTGACCGACGACGCGGTCTACTACGTCGATCAGAAGGACGGCACGGCGGTCCCCGGATTGGTGATGACCTGGTATGGCGCCCTGAAGCGCCACGGGCTGTCGAGCGGTGAGACGACGACGGTCTTCGCCCCGCAACAGAGCTACTTCGACGACGTGTTGGTGACCGCGGACTCGCTGTACCTCGCGACCAACCAGGGCAGCCTGCCGCATCTCGCCGATGTCTATCGCCTGCCGCTGTCGGGGCAGGGCGATGCGACGCTGGTGAGTGCCAACTGGAGCGCGAACGCGGGCGGCTTCTCGCGCAAACCGTTGCTGGGCATCGTGGGCAACGATCTGGTGGTGGACGGCGCTTCCGGCATCGTCGCACTGTCGCTCAGCGATGGCAGCTCACGCTCCGTGCTCGCTGACAACAAACAGCTGGTCAGCGTACAGTTGAGCGGCAATCAGCTCTGGTACGCCACCAAGAACGGTCAGGGCGGCATCTTCCGCGTCGACGTCTCGGCGCCCGGCAGCATGCCCGTCGAGGTCTATCCCAAAGGCTGCACCAACGGCGTACTCACCAGGACAGGCTGGTTCCTGGCGACGAGCAGCGAGCTGGCCTGCGGTGGCACCCAAGCGATCCAGGGCCTGGCCCTGGACGGGACCGGCGAGACGCGCAGCTGGGATCTGACGGGAAAGGTCGATGCGACCACTTACTATCCGACGTATGCCGACGCGGACGCGTTCTATCTCGCGTCGAGCGACTACGGCGTGCGGCTGCCTCGAGCGAGTGGCAGCCCCGAGTACTTCCATTGCGAAGCCACACCGGTGACCGGCATCCTGGGTAACGCGAGCTGGTTGGTCTGGGCCCGCAACCTCCAGCCCAACGCCGCCGTAGGGACCAGCTTCATGCCAATTCTCGGAGACAGTGCCGTGGCGGCCATCTACGCCAAGCGCCGCTGAGCGGTTGGGTCAGCGCGCGAGCTCGCGCCCGATCCGCGCCGCCAGCTCGGCGTAGGGCGCCTCCGGGCGCTCCAGGCCCAGCAGCGTAAAGCCGCGGCCGCCACCGCGGTCATAGAGATGCACGGCCAGGGGGTAGCGCGCCTGGCCGTTGTCGATCAACACGACCGTGTAGCGCCGGCGATCGCCGGCAGGCATGCCGTCGGGGCTGGCGTGTGGCAGGCGCATGCAGAGTGCTCCCGCAGCGCGTACGGAGGGCGCGAGCGCGGTCGCGCCGTCTGCCCGCCAGGCCTGCGCCTGGTAATGGAACGCAGCTTCCGTCCATTGCCCGCGCCGGCGCGCCAGGTCTGTCACGCACAGCTCGTCGGGGCTCTGGAAGCCAGGATCGGCGAGCGGCGACAGCCGCTCGAAGTAGCGCGCGGTGATGCGCTCCAGCCGCTTCTCCAGCACCTCCGCCAGGTACTTCGCATGCTCGGGGTGGGTAAACTCGCCCAGCTCGACCAGGACGTCGATATCAGGTCGATCGAGCCGCGAGAGGATGCGCGTCATCCAGGCGTTATCGTGCTCCGTGGCCCGACTGAAGGCCGGGTTCGGGTACTCGTTCCTCCAGCCCTCAGGGTCGAACTCCTGGTCGCTGAAGTAGCCGAACAGCTCGTAGCCCGGCTTGCGCTGCGCGCGCTCCCAGGGCCGCTCGATCAGGCCCAGGGTCGCGAAGTCCGCCGCTAGATAGCCCCAGTCGAGCAGGTAGGAGTGACCGAAGCGGCGCGAGATCTCGTCCCAGTCCCATTCGCTGCCGAAGGAGTCGCTGGTGTCGAGGTAGTAGTGGCGCACGTAGCCCGGGGAGGAGTCGGGCTGCTGCGGATCGCTCGCGATCCAGCTGTCCATCGTGTTCTGCTCGCGTGCGTCGAAGTGATGGATCCACGCTGCCAGCACGCGCGCGCCGCGCAGCTCGCGCCGATCCTGATGGCGGATCACATCGTTGGGGTCATCATCGCGCGTGCCCTCGTAACGGAATGGGCCCAGCAAGCTGCCGGGTAGCCAGGCACTCGCCTGCATGCGCAGCAACGGGCCGCGCTGGCTTGCCTGCTCGAACACCTTGTTCAGCGCCGACTGATCGAAGGCCCTGGGCACGCCGCTGTTATCGGTGACGATCAAGCCGGGCTCGAGGAACAGGACCTTCGGGTCGAGGTACACGATCTGTTCGCAAGACGTGTAGAAGCCGACCGCGTGATAAATGGCCGCGCCGATCGCGCTCGCCGCGGTCGGGCGCTCGGGCTGCTGCGGAATGTCGGTCTTCATCATGAACTTCTGCTTGCCGTTCACACGGATGCGGAAGCCCGCGGAAGCCCCGTTGGGCTTGCCTTGATCGATGTGCCAGGAGCCGGGCGCGGCCTGTTCGCCATCGAGGATGTCCTCCGGGCGGCAGGCGTGCGCTTCTAAAAAAGCAGCTATGCCATCGGCGATAACAGGGGTTGACGCCTTATAAAATGTTTGTACGCCCTGTAGCCTTACGGCTCCGGGATGC
>JAICTU010000175.1 GCA_025936205.1 Polyangiaceae bacterium | reverse complement strand
GACGTTGGCACCGACGTCGGTCGCGAACACCGCCCTGAGCACGCTGCGTGCCCTGCTGCCCAAGCCCACGTGGGCGACGCTGGCGGCGGCCGCGCTCCGATTCGCAAGACCACGCGGGCCCGGCAAGACATCCCGCCGGCCTTGCGCCGCGCGGTGCTGCGCCGCGATGAGCGGCGCTGTCGCGTCGCCGGCTGCCGGAACGCCACCTTCCTCGATCTGCATCACATCCGGCCGCGCTCGGAAGGTGGCAGCCACAGCGCGGACAATCTCGTCACGCTGTGCGCCGCCCATCACCGCGCGCTGCACCGCGGCGAGCTGCGCAGCGCAGGCGCTGCCAGCGACTTTGCACCAGCGCGCTGCGCGGGAAAGCGCTCGACGGGGCGTTCGCGATCGGAACAGCTTGTCCAGCAAGCCGCTACTCCAGTTTCGGCGCGGAAGGTGGGGCTCCCGAGACGCCGGGCGTGCGCGGCGTTCTCGTCATGGGGCTCATCCTGGTGCCGGACGATAGCTCGAGGTTGCGAGCCCTCTTTCGAGGCGCCGGGCGTGCGCGTCGCTGGTCGGCTTAACGATGCGCTTCGCAGCTCGACTGGGCTTTCCCACCGCCGGAATTCTGCCGTCTGCGGCTGTGGGGTCCTTCAGCGGTGCTCGTGTCTCAGCCCAGCCATCCAGCGCCGGTGACGCTCTCCGGCGGCTCGCGGGGACCCGGAGGCCCGGCGCATCGGCGCTTCGTGTCGATCGGCATCAAGCTTGCGCTGCTCAGCGTGGTCGTGGTGGGCGTGGCGATGGCGGTCGCTTTTTTTTATGCCACTGAGCGCGAGCGGCGGCGGGTGATCGAGGCCAAGCGAAGTGCCGCCGGCATGGTGGCGGACTTGCTCGCGCAGTCGTTGCAGGCGCCGCTCGACTTCAATGACGAAGAGGCGGCCAAGACGGAGCTGCAGCACCTCGAGCAGAACAAGGAGGTGGTGTACGCCGGCGTGTGGCGAGTCGGCATGAGCGGCGCTCCCATGGTCGAGCTGCGCGCCGGCAGCTCCGCCTTGCCGGCGCCGGCCGATCTGCAAACGCCGCGCACGCTGGCCTTCGGCGATCGCGTGGAGACGCTGCGCACGGTGCTGGGGCGGAACCAGGAGCCTGTCGGCACCGCTTTCATTCAGTTCTCTCTGGCGCGGGAGAACGCCGAGCTCGTGGTCGCCCGGCGCAACATCTTGCTCTATTGCCTGGGGCTCGCCTTCGGCACGATGGGGCTCTTGTCGCTGGCCGCGCGCCATCAGGTGGTGCGCCCCATCCAGCAGTTGCTCGACGCCGCACGGCGCATCGAGAAGGGCGAACGCGGCGACGCCGTCGAGGCGCTCGCCAACGACGAGATCGGGCGCCTGGCAGACGCGTTCAAGGCAATGAACGCGGCCATCTTCGACCGTGAGCGCCGGCTGTCGGCAGCGAACGCGAGCCTGCGCGAGCTCTTCGATCACATGCGTCAGGGCATCCTGGTGTTCGGCAGCGACGGCAAGGTCGAAGGCACCAGCTCGCGCGCGGCCGGGCAGATCTTCGGTCGGGAGGCGCTCGCTGGCTGCGATGTGCGGGAGCTGCTCTATCCCGCCGCGGGGCCGTGGGACGCGGAACGGCGCGCGTTCGAGGAGTGGCTGGCGCTCGGCTTCGACGCCCCGGCGCAATCCTGGGCGGAGGTGGGCGCGCTGGCTCCGCACAGGGTCGGGCTGTCGGCGGGCGAGGGCGAGCGCGAGCTGCTGCTCGAGTTCCGCCCCATCGCTCACGAGGGCAGGGTGGCCAAGATCCTGCTGCTCGCCACCGACGAGACCGACCAGCGCCGCTTGGAGCGGGAGATGGAGCGGCAGGGAGCCCAGCACGAGCGCCAGATCGCGCTCATGCGCCGGCTCGTCTCGGGCGGTGGGCAACAGTTCGTGGCGTTCCTCGAGCAAGCGCGGCGACGGATCGAGCGCGCTGCCGCGCTCTGTGGCCAGAGTCTCGAGGGCCTGTCCGCTGACGCTCTGGGCGAGGCATTTCGGATCGTGCACACGCTGCGTGCCGAGGCGCTGGCCTTCGAACTGCGCGAGCTGGCGGCGCTGCTGCGCGATCTCGAAGAGCACCTGTCCGAGCTGCGCGAGCCCAAGGGTCCGGCCATTGAATGGCGGGTACGCCAGCCGGACCTGGTGCGCGCCCTGGGCGCCGCGCGCGCGCTGGTGGAACAGAGCGAGGAGCTGTTCGTGCAGGCTTCTCCCATCGGCAGAGCGGCGCTCGACAACGTGTGGGTGCGCAGGAGCGACGTCGCGCGCCTGGTGGAGCTGTGCGCGGATCGCCGCGACGAGATCGGGCGCAATGTGGCTCGGCTCGCGGCGCGGCCGTTCGGCGAGTGCGTCGGTGGCGTGCTGGAGCAAGCCGCGGGCTGGGCCGCGAAGGAAGACAAGCGCGTGAGCCTGGGCGTGGAAGGTCGGGAGGCGCTCGTGCCGCGCGCGCTGGCGGAGGTGCTGGGCGGAGTGCTCGCGCATCTGGTCCGGAATGCCATCGCTCACGGCATCGAGCCGGTGGCGGAGCGCACGAGCCTGGGCAAGGCCAGCGTCGGCTCGATCGAACTCGCCTGTCGAAGCGACGCGGAGAGCGCGGTTCTCTCGGTGGCGGACGACGGCCGCGGCGTGTCCGGCAACTCGCTGCTGGAGAGCGCGGTTCGCACCGGGCAGCCCCTGCGCGATCTGCAGGCCACCTCGCGCTCCACGCGCTCGCAGGCGAGCGAGCTGGCGGGGCGGGGGGTCGGCTTGTCAGCGGTCGAAGCCGATCTGGCGCGAGTCGGCTATGCGCTGATGGTCGGCGCGCGCGCCGGCGGCGGCACCCGCTTCGAAATCGTACCCCGTCTGGAGCAAACCACATGAGCGAGGGACAGATCGTCGTTGTCGACGATAGTTACGTGCTGCTGGAGCGGATCCGCACCGCCTTGCGCGCCGAGGGCTATGAGGTCTACGTGACGACCGCGGCCGCATCGGCTTCCATGCGCATCAAGACCGCCGATCTGGCCATCATCGACTTTCACATCCCGGGCGCGGACGGAGGACAGCTGCTGGCGATGCTCAAGGCGGCGGCTCCCACCGACAGCAGCTGCCTGTACTACCTCTATAGCTCCGACAAAGAGGTGGCGGCCCGCTACCGGGACTACGGCTTTGACGGCGCGTTCCTGCGCAAGGGTGAGGAGGCCGTGCTGGCCACCCAGGTGAGCGCCGTGTTCCGCAGCATCCGCATGCGCAAGTTGGCCAAGAAGCTCCGCCAGGAGCGCTTGCGTTGAGCGCCGCCGCAGGTGTCGGCAATGGAGCTTCCCGGCGAGGCTTTTTGGCTGCCCTGCTCGCAGGTCTGTGCGCTTGGCCTCGCTGGGCGGTCGCCGAAGAGGCTCCGGTACCGATTGCGCTGCAAGTGGAGCTGCTGCTCAAGGTGGCTGCTTATGACAAGAACCTCACGCAGCGCGGCGCTTCACGAGTGAGCCTGCTGATCTTGGTCAAGCAAGGCGATCCCGACTCCGGGCGCTCGGCGGCGCAGGCGCGCCTGGCGCTGTCGAAAGTGACCGATCTCCTCGGCGTGCCGCTCGACAGCACGAGCGCCGTCCACGGCGACCCGGCGAGCCTGGTCAAGCTGCTGCGCGCAACCAACGTGGCCATCCTGTACGTGATGCCCGGCTTCAGCGAAAGTGAGCTCGCGGCCATCGCCGAGGCGTGTTCCGGCGTCAGCGTGCTCAGCGTGGGCACGCTCGCGCGCTACGTGGAGCGCGGCACCGTGCTCTCTTTCGATCTGGTCGGCGGCAAGCCGAAGCTGCTCGTGAACTTGACGCGCGCCAAGAAGCAGCAGGTCGAGCTCAGTAGCAGCGTGCTCAAACTGATGAGGGTGATCGAATGAAATCATACCTCGCGCTGCTAGCTTCCGCGGCCCTCTCGCTCTGGGGGAGTGCCGCGCGCGCGCAGGACACCAGCGAGCTGGAGGGCCTGCTGGAGGAAAGCGTCGTGTCGACGGCCAGCAAGGCGGCGGAGGTCACGAGCACCGCGCCCGCGACCAGCGTCTCGATCAGCGCGGAAGAGTTGCGCCGCTATGGCATTCGCACGCTCGATGAGGCCATCAACTACTTGGCCATGGGCATGCAGATCGAGAAGTCCGACTACGCGCCGGACATCGGCGCTCGCGGCGTGCTGCTGGCCGGAGACGCCGGCGCCCACGTCTTGCTGCTGATCGACGGCCATACCGTGAACGAGCAGTGGGGCGCCGTGGCGTACTTTGATCGTGGCGCGGGCATCCCGCTGGAGATGGTCGATCACATCGAGATCGTGCTCGGCCCCGGCTCGGTGCTGTATGGCTCGAACGCGATGTTGGGCACGGTCAATGTCGTGACCAAGTGGGGCAAGGACTTCTCGGGCGCGCACATCATCGTCGAATCCGAGTTGCCCATCAATCTGCGCGGCGCTCTCGGCTACGGGCGGCAGTTCCAGCTGCTGGGGCAGAACGCGGAGCTCGTGTTCGAGCTCGAGCATTTCCTGCAGAAGGGTCCCACGCTCGATTATCCGCTCGTCAGCGCCGAGCCGGACTCAGTGACCGGTCTGCCGCGCCTGTACTCGAGCAGCCAGCCCGAGGGCATCTGGGGCGGGCCTGGCGATGATGCGGCGCGCGCGCGTGAGACGGCGGGCTACTTGCGGTTCCGCGTCGGTGGTCTCGAAGTAGGCCTGCGCGCCATGAACTACCGGCGCAGCCATCCAGCGGACAGCGGGAACTTCGACGACCCGACGGCGTTCATCCGCGATCGCTGGCTCAGCGCCGACGTCAAGTACCAGGCCGCACTGAGCGAAGTGGTCAGTGCATCCGTGCGCTGGTACGCCGACCACTACGACTTCCGCCAGGACTGGCCCTCCAATGGTGCCGCTGACTGCCTCGAAGGGCAGGAGTCAGGCTGTCAGTGGCGCTTGCTGGGCCACGCCCGCTGGACGGGGCTGGAGCCGCAGTTCAGCTTCGACTGGCTGCGCGATCACTCGCTGGTGACCTTGCTCGGTGTCGACGGGCGCATCAAGCGCGTGGGCTCCAATGCCAATTACATCGACTTCGTCAGCGGCACGAGCCCGGGCGAAGTGGGCCCCTTCGAGAAGACGGAACGCTCCCTGGGCGCCTACCTGCAGAACACCTATTGGCCCGTGGATTTCCTCGGCTTGAACCTCGGAGCTCGCTGGGACGGTGACAGCCGTTTCGGCAGCGCGCTCTCGCCGCGCGCGGCGCTCACCGTGCTGCCCTGGAACCGCGCGGCGCTCGAGCTCGTGTACGCAGAGGCGTTCCGTGCACCCGCCGCCTGGGACGTCTACTATACCGATCCCCGCTCCCAGATCGCGGGCGGTAGCGGCCTGCAGCCGGAAGGAGTGCGCAGCGTCGAGACCAGCTTCGAGCAGCGCTGGGGTGCGCAACGGCTGTTTGCTGGTGGCTTCTACAGCTGGTGGCAGGATCTCGTCCGGCTCGAGGATCTCGACGACGACGAGCTCGCCGCCGCCATCGCCAGCGGCGAGCTGCTGCCCGATACTCCCTCGGGCGCTCAGCTGCGCAATGTATCGTCAATTCGCAGCTACGGCTTCAACCTGGGCTACGACGGATCACTGCTGGGTACTCTGCGCTATGGTCTGAGCCTGACCCACGCGGTCACGCGCGTGTCGGAGCCGGGCGGCAGCTCCGACATCCTGCCCGTCGCCGCCCCCACCATCGGCAACGCGCGCGTCTCCTACACCTTGCCCGGCCAGCTCCCCACCGTTGCGCTCGCTGGGCGCTACGCTTCCCGCCGCCCCAGCGACGAATACGCCACCGACGACGAACGCTTCACGCCTGCGCAGCTTCAGCTTCGCTTCACCCTCAGCGGCGAGCTACCCCTGCCTGGCTTGTCCTATCGCCTCACCGCCGACTACTCCACGTCCGCGCTCGGCCCATACGCGGTCGGCCCCACCCCGGCAGAGGACGCCTCGCGTCCGCTGATCCCGGTGGATCGCTTCCGGACGGGCATCGGGCTGCAGTACGACTTCGGGCAGTAGGCGGCGGGGGCTGCCTTTGCATCGAGAGCAGCCCCGCCGCCTGGTTTCTCTCAGAACTCGAACTTGCCGAACGAGTTCAGATCCTTGAAGGCGTGCACGAGGCGCGCCGTCATCCCCTTCTCGCCGAGGTGCACCCAGGCCCGCGGATCGATGTACTTCTTGTTCGGCGCGTCCGGGCCCTCCGGGTTGCCGAGCTGGCCCTGCAAGTAAGCGGACTTCTCGTCCATGTACTTCTTGATCGGGCTCGTGAAGGCCCACTGCGTGTCGGTGTCGATGTTCATCTTCACCACGCCGTACGAAACGGCCTCGCGGATCTCGCTCTCGGTCGACCCGGAGCCGCCGTGGAACACGAAGTTCACGGGCTTCTTGCTGGCGGTCTTGCGGTCGGCAGCGATCTTCTGCTGCGAGTTGTTCAGAATGACCGGCGTCAGCTTCACGTTGCCGGGCGAGTACACGCCATGCGTGTTGCCGAAGGACGCCGCCACGGTGAACGAGCCGATCGGCGTGAGCGCGTCGTACGCCTCCAGCACCTCGGAGGGTTGCGTGTAGAGCTTGCTGTTCTCGATGCCGGAGTTGTCCACGCCATCTTCCTCACCGCCCGTCACGCCCAGCTCGATCTCGAGCGTCATGCCCAGGCGCGCCATGCGCGTGAGATACTTGCGGCACAGCTCCAGGTTTTCGTGGAGCGGCTCCTCCGACAGGTCGAGCATGTGGGAGCTGAACAGCGGTGCGCCCGTCTGCTTGAAAAATTTCTCGCCCGCGTCGAGCAGGCCGTCGATCCAGGGCAGCAGCTTCTTGGCCGCGTGGTCCGTGTGCAGCACCACGGGCACGCCGTACGTCTCGGCCAGGATCCGCACGTGGTGAGCGCCGGCGATGGATCCCGCGATGGAGGCTTGATGCTGCTTGTTGTCGAGTTGCTTGCCGGCGTTGAACTGACCGCCGCCATGCGAATACTGGATGATGATCGGCGCCTTCGCCTGACGCGCCGCCTCGAGCGCCGCGTTGGCGGTGTGAGAGCCGACGACGTTGACGGCCGGCAGTGCGCAGCCAGCCTCCTTGCAATAGGCGAACAGCTCGTCGAGAGCCTTGCCGGTGACAATTCCTGGTTTGAGCGCAAACGCAGCCATATTTCTTTCCTTCGTCGAATTCGAAGCGGGACCTGACTCGCAGCGCCCTGCTCAGCCGGAGCCTTCACGGAATTTCGTTCCGTGCCAAGCGCAACCTCGCGAACGAGTGCAGCAAATGCCAGTTTATTCAGGGGCGGACCCGCAATCCGGCCCTGGGTGTTTCATTGCGGTATCGAGACGGGCAGGGTCAACTGATTTTTGGCGGACCGCGTCATTCCGGGACACGGAGCGCCGCGAACTCCAGGCTCAAGCGCGCCAGCAGCTCCGCCTCACCGCGCTTGGTCTCGCACTCCCAGACCACGATCACCCGGTAACCTTCGCTGCGCAGCTCCTCGATGGCTCGGGCGTCGCGCGCCCGGTTGCGTTCGAACTTGGCCTCCCAGAACTCGCGGTTGCGGGTGGGCGTGGTGGTCGCGCGGCAGCCGTGGCGGTGCCAGAAGCAGCCATGCACGAACAGTGCCCAGCGCGCGCGATGGTGGGCGAAATCCGGGGAGCCCGGCAGGTCGCGGTTGGTCAGGCGATAGCGCAGGCCGAGCGCGCGCAGCACTTTGCCGACCAGAAGCTCGGGGCGCGTGGACTTCTGGCGGATGCCGGCCATGCGCAGCGAGGTGGCGTCATCCACCTGCAGCAGGTGACCCTCGCGACTGCGGTAGCGGACTGTTTCCGAGGCGGGGGCCTCCGGTGCGGCAGTGGGCGCCTCGCGCGGGGAGACGGACGCGGAGCGCGGCCGTTTCATGGCTTCAGCGCCCGGGCCCGGGAGAGGCGTGCCCGCGGGCGTAGCGCCGGCCCAGGTCCGTGCACAGCCGCTCCAGCTCGCGTTGATCGGTGGTGCTGAAGGCGGCGGGCAGGTTGGAGTCCACGTCGAGCACCGCGAGCAGCTCGCCTTCGGGCGTCAGCACTGGGACCACGATCTCCGACTGCGTGAGGCTGGAGCAGGCAATGTGATCCGGAAAGGCGTTGACGTCCGGCACGAGCTGCGTGCGCCGGGTGCGGGCCGCAGCCCCGCATACCCCGCGCTGAAAGGGAATGCGCAGGCAGCCGTGGCCGCCCTGATAGGGCCCGACCCCGAGCATCTGCTCGCCGATCACGCGGTAGAAGCCGGTCCAGTCGAAGTACGCGAATGCTTCGTGCAGCGCCGAGGCACAGGTGGACAGGATCACGATCCAGTCGCTCTCGCCATCGAGCAGCAGCTCGAGCTCACGCTGCACGCCGGCGTAGCGCTGGGCGCGCGCTTCTTCGCTGGCGCCGGCAGGCAGTTGAACCGAGGCTTCCACTTCCGATCTCCGCTCCAGTGAGATGGTATACACACTGCCTGGAAGCCCGCTACTGCGGGTGGAACGAGGCGCCCCACCGAGCTGCGGAATCTTGCCCGCCATTGAGCTGGCGGATCCGTGCTAGGAAGCTCTGAAATGTGGCGTTTCGCGCTCCGTTCGCTGTGCGCGGCTCTACTGCCAGCGGCCGTGCTGCTGCTCGCGGCCTGCGCTGACGATTCGGGAGCTGCGGGGCCGGCATCATCCGCCGAGCAGGCGCCGTATCGGGTGGTACTGGGCACGGGGCAGAAGGACTTCGAACCGCTGGACGATGACGCGCACGCCACGCTGATTCACGGGCCGCAGGGAGCGTATCACGTGTGGACCAGCTTCCTCTCGTACGGCTTCGACAGCGACGTGCTGCGCATGGACATCTCCACGGGCTGGGAGGACACGCCAGACGAGCGCTTCGACATGGGCGGCGACGTGGCCGCGCGCGCGACGGTCGACGCGGAGGGAGCGGACACCAGGCTCACGCATGGCTGGCCCGCCCAGGTGCGCGATCCGCTCTGTCAGGATGGGCGTGCGCTGCGCATCAACCTGACCGTCAGCGACAGCGCGGGCAACGCCGCGAGCACCACGCGGCGTTGGACGCTGGACGTGCCGCCGGAGCTGCGCCCAGCCGACGGCTGCCCCTGACGATCACCCGTCGACAGCGCTCATTTGGCGCTGATCACGCCGCCCGGCACCGAGATGCCCTGGAGTGCGCGGCGCCGCCGCCGCGCGGAGAGCCTCCGCGGCAGCGCCTTGATGTTCTCGATCGTGACGTAGACGACGGGGACGACCACCAGCGAGAGCAGCGTGGAGCTGACCACGCCGCCGATCACCGCGATCGCCATGGGGGCGCGGAATTCGCTGCCCTCGGCGTGGCTGGTGGCGGTCGGCAGCATGCCGAGCGTCATGGCGGCGCTGGTCATCAGGATCGGTCGCAAGCGCTCGGGGCCTGCTTCGAGGATCGCTTGCAAGGGCGTCTCGCCGTGATCGCGCACGCGCACGATGGCGCGGTCGACCAGCAAGATCGCGTTCTTGGTGACCAGGCCCATCAACAGAATCATCCCGATCAGGGCGCCCATGGCCAGGGTGTTCTTGGTCAGGAACAAGCCCAGGATACCGCCCACCAGCGCCAGCGGCAGGGTCACCATGATCGTCATGGGATGAATGAAGCTCTCGAACTGCGAGGCCAGCACGATGTAGATGAACACGACGCCGAGCAGCAGCGCGACCCCCATCGCCTGGTTGTTCTCGGCCATCAGGCGCAGCTGGCCGTCGTAGAAGATCGACATGCCCGTCGCGAGCTCGAGCTTGGCGATGCGCGGCTGGAACTCCTTGGCCACGTCGCCCAGCGGACGCCCGATCGGTGTGGCCCAGATGGTGATCTGCCGGTGCCGGTTTTCGCGCTCGATCACCTGCGGGCCCGAGCTGCGCTCGATGTTGACGACGTCTCCCAGCTTGACGGGGCCGCGCGGCGTCCCGATGCTCAGGTTCGCGAGCATGGCCGCGTCGGTGCGGTAGCGCTCGTCGAGCCGCACCTGGATGGGGATGTCTTGCTTCTGCCCATCCTGGCGCAGCTTGCCCGCTTCGTCGCCCTCGACGGCCGTACGCAAGGCCATGGCCACCTGAGCGGCGCTGAGCCCTCGGTCGGCGGCACGCACGCGATCGATCCCGACCGCCAGCTCGGGGCGCCCCGGCGAGTGACGCACCTGGATGTCGCCCACGCCCGGCGTGCTCTGCAGGATCTTTTCGATCTCGCTCGTGACGCGCTCGATGTCCGAGTACTCGTCGCCGCGCACGTTGATCATGATCGGCGCCTCGGTGGCCGCGCCTTCGACGAAGGCCGGGTCGGTCACTGAAATGCGTGCCCCGCTCAGCTTCGACGCGGCCTGGCGCGCCACTTCTTTGAGGTCCGCCAGCGTCTGCGTGCGGTCCATCTTGGTGCTCGTGACCACGCGCCAGTTCACCTTGTTGACCTGCCCGTCGGGCCCGAGCGTGGCGAACACCACCTTGATCTGCGGGTGGGCGAGCAGCTCGCTTTCCACGCTCTCGGTGGCGCGCGCCGTCTCCTCCAGCGAGGTGCCGGCGGGCAACTCCGCCTCGACCACGAACTGGCCGCGGTCTTCCGCGTTCACGAACTCCTCGCCGGTCAGCTTGGAGATGTAACCCATGAAGAAGATGCTGCCGATGGCCAGCGCGCCCACGATCAGCTTGTTGCGCAGCGCCCACCCGAGCAGTGCACGGTAGGTCTGCTCCATCTGCGTATGCGCCCACTCGAAGGGGCGCGCGATGGCAGCAAAGAAACCGCGCTTCGCGCCCGGCGCCGCCGCGAAACGCGACGACAGCATCGGGTCGAGCGTGAAAGCGACGAACACCGAGATGATCACCGCCGCGGAGATGGTGACGCCGAACTGGCGGAAGAACTGCCCGACCATGCCCTCCACGAAGGCGATCGGCATGAACACCGCCACGATCGTGGCGGTGGTGGCCATCACGCTGAGCGCCACCTCGGCCGTGCCGTCGAGCGCTGCCTGCTTCGGCGGCTTGCCGCGCTCCAGGTGCTTGAAGATGTTCTCGCGCACGACGACCGCGTCGTCGATCAACAGACCGATGGCCAGTGACATGGCCAGCAGCGTCATCATGTTCAGGGTGTAGCCGAGCACGTACATCACGAAGAACGTGCCGATCACGCTGGTCGGCAGCGCCACGGCGCTGATCAGGGTGGAGCGCAGATCCAGCATGAACAACAGGATGACGAGCACCGCCATCAGGCCACCGAACACAATGTCCTCTTCGACCTGCTTGATGTTGCCTTCGATGAAGCGCGCTTGGTCGATGATCAACGACGCCTGCACACCCTGCGGAAAGCTGCTCTCCAGCTCGGCCATCTTGGCCTTGGTGCCGCGCGCGACCTGTACGGTGTTCTGGCCGGATTGCTTGCGGATCTCGAGCGTGACGGCCTCTTCGCCGTTGACGCGCACGCGCGTGCGCATGTCCTCGAAGCCGTCGAGCACGCGCGCGATGTCCCGCAGGCGCACGGTCGAGCCATCGGGGGCGGTGGCCACGATCGTCTCGCGCACCTGATCGACGGTCTGGAACTCGGCCAGCGTGCGCACGCTGATCTCGCGCGGCCCCTCGGCGAAGTGACCGGCAGGCACGTTCAGGTTCTCGGCGCGCAGCTGTTGCACGACGGCTCCAGGAGTCAGCTTCAAAGCGTCCAGCCGCGCGCGGTCCAGCTCGACATTGATCTGCCGCTTGGCGCCGCCCTTGACGCCCACCGCAGCCACGCCGGCCACTTGCTCCAGCGCGGGGCGCAGCACGTCCTCGGCGTATTCGCGCAAGGCCGAGAGCGAGCCCGTGCCGCGCAAGGTATAGGTGAGCACGGGAGCGCCCGAGACGTCGAAGCGCTGGATGATCGGCTCGCGCGTCTCCTCCGGCATGCGGTAGCGCACCTGCGAGATGCGCTCGCGCACCTCGGAAGCGGCTTCCTGCACGTCCACGCCCAGCTTGAACATGACGAACAGGAGCCCCGAGCCCTCGCGCGAGAAGGAGCGCACGCGATCGATGCCGTTCAGGCTCACGACCGAGTCCTCCAGCGGCTTGACGACGAGGCTCTCGACCTCCGCCGGGCTCGCGCCCGGGTACGGCACGGTGACCGCGATCGCGGGGAACGACACGTCGGGGAACAGGTCGCTGCCGAGGCGCTGAAAGCCCATCAGCCCCAGCACGAGGATGGCCACGCCCAGCATGACCGTGAAGACCGGGCGGCGGATGGCGACGGCGGAGAGGTTCACTGCGGTGCCGGCTCGGGGCTGGGGGTGGAAGGCGCGGGGGCGGCGACCTGGACCACGTCGCCCGCCTTGAGCTCGGGGATGGGATCGAGCACGACCTGATCGCTGCTCGAGAGGCCGCTGCGCACCAGCAGGTCACCATCGGGCGCGATGGCGAAGGCGAGGCGGCGTGCCTCGAGCCGAGAGGCCGCGTCCAGCACCCAGACCTCGTCGCGAGAACCCGGACGTTGCACTGCGTGCGGCAGGCGCAGCACGGGGATCGGGTCGCGCGCCACCACCGAGCCGCGCACGAATGCGCCAGCTCGCAGCGTGGCCCCTGCGGCGGGCTTGGTGTTGTCGAAGTCGACCACGACCGGCACGCGCCGCGTGCGCGCGTCGAGCGTGCCGAGCACCGCGCTGACCTTGCCCTTCACCTCGCTGCTGCCGGCGTTGACGTGCACTTCTGCACCCTTCTCCAGCAGGTTGGCGTCTTCCTCGCTGACCGTCGTGGCGAGCTCGAGCGCGGTGGTGTCGACCAGCCCGAACAGGGGCTGGCCCGGATTCACCACGGCACCGATGCCGGTTGGAGCCAGGGTGATGGTGCCGGCGAAGGGCGCCTTCAGCGTGTGGTTGGTGAGCGCCGCACGGGCCAGCGCCTGCTGGGCCCTGGCGGCGTCGAGCTGAGCGGCAGCGAGCTGGCGCTGCTCGCTGCTCTGCACGCCGTTCGCCTCCGGGACGGTGCCGGCCTTGACCAGCGGCAGAGTACGCCGCTCGGCATCTTGCGCGAGCGTGAGCGACGACTGCGCGGCCCGCACCTGAGCCTCTGCGGCGGCCACCTGCGCCTCGGCTTCGCTGTCGTCGAGCTCCGCGAGCAGAGCGCCGGTGCCCACGCGATCTCCCACCTTGACGGCGACCCGCGCCAAGCGCCCGCCCACCTTGAAGCCCAGCTGCGCTGCATGCACCGCCTCCAGCGTCCCGTCGAGCTCCACGCGCGGCTGCCAGCGATCGGCGCCGCCGCGGACCACGCTCACGCGCAGCGGCTGCCCTGCGAGGCTGACCGCGCGCTCCTGCTCCGCGCTGCGGCGCGCGGCCACGTCGGCCTGCGCGGACTTGGCTTCCGCGATGCGCCGGAACGTCCAGCCGCCGAGGCCGAGGGCGAACACCACGCCCGCGATGACGCCGACCAGGGGCGGACGATGCGAGCGCAGGGGAGGCGGCGGAGCGGTCACGGGCGAGCCCGTTCCGGAGGGAGCGACGGAAGTCATGGGGGATCGGGATGTCCTTTTGACGTGTAAACGGGCGGGCGTCGGGCCGGTGCCCCTGGAAGGGGAAGCAGGGGGTCGGGCCGGGCTTCTTCGGGCAGCCTCAAAGACAGACTAACGCGGCAGCTTTCTTCGCACTTCCCATGAATACGGGCCGGCGAGGCGAGGCGTTTCCCCCCATGGGGTGAACTGGTAACTTTGGCCCTGGTCAGCAGGCCTGCGCAAGCACCTTCGATGCCCGCCCGGACTCGTGGCGTCCCGTGATGAGGGGGGCTGCGCCGCGCGCACCTCGACGGCTCACGTGTGCGGTGGCGTCTCGCTGGTGGCGCTGATCGACAGCTGATCGGGCCCTCGGATGGAGAGATTGCAGATGGTGCCTGGACCCGCCTCGGTGAAATAGGCGCGCGCTTCGCCCGCCTCGCTGCCGAAGCGCACTCGAAAGGAGCCGCCGCGATTCCAGCGCAGATCGTTGCCGTCCGTCACCCAACCGCTGACGGCATCACCGCTGTCAGCGGAGATCATCGCCTGCGCCTGGAGGTCGAAGCGCACGATTTCGCGATCGGCGTCGCGCACGTCCTGCACCCTGACGCCCGTCTCCGGATCGACGAAGATCACGAAGCCGGGATCCAAGGCGCCAGGAGCCACGCCCGCGTTCTCGCCGGAGCCCGTCGCAGGGAGCAGCGGGCTCGTGTCCGTCTGTTCCGATCCGGAAGCCTCGCTCCCGAGCGCGGCGCTCGAGGGTGGATCCGAGTCCGAGCATGCCGCCAGGGAGACCAGCCAGCCCGCCGCGAGGAGCCAGGCTGCGGTTTCGTTGCGCCGCCACATGCTCCTCGGGTAGCCCAAGCATCCCGCGGGCGTCAAACGCGCTTCGCTCATCCGGCGGGAACGGACAGCACCTTGTGCAGGGCCGCACAGAAGCGCTGCATCTGGGCTCGGTTCCCGATGCTGAGCCGAAATGAGCCATCGATCAGCGGCTTGCCCGCCATGCTGCGCACCAGGATGCCCTCTGCGCGCAGCCGCGCTTCCACTTCCGTCACGTCGCGGCCCGGCCACACCAAGAGATAGTTGCCGCCCTGGTGGAAGAAACGCACGCCGAGCCGGCCGAGCTCTGCGAGTGTCCACGCCTTCGCTGCCGCGACTTCGGCCAGGTAGGCCCTGGTATGGGCCTCGTCCTCCAGCGCTGCTCGAGCCGCCACCACCGCGAACGAGTTGATGTCGTAGGGACCCGTCACGCGGAACACGCGCTCCACGAGCGGGGCCGAGCCGCAAGCAAAGCCGAGCCGCAGCGCGGCCAGACCGGTGGCCTTGGACAGCGAGCGCAGCGCCAGCACGTTCGGCAGCAGAGCGGCCTCGGGCAACACGCTCTCGCGCGTGAACGGCTCGTAGATCTCGTCGACCACGAACAGTGTCGCGGGGAACTCGCGCGCCAGCCCCAGCAGCTCGCTCGACGGCACCATCGTGCTGGTGGGGTTGTTCGGGTTGCAGATGAAGCAGATCTGGGGAGCCTGCGCGAGCTCCGCGCGGAACGCCGACCAGGGAAACGAAAGGTCTTCCGCGTACGGGACGGCGCGCACGACCATGCCCGCGATTTGCGCGCAGGGCTGGTAATAACCGAACGTCGGGCGGGTCGTCAGAAAAGTGCCACCAGGCTTGCCGAAGGCGTCAAACACGGCTCGAATGGCGGCATCGGCCCCGTTGAACGCGGCGATCTGCTCGCGCTGCACGCCGAAGTAGTGCGCAAATGCATCCTCCAGCCCCGCGTACTCGGGATAGGTCGAATAGGCCTCTGCCGGCAGGGACCGGATGGCCTCCAGGACGCGCGGGCTCGGCCCGAGCGTGTTCTCGTTGAAGTCGAGGCGGAGCAGACCGCGACGGCCTTCCAGCGGAGCCACATAGCGCTCCAGCGCTTCGACGCTGGGACGTGCCTGAATCATGTGCGCCCGATAGCACACGGCGGCCCGAGGAACGAGCAGGGCCCTCGTCCGAACTTTCGGATCACGCTTCAGCGCGGTGACTGCTCCAGGCTATGGCGGCGCAAAAAGGGGACACGCAGGCAGGCGGAGCGCGAGGGGTACCAGGGGGAATTCCGGCACATGGAGACGTCGACGAAACCTCATGCGTGATTGCGTTTCGAGTACACTGCGGCCCCCCAGCAACGAGCCGCCGTGCGGCATAAAGCGGACGAGCCCGGGTTAAGGACGAGAGCATGAGCGCAGCGGATGATTTGGAATCGGAGGTGGGCCCCGCCACGCAGGCGTCGCGCCAGGCTCAGGTTCCGGCGCAGCTCGAGTTCGTGGACGCAGAGGACGACGACGAAGAGGTGCTGGAGGTGGAGCCGGAGCCTGCGGGCGAGGAGGAGCTGGCTCGGCATCGAGCCGCCGTCCGCGCGCGCGCGTCGACGTACCAGAGCAGCCTGCACACGCTGCTCCAGATCGAGAGCCTCTCTCGGACTACGGGCGTATTCCTGGTGGTATCCGGCGACGACGGCGGCTATCTGCACCTGGTCGAGGGCGAGCTGATGCACGCTGAAACAGGCCGTCTGAGCGGTGAGGCCGCGGCTCTGGAGATCCTCTCCTGGCGTGACGCCTCGCTCGAGCCGAGCCTGCGCACGCTGGCGCCGGTGCGCACCGTGCATTCGTCGTTGCACAGCTTGCTGGCGCATTCGGGTGCGGACGTGGGCAGTCAGCCGGGGCCGCAGCAAGCGTCGCACGTGGTGTCGCGATCGCCGGCGGGCCCTCTGGATCAAGACGCCCCGACCGAGACTTACTTGCCCCCCGTCAGCGCGGCGCTGGTGGAACCCGCGCGCGGCCGGGAAGCGGCGCCTGGGGAGCCGGCTCCTCCAGAGCAGGGAGATGGGTCCG
>JAICTU010000513.1 GCA_025936205.1 Polyangiaceae bacterium | reverse complement strand
GGAGCGAGCTCACCGCCGCCGCGCCGCAACAATGGCTCCGCGAAGCGTTGCGGCGCTTGCATCGAGCTCCTGCGCGCCATCGCTGAGAGCAGCGGCGCCCGGCGCCCCGAAGCTTCGGGCAGCGCCGTGCAGATGAGGTCCGGCCAAAATCAAGGCGCAGAGGTCAGCGCTGGACATCCGCGGCGGCGTGCTGCCGGGGGTGCCCGGACGTACGCAGCGGGCTGACGCCGGCGTGCACCAAGCAGCACTTCATGCCGGACACGGTCACGCTCGAATGGCAGCAAGACCCCCAGCTGCAACGGATCGCGGATGAGACCACGCAGCTGCCGCTGGAGTCGCGGGACTGGTTGCGCTCGCAACTGTCTCGCCCAGCGCGCGCGGTCGGCGACGACCAAGCCTTCAACCGCGCTACGACCAACCGAAAGTGCAGCTGCCGGCCCACGCCGCGCACTGCCTCGACACCGACGACTGTGGGCGTGCCGCGCGCTTCGCGGCGAATTCTCGTTTGATCGAGCCGGCACCTCGTTCCTGGAAGCAGGCTGTGCGGCCCGGGTGAAAGCTGCCTGCAGCTGGACGGGATTGCCCTCGGTTGGCGCGCACCGGGCGCGGTGGTCGGCGCGGCCGGGGATGGCGAGCTGGTACCGAGCCCTGCCGAGCTGAAGCGAGAGCAACTGCAGGAGCAGGAACAGGAGGAACCCTAGGCCTTCGCGGCCGCGCTGCGCGGCGTGCCCTTGCTGCGAAGCTTCGCACGCGAGGACGGCGGAGCCTCCTTGCTGCCCGCGGCTCGCGGCTGCCGGATCAGCTCGTGGATGAAGCGCAGCTTCTTCTGCACCGCTTCGGTCGGCACGAACGGATAGGCATCCTTCAGGCCCATGCTGTGGTTCAGGCTGTTGAGCGCGAGCGTGACGGTGCGCCAGCTCTTGGTCATCTCGTCGAAATCGCGCACATCCAGGCCTTCGGTGACGACTTTCGCGCCTGCCCCCGGAACGCGCAGCACGAGCCCATGGCTCTTGGCCGTTTCCAGCGTGTCGACCATGTGCAGGTAGTGCGCCCAGGTCTCGGCCCAGTCTTCCCACGGATGCATGGTCGCGTAGGCGCTGATGAAGGACTCCTGCCAGTTCTCGGGGGGACCCTCGTCATAATGACGCTGGATCGCCTCCTGGTAGCTCTGTTGCTCGTCTCCGAACAGCTTGCGAAAGCCGGCGAGCGCAGCTTGCTCGCTGACCAGGCGATCCCAGTAGTAGTGGCCGATCTCGTGCCGCAGGTGGCCCAGCACCGTGCGATAGCCCTCGCCGAGCTTCTCGCGCATGTTCTCGCGAAACGCGCCGTTGGCCTCCGCGACGTTGATGGTGATGACGCCATCGGCGTGCCCCGTCATCACTTTTTCCTGCTCGGTATCGCTCATGAAGCGAAATGTCAGGCCTGCTTCGGGGTCCTGCGCCTTGCTCACAATGGGCAGCGATAGCGCCTGCAGCGTGTACAGGAGCCGGCGCTTGTTCTTTTCGATATCGATCCACGCCGCGTGATATTGCTCGTTGGACAGGTCCGGGATGATCGACGTCAGCCGGCAGGAAGCACAGAACACCTCCGGTTCAGGCTGCTGCTCGTCGACGGGCAAGAGCCAGTTGCAGGCAGCGTCCATGAAGTTCTTGCAGCGACGAACCTTCTGCCGCCCTTTTCCCGGCACATCGAGCTCGAACGGCGCATCCGCGGCCACGCCCTGGGGCACCACGAAGAAGCCACAGACCCCCGGATGGTATGCCACCTCGGCCTTGCAGTTCAGGCACACCGTGTTTTCGAAAAACAGAGTCTGTTCACAGGCCTTGCAGGAAAAGATGCGCATGATGCTCTGCGCACCGCCCAGAGCAAACGACATGCCGGCGAATGCCGCGCGCATCGTCCGCAAATTTGGCCTGCGCTCGCTGGATCCGCTGAGGCGTCCTGCCAGCAACGAGGCAAGTTTGCCTTCGCCTCAGCGGCAGCCTGCCGGCTCTGCCGAACTCAATGCCGATGGGAGGTGCGCCAGCGGACCGCGGAGTGCTTCCACCTCACCCGGGCTCAGCACCACCGGCGCTGGGAACGCTGCACCCGATGCTGGCTCATGAAACGGGGACGGCATGTGCCGCCCGCGGATCGTATCCCAAAGCACCCGAGCCATCGCCTTCGCTGCCGGCCCGAGGGGCGTGCTCCGATGAGCCCCCTCCGGCAGCTCCCCGCGGCAGAATCGCCCCTGCAGCCGAAGAGTCACCGGGCCCAGGATCTGATCGCGCGTGGCTCCGCCATTCCCGCAGCGCAGGAACAAGTGCGGAATGCCGACGAACGCCAGCTTCGGCGATGGCACGTGCGCCACCGGCGTCCTGCAGCAGCCCGTGTAGACGCGCAAGATGCCGGCCTGCGAGAGCCGCACCGCCCGCAGATGATCTCGACCGGCCGAGATCGAGACGCGATCTTGGGTTGCGTAGGACAAGTCCGTTCCGCCGTGCACGTCCAGGATCTCCCCCGCGCGGCGCAGGTAGTGAGCGTAGACCTGACAATCATCGCACATGCAGGACAAGCGCCGGGAGTTGGCGACGGTCACGCCGCGAACCAGGCCCGTGACCGCCCCACAGGTACACGACACAAGAATATCGGCCGGCATACGCGTCAGGAACCCTCGCAAAAGTAGCTGCTGGCGGGCGCGCGGCGCGGCAGCAGCAACCGGAACATCGTGGAGCCCCCTGTGGAGTCGACCTCCAGCGCTCCCCCGTGGGCGCGGGCGATCGCTCGGGCAATGAACAACCCCAGACCGAGCCCGTCGCCGCGCCGCCCTCGATGCCGGCCGGAATGGAAGGGCTGGAAGATGCGGGGCAACAGCTCCGCCGGGATGGTGCCTTCGTTGTGCACTTCGATCGAGACCCGCTGCTCGTCTCCCGTGAGGCGCAGGCGGATCGGCGATCCGGGCGCACCGTGCTGTACGGCGTTGGACGTCAAGTTCGAGATTGCCTGCAGCAGCCGCTGCTCGTCCCAGGCGCCCGAACCCTCCGCGTCACACTCGAAAACGACCTTGCGATCCCGCGCGATCGCCTCCACCTCGTCGATGAGCTGGCGGCACATTGCCTGCAAATCCATGGTCCGGGGCTCGATGGAAATGCCTGCGCCCTCGCGTTCGCGAGACACGTCGAGCAGGTCGGCGACGATGTGCTGAATGCGACGGACGCCGCGTTCGACGACGTCCGCGCTCTTCTTGACCGTGCCGTCGAGATCGGGCGCGTCCAGCAGCACGCGGGCTGCCAGGTGGATCGTGGTCAGGGGATTGCGGATGTCGTGACTGACGATGGCCAGGATCGATTTTTCGAACTCACGAGCGAGCGCCAGTTGGTCTTGATGGTGTTGATGCTGCGCCGCGTGCGCCCGGCGCCAGCTGTCGACGTCCACGCAGCTACCGATGAAGCCGGCGAACCTGCCATCGCCGTTCGTGAAGGGCACTCCACGATCGAACATCCAACGGAAGACTCCGTCGTGCCGGCGAAGCCGGTACTCCATCTCGAAGGCTTCCCGCCGCCGGAAGTGCTCCAGGTAGTACGACACGCAGCGATCGAGGTCTTCCGGATGAACTCCCGCCGCCCAGCCCTCTCCCTGCTCTTGCTCCAGTGTTCGACCCGTAAAGGCGAGCCAGGTCTCGTTGAAGTAGTCGCACTTCGCGCTCGAGTCCGCCCGCCAGATCATCACCGGCGCATTCTCCACCAGCAGGCGGTACTCCATGGAGCTCAGCGGGCGAGACATTGCAGACCGAATACTGGCACAAGCGTCTGCGACCGGGAACAGCGCTCTGCTGGGCGCGAAGCCGAGCCTCGCGCCGGCAGCGGAGTCGGTTGTTACGCCCGGTACTCGTGAAGACTCGCCCGACCTTCCCGCAGAAAGAGGAACTTGTCGAAGAGGCGCAGATCCAGGGCATCGAGCAGGCGAATGTCCTGCCTGGAGGGCAGGAGCTCCGTGCTCTGGTCAAACGCGCTGCGGATCTGCGAGATGAACACCAGGATGCAGCCTGTGCGCTGGGCAAACGCGCGCAGGTCGCGCACTTGCTGCTCGAGTGGCGGCGCCTGCCGCCGCTGGTCCAACAGTTGCAGATGGTCGATCACCGCGATCTGCGTTAGCGCTCGTTTCGGAGCCGCACCGAGCTGTTCGATGATGTGGCGTGCGCAGATCTCGTCCGAATGCTCGAACACGAAGTTGGCACCGAAGCTGGCACGCCGTTCGCCGAAGGATACGAACAGGGCATCCATATCGGGAGCGTCATTCTGTAGAGCGAAGAACCACCCTGCCTGACCGCGCCGCAGCGCGCGGAGGAGCAGCTGCATCGCACATAGCGTTTTGCCCTGCCCAGGACGCGCACCGAGGAGCACCAGGTCGCCGGGAACGATGCGCTCCAGCCAATCAGCGCCCTGCTTCTGCCATTGCTTCTGCCACCGGTTCTGCGCGGACTCCCCACGCCCCGGGCGGGCCGCCTCCTTCGCGACCAACAAACTCCAGGTCGCGTACCCCTCTTGCGCGGCGACCTGGTCGAGGGCTTCGCACAAGCGGATGTTCACTGCTCGACGCAGCCTCTTTGCCTTGGTTTTGAGCGCCGGAATCGATGCTGATAGGACCACGAGAAACCTCCGATTCGGGCTAGCGAAACATTCCCTTCTTCTGTTTCCGCCCGAGTAGCGGGTTCTCGGCTCCAGGCAGCGAATGGTCCGGCACGTCAGGTGCTTTCCCGGTGAAGGGGGGCGGCGTGGACCCACGCGCCTCGCGACTCTAGCAAAGTCAGCGCAAATCACTCACAGGAATGTGCGCATCTTCGGCGGCAGGTGGCCGACGTCGTTGAAGCTCATCAGGACCACCCGGCCGCGCCTCGGGCCGACGACGATGACCGTCAGGCCGCACTGGGTGATATTCATGCGCAGCCACTTGGCGATCGGGTCTCCCAGGGCGCGCCGGACGAAGTAGCGAATGAGATTGCCGTGGGCCACCAAGAGCTCATGCCGCTCGCCGCTCCTGGGTCGCTTGAAGTGCCGTGCAAACGCCGCATCCATGCGAGCGCGCACTTTGCGTGCGTCCGCCCGGGTGTGGTTGGGAATCCAGGGCACAGGGGCCGTGGGGATCCCCTCGCGGAGCAGCCGGCTGGAACGGATCGGTAGCTCGCTGCCCAGCTCGCTGGCGATGATCTCGGCGGTCTCCCTCGCTCGCGGCATGTCGCTGTGGTGCAACACCGCGAACTCGATCGACGCCAGACGCTTGCCCAGACGCTTCGCCTGCCGCCGGCCCAGCGGGGTCAAGCTGCCGTACTTCGCGCTGCCCTCCTCCGTGAAGAACTGGCCGTGCCGGACGAGGTACAGAACTCGCGTGCCCATCTCACTTGCAGCAATGGCTGCAACTCAGGCTGAGCGCAATCGCGAGCAAACATCTTTCGAGCGCTGTGCGAGCCATGGCGCAGCGTACCCACCTCGCACGGGGCCGCAAGCCGGCAGAGGGCTCGAGGACGCCCGGTGCGGTGCAGTGCCCGCTTGCCATCCCCCCACTCCTCGTTCGGATGGCCCCGGCCGGGGCGAGGTGTGGGTGTCTGGCATCCAGGCGCGTGCCGCGGCGCCCATTGGCCTGCGTGCCCTCACGCGGGCGCGCGACGAGCTGCTTCGGGCGGCGTCGCTATCGGGTAGGGTTTGTTTCAGGGTCAGGGAGGCGAATCCGTCCCTGATCGCGTGGGCGGTCTGCCTCGCAACGAGCAAGCACCAATCGCGGGGTATCATCCCGTGCACCTGGTGGCGCACAGCTACCTCGGTAGCCTGTGGGTCGCGCTGGATCAGCGCAACGGTGCGCCGGGGCGGCCGGTGCTGCTGCGGCGGCTGCAGTTGCAGGAGGATATCCCCAGCGAGGCGCTGCAGCGGATGGCATGCGCCGCGCGCGACGCGATGGCGCTCAGCCACGAGAATGTGCTGGGCGTGGTCGAGGTGTTGCACCAGGGTGAGGTGCTGGCCGTCGCCTACGAGTACATCGAGGGCGAGCCGCTGCGTTCATTGCAGTCCTGGGCGACGCAGAAGAACGCGGCATTCCCGGCCGGTGTGTGTCTGCGCATCGTCGTGGATCTGTTGCGCGGCGTGCGAGCTCTGCACGGGACGATGGCGGGCTGGCCGAGCGCGCCTCCGTTCGGCGGGCTTTCGCCGGACAGCGTG
>JAICTU010000465.1 GCA_025936205.1 Polyangiaceae bacterium | reverse complement strand
TCGGCGTGATGCTGTTCGAGATGCTGGCGGGGCAGCGCCCCTTCCGCGGTGATTCGCCGGCGGCGGTGATCCGCTCGATCCTGCAGAACTCCGTGCCGGATCTGCGCGCGCTGTGCCCGGAGGCGCCACCGGCGCTGATCGAGATCAGCCAGCGCCTGCTGGAGCGCAATCCCGAGCAGCGCATCGACAGCGCGCGCCAGCTGGGCGCTCTGCTGGAGTCCGCCCACAAGCAGAGCCTGGCGCCGGAGAGCGCGCGCGAGGGCCCGGTTTCCGGCGTGGCGCTGGTGCAGACCAGCACGGAGAGTGCACCCCGTCCGCTCGAGCTGACGAGTCTGCCGCGCGCCATGACGCCCTTCATCGGCCGCGAGCGCGAGGTCGCGAGCGTAGCGCGGCTGCTGCGCGATCCGAACGTGCAGCTCGTCACCCTCACCGGGCCGGGCGGCATGGGCAAGAGCCGTGTCGCGCTGGAGGTGGCGCGGCGGCAGCGCCAGAGCTCGCATCGCGTGTGCTTCGTCGATCTGACGCGCATCACCGATGCGCAGCAGATCATCTCCGCGATCGGCTCGGCCCTGGGCTTCGCCTTCCCCACCGGCGCGGGCGACGCCGGCGCCCAGCTCTGCTCCTACCTGCACGAGAAAGAGCTGCTCTTGCTGCTCGACAACTTCGAGCACGTGCTGCCGGCGGCGAGCTTCATCGCCCGGCTGCTCGAGGGCGCACCGGCGGTCCAGGTACTGGCCACCTCACGCGAGCCGCTGCGGCTGACCGGCGAGACGCAGTTCGCGCTCTCCGGCATGGAGCTACAGGGCGCCGCGGGCGAAGGCGCCGAAGGCGCGGTGGAGCTGTTCATCTCCAGCGCGCAGCGCGTGCGCGCCGACTTCGACCCCAACCTCGACATGCCGGCGGTGCTGGAGATCTGCCGCGCCGTGCACGGCATGCCGCTCGGCATCGTGCTCGCCTCCTCGTGGGTGGGCGTGCTCGGGCCGCGCGAGATCGCCGACGAGATCCGGCGCAGCCCGGATTTTCTGCGCGACGATCGCGGCGATCTGCCGAGCCGCCAGCGCAGCCTGCGCGCGGTCTTCGATCACTCCTGGGCGCTGCTCGCGCCGGAGGAGCGCGAGATCTTCGCGCGCCTCAGCGCCTTCCGCGGCGGCTTCACGCGCGCGGCCGCCGAGGCCGTAGCCGAGGCCAAGCTCGGCAACTTGGCCGCGCTCGTCGCCAAGTCCCTGGTCGAGTGGCAGCCGTCCGCCTCGCGCTACGTGATCCACGAGCTCCTGCGCCAGTATGCGGAAGAGAAGCTGGCGCAGCTGCCGAGCCAGCAGCTCACCCAGGAGCGCATGGGCGCTTACTTCTCGCAGTTCCTGGCCGAGCGCGAGCCGGTGCTGCAGAGGCTGCGGCAACGGCGCGTGATGCACGAGGTCAGCGCCGAGCTCGGCAACATCGGCGCCGCCTGGCAGGGCTTGCTCGAGCGGCGCGACGTCGCGCGCGTGGCACCCGCGATCTGGGCGCTGTGCGTGTACCACCGCCGTCGCGGCTCGCGCGCCGAGGTGGAGCGGGCCTGCGCGGAGGTGGCGAATGCCTTCTTGCCGGAGGGACTGCCCGCCGGCGAACGCCCTGCCCCGGAGGCGCGGCGTCTGGCCGGCATGGCGCTCGCGATGCAGGCCGTCCACGGCAAGGATCAGGGCAAGCGCGCAGAGGCTATCGCGCACATGACGCGCGCGCTGGCGGCGCTCGACGACGTGGGGGAATGCCGCGAGCGCGCGCTGGCGTGGATCGTCGCCGGCTGGGTGATGAACGAAGTGTGGAGCGCGGAGCGCTGCATCGACAGCGCCGAGCGCGGCCTGCGCTTCTATCGGGACTGGGGCAACAACTGGCCGCTGGCCGAGGCGCTGGCCTTCACCGCCCAGGTGCACCTGGAGACCAAGGGCGACCCGCTCGTGGCGGAAGCGCTGTTGCGCGAGAACCTGGAGATCCAGCGCCGCCTCAACGACGGGCACATCGCCATGCCCACCAGCTTGTGCCTGCTGGGCCTGGTGCGCGGCCGCATGGGCGACTGGAAGGACGGCTGCGAACTGATCCTGCAAGCGCTGGAGGTAGGCGAGCAGCTCAACGACGTGTGGGCGATCGAGGGCGCGCTGCGGCTGGCGGCGCGGGCAAAGGTCAACCTGGGCGAGTTCGTCGCCGCCGCCGGCTACGCGCGGCGTTGCATGAAGCTGTGCCGGGAGACGGGCGCGCTCGAGTCGGTGGCCTGGTGCAAGTTCACGCTGGCAGAGATCGCCAAGCAGTGCGGCGATCTCGAGGAATCGGCCGAGCTCTACCGCGAAGCGCTGGCGAGCAGCCCGCCGGACACGCCTCAGCTGGCCAACGCGCTGTTGAACCTGGGTGACATCGCCCTGCTGCGCGGTCAATACCGCGATGCCGAGCGCTACTTTCAGGAGAGCCTCACGGCGTTCGAGGCACGGCGCGTGGATTGGGGCGTGATCAACACGCTGGAGAGCCTGGGGCACCTGGCTTGCCAGGAGCAGCGCTACCGCGACGCGGCCCAGCACTTCGACCGCGCCCTCGGGCTGAGCCACAGCGCGCGCCGCTGGCCGCTGGTGGTGAACGCGATCGTGGGCCTGGCTCGCGTGCACGCCGAGCGGGGTGACCCCGTGCGAGCCATCGAGCTGCTCGGCTGGGCTTCCGCCAACTCCGCCCTGCACTTCCAGAGCTGGTCCCGCCACGTCGATCCCCTCCTGCGCCAGCTCGGCACGCGCGTGCCCGAACCGCTGCGCGACGCGGCGCACGCGCGCGGCCGCGAGCTGAGCCTCGACGCCGCGCTGGAGTCCGCGCGCACAGCGGCGCACCTTCCGCGCGAGCTCGAGGCGAGAGCCAGCTAGCTCGGGGCGAAAGAGCCGCAGCCCGAGGCCGGCCGCGCCTGCTGCAAGTGCCTCAGCGACGCCTGCAGCTTGGTGCACAGCTGGCGAGCGACTGAGCTGCGTTAAGACGGCTTCATTCCGTCGTGAGGAGAGCCGCTCACTAGCTTGGAGATTGATGCTGGCCGAAATGAACGCTTTCATCCCGCTGCAGGGGGCCTCGTCATGGTGACGCGGCGAGCGTTTGTGAAGTGGACGGGTGTGGCCCTGGCGGCGTTGAGCATCCAGGGCAGCTCACATGCAGCCCTGGCACAGACACCAGCGCCGCTGGTCGTGGTGGTGGCGCGCAACAGCCCCATCGAGCACTTGTCTCGATTCGAGCTGAAGAAGCTGTACATGGGCGCGAATCTACAAGCGCCCGGCGGCGAGCGGGTGCTCGCTTTCCATCAGATGTATTCTGCTCCGGATCGGGTCGCTTTCGAGCACAGCGTGCTCGGCATGGCCCCAGACGAGCTGGCGCGATACTGGATCGATCGCAAGATCCGCGGCGAGAGCGGCGCGCCGCACGTGGTCGGCTCCCCGGAGTTGTTGCAGCGTGTGGTGAGCCGGCTCAGCTACTCCGTCGGTTACGTCCGCCTGGACCAGGTGGGACCCGAGCTGCGCGTCCTGCCGATCGACGGCATCCTGCCGGGCAGCGCGGGCTATCCGGTCACCGGAGAAGAAGAGGCGCCGACGTTCGCTGCTCAGCGCTGGATGAAGGCGTTGCTCGGACCCGACTGGCAGCTCTAAAGAGCTGAACGACCAAAAGCTCGCTGCCCGGGGCTGCACACGCCTCGAGCGTGCGAGCCCGCAGCCTCCTCTTTGAAGCTGCGGGCTCGGGGTGCGGCGTGCCTCCGCTGGAGAGTCTCAGCGACGAGAGCTCAGGAGCACTTGCGGTCGTAGTCGTTGTAGCAGTCCTCGTCGTAGCCGTAGCTGTCGTCGCCGTAGCCCTTGCTCTCGTAGCAGTCCGAGTAGCTGTAGTCCTTGTTGTGGCAGTAGTCGTAGCGCTTCTTGTCGTAACAGTGGCCGTAGTTGTACTTGCGATAGCCGCCGCGGTGGCCGCCGACGACGTTGCCGAGCTGGGCCTCATCGAGGACGTTGACGTTCGCGCTGCCGGCCGGGTTGTGCTTGATCATGATGGTGCTTCCTTCTCTCGGAACGGGCACCTCGCCGCGTCCCATGACCTGCTCTAAAGCAGCGGGCGTGCCAGCCTTGCCTGCGCGTGAAATCAGGGACTTGGCGCACCGGGCGAGGGTTGAGCGCAAGGAAGACTGTCCGGGATGAGAGAAAGGACAGTTCTCGACCTCGCGCCGGTGTTCCAGCTTCCCAAGTCCAGGTAATTCTGGCCATCCTGCTCGCATGACAGCTCGAAATGGAGTGCGACGATGAAGCGCTGGTACGTCTGCATCGCGCTCGCGGGGCTGGTGGGGTGGGCGTGCGGCGGCGCCGCGAGCGCGCCAGCCAGAGCTCCTAACGCACAGCAAGCGGCCGCGAAACCCGCCAACGAGGATGGCTACCAGCTCTGGCTCCGCTATCCCAAGGTCTCGGATCCGGCGCTGCTCGCCGCCTACCAGGCGGCGCTGAAATCCATCGTCGTCAGTCAATCCACGCCGACGCTGCGGCTCGCGCAGCAAGAGCTGGAGGCGGGTATGAACGGGCTGCTCGGGGTCCAGGTCTCGCGCAGCGAGCAACTCGCTGAGCCGGGCAGCATCCTGATCGGCACGCCGCAGAGCTCGGCGCAGATCGCGGCGTCACCGATGGTGCAGGCGCTGCCAGCGCTCGGCCCGGATGGCTACATGGTCCGCTCGATGAGCGTGGAGGGTAAGCCAGCGATCGTGATCGCAGGCAATCGCGACATCGCCGTGCTGTATGGCGCGTTCGCGTTCCTGCGCCATCTGCAGACGTTCGGCGCGATCGCGAACCTGTCGCTCGAAAGCGCCCCCCGGGTGCAGCGGCGCATCCTCGATCACTGGGACAATCTCGACCGCACGGTGGAGCGCGGCTACGCGGGCGCGTCACTGTGGGAGTGGGACGCGCTGCCGGGAACGGTGTCCAGCCGCTATCGCGACTACGCGCGCGCCAACGCTTCGATCGGGATCAATGGCGCCGTGCTCACCAACGTCAACGCCAACGCGCAGGTGCTGACGCCAGCCTACCTGGCCAAGGTGAAGGCCATCGCCGATGAGCTGCGGCCGTACGGCATCGCGGTGTACCTCACCGCGCGCTTCAGCGCCCCGATCGAGCTCGGCAAGCTCCCCTCCGCCGATCCGGCGCGGCCCGATGTGCGAGCCTGGTGGCGCGCCAAGGTGGACGAGATCTACACGGCCATCCCCGACTTCGGCGGCTTCCTGGTCAAGGCCAATTCCGAAGGGCAGCCGGGCCCTCGAGACTATGGGCGCTCGCACGCGGACGGCGCCAACCTGCTGGCAGACGCGCTCGCACCGCACAACGGCATCGTGATGTGGCGCGCCTTCGTCTACAGCGCCAGCAGCCCCACCGATCGCGTGCGCCAGGCCTACGACGAGTTTCATCCGCTCGACGGGCAGTTTCGTCCGAACGTGATGATCCAGATCAAGAACGGCCCACTCGACTTCCAGCCGCGCGAGCCGTTCAGCCCGCTCTTCGGGGCCATGCCGCACACGCCGATCGCGCTGGAGCTGCAGATCACCAAGGAGTACCTGGGACAGGATACCCACCTCGCCTATCTCGGCCCGCTCTATGAGGAGGTCCTGAAGGCCGATACGCAGGTGAAGGGGCCGGGCTCCACGGTGGCGAAGGTGATCGATGGCAGCTTGCAGGGGCAGAAACTCAGCGCGATCGCCGGAGTGTCCAACGTCGGCACGGACCGCGACTGGACGGGGTCGCACTTCAACCAGGCCAACTGGTACGCCTTCGGGCGACTGGCGTGGGCTCCCGAGGCCTCCTCGCGAGCCATCGCGGAAGAGTGGGTGCGCATGACGTTCTCGAACGATCCCGAGCTGGTCGGCCGCGTCACGGGCATGATGATGGTCTCGCACCAGGCGCTGGTGAACTACATGACGCCGCTCGGCCTCGTACACCAGATGGCGACGCACCACCACTACGGCCCCGGGCCGTGGGTGAGCGACCAACGACGAGCGGAGTGGAACCCGACCTACTACGCAAGAGCGGACGCCCAGGGCATCGGCTTCGATCGCACGGCGAGCGGCAGCAACGCCGTCGAGCAGTACGCAGGCCCGGTGCGCGAGCTGTTCGCAAAGCGTGCCAGCGTCCCCGACGACTTCCTGCTCTTCTTCCACCATGTGGGCTGGAACGAGACGCTGCGCTCCGGGCGCACGCTGTGGAACGAATTGGTGGATCGCTACAGCGCCGGCGTCTCCACGGCGCGCACCTTCGCGGCGACCTGGGCCAGCCTTCGCGGCAAGATCGACGACCAGCGCTTCAACGAGGTCGCGGCCGATCTGAAGATTCAGGCCGACGAAGCACGCTGGTGGCGCGACGCTTCGCTCGACTACTTCGGCAGCGTCTCGCACCTGCCCATTCCGGCCGGCTACGAACCGCCGCTCCACCGGCTGGAGTTCTACCAGGCGCTGAAGTGCCCGGCGGACGCCACCAAGCCTCGCTGCCCGGAAGTGTACACGCCCTGAGGTAGAGCCAGCTCAAAAGCTTCCACCACGCTCTACAGCCACTACTGTCCGCGCCCATCGCGAGGACAGTCCTCAGGAGCTCTTCGACACTCTTCTCGTCAAACAGCTCACTAAATTCGACGCTCAAACGCCTGGCACGACGCCTGCTTGAGTGCTGGTCATGGGACGCGGCGAGGTGCCCGTTCCGAGAGAGAGAAGCACCACCATGATCAAGCTCAACCAGTCCGGCAGCGCGAACGTCAACGTCCTCGATGAGGCTCAGCTCGGCAAGGTCGTCGGCGGCCATCGCGGCGGCCATCGCAAGTACAACAACTACGGCCACTGTTACGACAAGAAGCGCTACGACTACTGCAAGAGCGACTACAACTACTCCGACTGCTACGACAGCAAGAGCTACGGCGAAGACAGCTACGGCTGTGACAGCGACGACAGCTACAACGACTACGATCGCAAGTGCTCCTGATCTCTCGTTACTGAGACCACTCGCCTCGACCCCGAGCCCGCAGCTTCAAGAGGAAGCTGCGGGCTCGCACGCGTCCAGCTCTTTTCTCGCTATTCGCACCTCGCGCACTCCAAACACTGTCCGCAGCCCAGCTCGAGGACAGTCCTCTGAGCCCTCCGACCCTCTTTCCGTCAAACAGCTCACTAATTTTG
>JAICTU010000763.1 GCA_025936205.1 Polyangiaceae bacterium | reverse complement strand
CCGCGCGAATGTGGTGGGTAACATGACCACGTGGAGCGGCACCGTGGTGACGTCCGGCCAAGTGGAAGTCTATAGGTTCGCCGGTGAGACCCAACGCATCATGATCACCGTGGCAAGCCGTGATTGGGACTCGACGCAGCTGAAGCCGCTACTGCTGACACCGAACCGCTGGCAAGACGGCCGCTTGCCGAGAGGCAGCGACATGCCGAACGGTTTCACCGACCCAGTGGTCACGGCGGCCGGAACGGCTCCGGGCACCGATGCGCTTGGAGAATCGACCACGGGCATTGATTCACTGGAGTCAATATCGATCCCTGCCTACTTCCCGCGCATCAATGACAACGGACCCAACCAAGGTCTGAGCTATACCAAGGCGCTGCCGGGCCGCATCTGGGCAGAAAGTTCCGTGAACGAAAAAGCACTTGCGATTAACAGCGAGTGGTACCTGATACAGCCCGATATCGCGCTGCAGCCGTACTGCGGAAAACCATATTGGACGGGATTCCGCGACCGGGTCGCCCAGCATGAAGGGGTGAGCGACACCACGTACGCGTGGTCGCACATCCGCGGTCAAAGAGCGGGATGGACACAGATGTGGGTGCAGCGCCTTGACACGCTCGTGCTGCCCGTTCCTGTGACCATCGATTCAGTCAAGAGCTGGGCCGATTCGGCCAAAGTGCGTGCCGATGGCAAGGGGTACGCGTTTGGTCACGGCACAGAGCCAGGCAGCGTCGACACCGGCACCATATCCTGCAAATTCATGTACTAATGACTCCTATGCCTACTAACTCTCCACTGAGCGAGATCAAGCGATGGGCGGCAGCGGTCGCTGTTGCGAGTGCGTTTGCGTGCCCAGCGCCCCTCGTTGCGCAGGGCAGCATGACCTGCAACCAGGCGAAAGCGATCCTCGTCGCCGACACCTCTCAGCGCGCGGACATGTTTCGTGCGGCGTCTCGCATTCTGGGGTGCCCAGGTGACGCACCTGGCGCCATTGCGACTGGACTTCGCGGTGCGACAGCTGGCTCTATGAAGGACACGGTGCTCGCACAGGACGCGTACATCCTTTTTGATCGGCGATTGGTCGACAGCGTGCGAGCGCTCGCGGTCGATCAAAGTCAGGCCCTCGCGAAACGCCAACGCTACTTGCTCCTCCTCACACGCTACATCTCCCCCGGAACCGGCATTGACTTCACTGCGGCTTCCACGGGAAAGCTGATGGCACTGTCTGCGAGCGGGGGCCGAGAAGGATTGACTGGCTTGCAGCCCATCGATGGTTCGGCCCGCGAACGCGCGCTCGCGAGTATCTATTCGATGTATCAGAACGACTCGGACGCTGGGTTGCGAGCGCTGGCAAGCATGGTCTACCACGAGCTCTACTACCGTATTCATTAGGGGATTCAGCTTGAGCCGCCCCCAGCTGCCTGAGCGCGGTAGACAAGCAAGGGGGTGTCTATCGGCCACCCGCGTTTGCTCAGTGCCGTCGCCGCCGCGAAGGTTACGAAGACGAAGGTGCTTGGACCGAAGGCTCGAGCGAAGGCAGCTACGCTGCGGAAGAAGTAGGCAGCTTCGCGCGCACCGGAAGAATTCAGGATACTCATCCCAGATGAACGCGGGGAGCCTAGCCACAGCGGCCGGGCTCCCCGTCATCGTTGTCACGCGGTGAGTAGCGCCGCGCTGCGAGACCCAGGTTCTACTGCGGTTGCTTAATGACTCGCGCCCACAAGATGTGGGTGTAGCCGTTCGCCCTGTCTTTTTCTCCGACGGGCAACGAGTCGATTCGTAGCAAGATCAGGGGTGTTGCGGCCGGAAAGGTACCGGCGTTCACGTACTTCCAGTCGGGACGCCCCTCATTCTCAAACTTCCAGCGCGTCACCAATTCCGCCGACCGAATAACCGCACCGCTGAGCGGAATTGCCCCGAGCTGGAAGCGGTTAGGGGTGAGCGTTCCATTCGCGTGGCGCGAGCCGAGCCAGACGAAGTACTGCGTAGAGTCATTCGCGGCGAGCTTGTTTTCCATGTCCGCAAGCGCGGCTTGCGTCGCTGCAGCGGCGCGCGACGCCCTCGCTTGCTCCTGTTTAAGTGACCGAAGCTCTGAAGCTGCGGCCCGGAGCGCTTGCGCAGCCGTGGCTTGTTCGCTGGAACTAGCCGTCGGCGATCCCGCCAAGAGCGATCTGGCCGTGGCGAGGGAGCTTTCTGCTTGCGCCACGCTGGCCGTCAGCTGATGCTGACGCGCACTGAGCGCCTGCGCTTGTTGCCCTACCTCGACGACTGCGCGGGCAGCCTTCTGCTTCTCGACGGCGAGCTGCGCGATGTCAAGCTGCGCCTGTGCGCGTTCGATCTTCGCCAGCTCGTAGGCACGGTCCGATTTGACGTACTGGATTCCAATCCCTAGCGCTCCAGCGACGACGGTCGCCGCGGTCAGTACAATCGGCGCGTTGCGATACCACGGACGGCGCAGGACCGCGATTTCCGCCTGAAGTTTATCAATCTCAAGCTGGAGCTTCAAATCCGCGCCGGTTGGCACTCCGGGCACAGGAGCGTTCAGCAGAGCGCCCCCGCCCGGCGATGGCTCCTTCGTCAGCTTGGGCTGCTCAGACGCCTGAACGGTCTCGGACATACCTAAAACGTCGCTGCGCGCATGACTATGGCGCAATGGTCTCGCACGCCTCTGCGCGTTCACGCGCAGGGGGCACCCCACTTTGGCCGGCTCCCAAAGGGGTGGACGCCCGTCCCGGGCCGTTGTATTGATTTACACATGAGCGGCAACCGGACCACTCGTCGACCAGGACGGCCACCACGCGCCTCGCGCCCGTTGGTGTCCCTGTCCCGTGTCTCCTACCCGAGTGTGTCCATCCAT